>CAYJLO010000053.1:0-19887 GCA_964370835.1 uncultured Desulfovibrionaceae bacterium
ATCTTAGACATAAAAAATTCCTCCTCGGAAATCATCACATATATAAAATACCCTTGCGGGTTTTTTGGTTCTTTGTGCTCACAGCAAGCTGACATCCTTCATGTGGGGGCTTGCTCTAAGCTTTAACAGTGCGACTTGCGCCGCTCACAGGAAGAAAAATAATTCGCCTTGGCATTTCGTCTAGGGGCACCAAGAAAAAAATTTTCACTTTTCTCGAAAAATTTTTCTTCTCTTTTGAAAAATAACATTTTTTAGGCATCTTGGCGCAAAACGCGCAATTGGCCATTTTCCATGATGGCTTCGCAATTTATGCAGTTAAGGGTGTCCTCTTCGTAATGGGACACCAATAAAAGCCCCACGTGGGTGCTCATATGTTCGAGCATGCGGCGCATGTGACCATAGGAAAGCATGTCTAAACCGGAAAAAGGCTCATCCAGTAAAAGCACTTGTGGCTGTCCCATGAAGGCTCGGGCTAGCAATAAACGGCGCAATTGTCCGGTGGAAAGATGGCGTATACGTGCCGTGGCAAGCTTTGACAAGTCCACCTCTTGCAAAAGAGCCAAGGCTTTGGCTTCTTCTTGTTCGCTGTAGTGGCGATACTGGCCTTGCACCAAATCAAGACCGGATAAAATCAGCTGTAGGCCGCTCACATCATAGCCATAGGTCATTTGCTCTTTGTCACTGATGAGACGAACCCTTTGTGCAATGCTGGCTCTATCTTGCAAAAGCTCTGGAGAGTTGGGATTTTTTAGGCAATAGTGTTGCATGGTTCCGCCCCATGCGGCGTATTCATCGCTGGCTAATAGGCGTAAAAATGTGGATTTTCCACTGCCATTGACGCCGTGCAAAAACCAATGTTGCCCTAGGTGCCATGTCCATGTGATGTCATGTAAAAGGGGCTTTCTGTCAATGAAAACAGTGGCATCTTCCACATGCATATGTATGGCTTTGCTTGGCTGTGTGGTCTTGCTTGGTGGCGTGGTTTTGACCACAGGCTTTGCAGATGTGGCCATGAGGGCTTCATGTGCAGGTTCTTGTGGTACTTGGGCTGTGAGGGTTCCATTGTGTAACAGGTAGTGTTCCTTTATGAAAGAAGGCAGCATATGCGGTCTGTGCCCTGTGAAAATAAGGGTGGCGTCACATTTTTCCAAGGCCTTGCTAATGAGCTCGCGTGAAGTGCGGTCTAGGCCTTCCAAATATTCATCCAAAAGCAAAATTTGCGGCGAGCGCAAAAGGGCACGTCCCAGCATGAGCATGCGTAATTGCCCTTGGGAGAGGGTGCAGGCCTCTTGTCGCAAGAGATGGCTACAGTTTAATTGCTGAGCCATGGCGCGCACGGCGTCCTTTTGTTTTTGTTCTGGAATGAAAAAAAGCAATTCGCCATCGCTAAAAGCCGTGAGCAAGATATCTTCACCGCTGAGACGCCACTCATGGCGCACATAACGCTCTTGTCCTGCGGCAGATACCAAGGCTGTGATACTTTTCCCCATGATGGGGGAGGTTTCGGCCGCGCCCTGTACATACCATGTGATGGGCTTGGCATGCACATTTTCCGCGGCGCCATCGGCCCAAATTTCTCCGCGAAAAAGCTTGAGCAGGGTGGATTTTCCGGCTCCATTGGCCCCCATGATGGCGCAGTGACGCCCTTTATATAGGGTGAAATTCACATCCTGCAATACGGTACGTTGTGCTTGCCCATGACCGTAAGATACATGAGCATGACGTAAGGAAATAAGTTTTTCAGACATGGAGCGTACTATTAAAAAGCTATGCGATGCATGACATTGTTACAAAAATACACCGAATGGTCATAGCCATAGGAGCGGGCGTAGGCTGCAAGCTTATCAAAATCCGCCGCCACATCGTTCACGCTATGTGCATCGGAAGCAAAGGTAATGGGCACATGCAACTCTTTGGCAAGGGACATGATCATGGGGCCAGGGTAGATTTCTTGGCACATTTTGCGCAATCCCGCCGAAGAAACTTCCAGCGCCACGCCGTTGAGCATCATGGCTTGTAGGGCTTCTGCCACCAAGATGAGGGAATCACGCTGGGCAATCCATTCACGAAATTGGTCAATGGAGAAAATTTTAATGAGATCTAAATGCGCGGCAATATTAAAGAGCCCGCTTTCTGCCATGCGGCGCAGGGTCTTGAAGTAGTGCTCATAATGCTCATTGCAATGATTTTTTTTCAGGCTCATCCAATCGGAAGAAAGGTCGTCATAGCCCCATGTGTCCAAAAAGTGCACCGAACCGATGACATAATCAAAGGGATAGGCACTTAATGCTTCTTTGATGAAAGCTTCTTCTTTTTCCATCCAATCCATTTCTATGCCCAGCAATACTTGACCGGGGAATTTGGCTTTCAGCTCTTGCACTTCGGCCACATATTGCGGAAACATTCTGGAGAGCTTGTCGCGATATTCATTACTATAGGTATAGTTGGTGGGGCGCGGAGAGTGCTCAGAAAAACCCATGAGCGTAATGCCCTTTTGCTGGGCAGAGGCCCACATGGCGGCAGGTGTGTCTTGCCCATGTGAGTATAGGGTGTGGGTGTGCAGGTCGGCTGTAATCATAATGTCTCCCTAAAGTTTTTGCTAGGGCAGTGTATACGAGGGGGCTAGTGAGGGCAACTATCTTTTTAGGCTTTGCGCAAGGGCTGGAGGGATATATGTAGAATACTATCGTAGTTCACTGGGGGGAAACCTTTTCTGAAGAAAAGGTTTCCCCCCAGACCCCCCTTCCAAAAAACTTTAGTTGCGGCAACATATATCCCATTAAAGAGAAGTTGCCGCAATGTAGGTTTAACTAGTAAGGAGAAGAAGATGTTTTTTGGCAGTGCAATGTGTTTTTTATTGCTAATTTATATCCTTTTTGCCTGAAAACAAACGCCCGCGCACAATGGCTTCGTGGCCAAATTTATGACGCAAGGCATCAAGCGCCGAGTCCAACTTATCTTGCTTTTGCGAGTTGTTGGCATTGTTGGCTTGATAGAGCAAACCTTGCTCCGGCCCATCGTGAAAATTAGACACCCCAAGGCCTATGAGCCGCACCTTTTGGGGCAGTTCGAGCATCTCCAGCAATTCACAGGCCGTGGCAAAAATGCATTGTGTGCCCTGCGTACTTTGGGGCAGGGTGCGTGAGCGTGTCACTTGTGTAAAATCAGAAAACTTCACCTTAAGGGTAATGGTGCGTCCGCTGAGTCCCTGTTTGCGCAAAGAAGCCCCCACGCGCTCGGCCTGCGCCAAGAGGTTTTTTTGTAAGAAATTCCTATCCAAACTGTCTTGATGAAAGGTCACTTCACTGCTTTCGCTCTTGGGCTCCGTGAAGGGCACAACCTTGGCGCCATCTTCTCCATGGGCGCGACGCCAGAGCATTTCCCCTGCCTTGCCAAAACGCCTATGCCAAAATTCTTGCGGAAAGCGTTGCACATCGCCCCCATGGCGCACACCAAGCTTTTGTAATTCTGTGAGAAATTTCTTTCCCACGCCGGGGATTTTTTGCAAGGGCAGTGTCTGCAAAAAATGCGGTACTTGGTGTGGATGCAATACATAAATGCCGTGGGGTTTATGTATATCCGAGGCGATTTTTGCCAAAAATTTCTTGGGCGCGGCTCCCACGGAGCAGGTAAGGCCTCCGGTGACGGTGTAGATGCTTTCTTGAATTTGCCGACAAAGCTCTTCAATGGGGCCAAAAAGACGCTCTAAGCCTTCGGCGTCCACATAGGCCTCATCAATGGAAGCAGGTTCCACCACGGGGGAAAAATCCTCCAAGGTGCGCATGATATTTTGAGATATTTCTTTATAACGGCCCATGCGCCCCGGCATAAAAATAAGCTGCGGGCACAGCTTTTTTGCCATACCCGAGGGCATGGCCGAGCGTACGCCAAACTTTCGCGCTTCGTAGGATGCGGCACTGAGCACGCCGCGGGTGCAATCGGTGCCCACAGCCACGGGCTTACCGCGCAAATCCGGATTATCCATTTGCTCCACGGAGGCATAAAAAGCGTCCATATCTATATGGAGAATCCACGCCGTGCCCTTGGCATCCTTGGCGGCAGGCTTGTTGTGTGGCGGTGTGGCTGGGGCTTGAGGGAGCTCAGACATGTGGGACTTAAGCTCCTAAAAATTGCGCCCAGATTTTGCGAGATCTTGGCCCATCGCCTTCGCACAGATAAATATGCTGCCATGTGCCCAATTGCACGCGACCATCTTCCACAATGAGCATGAGAGAAGGGCCAAACAGGCTGGTTTTAATGTGGGCATCGCTATTGCCCTCGGCATGGCGAAAATTATGATGCTCCGGCACCATTTCCGAAAAGAAGTTGTTCATGTCGCGAGCCACGTCGGGATCTGCCCCTTCATTGATGGTGAGGCCACAGGTGGTGTGAGGCGAATACAAAAGCAAGGCACCCTTTTGCCAGCTCTTTTGGCTGTGCATGAGGTTTTGCACCTGGCTAGTAATGTCTACAAGTTCACAGCGTGCGCGCGTGCTAACGTGAATCACTTTCATACAAAGCTCCCTGTTTTGGCGTGGACAAAAAATTTTCTGCGTTCATTGACTTATGCGGCTTTCCTTGCCACATTGCCCTTGTATATACCGACCTTCATGGCAAGACAAGGCTCGTTACTGTGGTTAAATGCGCTTTTGGGCTCATTTGCGTAAGGCATTGCTTGCATTATTGTGAGTGCGGTTTAAAGGAGTAGTTATTATGCCATTGGTTCTTGGCTCTGCAGGACATATTGACCACGGAAAAACTTCCTTGGTGCGCGCCCTCACCGGCATTGATTGTGACCGCCTTGAAGAAGAAAAAAGACGCGGTATCACCATAGAATTGGGCTTTGCCCACTTTGAACTTCCCGACGGCGAGCGTCTGGGCATTGTGGATGTGCCAGGCCATGAACGCTTTGTGAAAAACATGGTGGCCGGCGCGGCGGGTATTGATTTTGTTATGCTTATCATTGCTGCTGATGAAGGCGTCATGCCGCAAACCCGCGAACATGTGGAAATTTGCTCCTTGCTTGGCATTAAGCATGGCTTTGTGGCTCTCACCAAAATAGATATGGTGGACGAAGAATGGCTTGGCATGGTGCAAGAAGATGTGAAGGGCTTTTTACAAGGCACTTTTTTGGAAGATGCCCCCATTTTTCCCGTGTCCTCGTTGACCAAGCAAGGCCTTGATGCCCTGCGTGAGCATGTGGTGCACTGCAGTAAAACCATGAAACCTTCCCGCGAAAGTACTTTGTTCCGCTTGCCCGTGGACAGGGTTTTTTCCATGAAAGGCCATGGCACGGTGGTGACGGGGACTTTGCTTGCCGGCGAAGTGAGCCTTGGCGATGAAGCTGTGTTCATGCCCGACGGCGTGGAGACAAAAATCCGCAGTATTCAATGGCATGGACATGCGGCAGAAGATGCCGGAGCCGGTCAGCGTTGCGCGCTCAATGTGCTCAATGTGGAAGTGGGCGAAGTCATGCGCGGCTCTGTGTTGACCCATCCCAATACGCTTTTTCCTTCCACGCGCTGGATGGTGAATTTACATTGTCTTTCTTCTGCGCCCAGGGCTTTGCGAGCCAGAACGGAAGTGCACTTTCACCACGGTGCGCGCGAAGTGGCGGCGCGTTTATATTTCTTTGATAGGGATCGCCTGGAGCCCGGTCAAAGTGCTCTCACGGAGATACGCTTTCAAGAACCCATGGTGGGGCTTTTTGGGGATCGTTGCGTGGTGCGCGCCTATTCTCCTTTGCGCACTGTGGCTGGTGGCGTGTTGGTGCATCCCTTGCCGCAACCCTTACGCCGCAAAGATGCAGACTTTGAGCAACGTTTAGCCTTATTACAGGGCTTGGACGCATTGGAGGGCGTGGAAAATTTTGAACAGCGCGTACTCAGTCAATTGGCCTTGGCAGGCATAGAAGGGCTTTCCTTTGCAGAGCTCATGGTGCTCACCAATGGGCATGCCAAAAAGTTGGAAAAGCTTTTACAGAGCCTAGGGGCCAAAGTCACGTGCTTTGATAAGGAAGAAAGGCGTTATATTTTTGGTGAGGCGTTGGCGCAATTGATGCTGGCTTGCCAAGAGCAAGCGGCGGCCTTCCATAAACGCGAACCTATGAAAAACGGCATGTCGCGCGGGGTGCTTTGCCCCAAGCAAAGACCCAAATTGGCGCACCTTGTCATTGAACGTTGCCTTCGCAGTGGCGTATTGGTGGCGGAGGGCGATGTGTTGCGCCTAGCTTCGCACTCGGTGGAGCTCAGCGACGATGTGGAAGCCTTGAAAGAAAAGATTTTGCAGGCCCACACTGCGGCAGGGCTCACGCCGCCCAATCTTAAGGATGTGCTGGAAGAGCTCAAGGTGGATGCCAAAAAGGCCGCACCGGTGCTGAAAATGCTCAGCGATGAAAAGCAGCTCGTTCGCGTGAAGGATGGGCTTTACTATGCGGCTCCGGTCATTGCGGACATTGCGGCTAGGGTGCGCACATGGTTTGAAAGCCATGATGACTTGGATCCCGCAGGTTTAAAAGAAATTCTAGACGGTCTTTCGCGCAAATACCTCATTGCGCTGTTGGAATATATGGACAGAGAGCGCATCACCATTCGCGTGGGCGATAAACGCCAATTGCGCCAAAGTTTGGATAAGGGGTAGGAAAAACATGGGAAATTTGCATAAAAAAGCTGGAGAAAGTAGCTATGAGTAAAAAGGTTCTTGTCATTGGCGGTGTGGCCTTGGGGCCCAAGGCGGCCTGTCGTTGTAAGCGTTTAGATCCCACTGCTGAGGTGACGCTCATCGATGAAAATGTATTCATTTCCTATGGCGGTTGCGGTATTCCCTTTTATCTTTCTGGGGAAATCAATAATATAGATGATTTGCGCTCCACACCCTATCACACTTTACGCGACGCCACTTTTTTTAAAGAGCTCAAAGGCGTCAACGTGCGCACTCAAACTCGCGCCCTTTCCATAGATAAAGAAGCCAAAACCGTGCTTGTGCAAGATGTGGTCAGCGGCAAAGAAGAAAGCCTTGCTTATGACACCCTGGTCATGGCCACGGGAGCTTCCCCGCGCACCTTGCCCGTGCCTGGGGCGGATCTTGGCAATGTTTTTGCCGTCACTCGCTTGGAAGCGGCCGAAGCCATCCGCAAAGGCTGCGAAAAGGGCGAAATCAGCCAAGCCGTAGTCATTGGCGGTGGTTTCATTGGCTTAGAATGCGCCGTATCCCTCACGGAAATGTGGGGTGTGGAAACAAGCATGGTGGAAATGGCACCCACGCTTTTACCCCAAGCCCTTTCGCCCACCTTGGCCCTCATGGCAGAAAAAGATTGCCGCGATAATCAAGTGGATGTGTACACCGGCGAGCAAGTTATCCGTCTTGAAGGTGAAAATGGCAAGGTTTGCCGAGTCGTTACAGATAAGCGCACCCTTGAGGCGCAAGTGGTCATTGTGGCGGCAGGTTTTGTGCCCAATGGGCAATTGGCTAAAGATGCCGGCCTTGCGGTGACTTCCTTCGGTGCCGTGGAAGTGAATGAAAAAATGCAAACTTCCGACCCAAATATTTATGCCGGTGGCGATTGCGTTTCTGTGCGTAATCTCATCACGGATAAGATGGGTTATATTCCTTTGGGGTCCATGGCCAACAGGCAAGGGCGCGTTATCGGCACCAATGCCGCCGGCGGTGATGCTGTGTTTAAAGGCTATGTGGGCTCTTGGGGTGTGAAACTCTTTGGTTTAAGCTTTTGCGGTGCAGGTCTTACAGTGGAACAAGCCCAAAAAGAAGGCTTTGATGCCATAAGCGTTTCGGTGGAGCAATTGGACAGAGCACATTTCTACCCCGAAAAGCACATGATGAGTCTAGAGCTAGTGGTGGATAAGGCCACACGTCGCGTGCTGGGTGTGCAGGGTGCTTGTTCTGCGGCCGATGCGCTCAAAGCCCGCGTGGACGCCGTGGCTGTGGCCTTGCAAGTGGCTAAACCCACGGTGGATGATATTTCCAATCTTGAAATTCTCTACACGCCGCCCATGGCCTCTGCCATGGATGTGGTCAATGTGGTGGCCAACGTGGCCGATAATATTTTGGCAGATCGTGTGGCTCCTTTGACGCCGCAAGATTTTGTACAGCTTTGGGAAAATCGCGCCGAGAATAATATCTTTTTTATGGATGCCAGACCCAAGGCCGCCAGTGCTGCCATACAAGAAAAGCATGAAGATTGGCATTCCATTCCCTTGGAGGAGGTGCAATCACGCTTGCAAGAAATCCCCAAGGATCGCCCCGTGGTGCTCATTTGTAATACGGGGCTACGCGCCTATGATGCGGCACTCATGTTGAAAAAGGATGGACACGGTACCGTGCGTAACAGCATGGGCGGCATGCAGGCACAAACCAAGCAAGGCTTTTCGCCTGTATAAAATAAGAAGTTATAGCATGAAAAAGGCCACATATATGTGGCCTTTTTCATGGAAATTTTATTTTGAAAACGCAAACTGTACCGTATTGCGGAATAATGAAAAGTTTTTGGAAAAGGGTGGGGGTATGGGGGAGGGAAAGAACCTTTTTTCAAAAAGGTTTTTCCCCCCCCATAAAAAGTAAACCAACCGATGAACTTATTGCACAGTTAAACGTAAGAAACGCTTTTTACCAAGGCGAATGATGTATTCACCTTGCGCCAAGGGGCTCTGGGCGTCGGTGCAGCGTACATCATCAATGGAAAGGGCATTTTCCTTGATGAGGCGGCGAGCTTCACCGCGGGATTTCACAAGGCCGGCGGCTTCTAAGAATACGGGAGGGGTGCTGTCTTCACCGTGCTGGCAGGTATGGCAAGGGGCATCATCGGGCACACCGCCACCGGCAAAAACGGCGTTGAAACCTTGGCGTGCTTCCTTGGCTTCTGCTTCGCTGTGATAGCGAGAAACCATTTCTTCGGCCAGATTTTCCTTGGCGATTTTGGGATGCAAGGAGCCACTTTCCACTTGTGCCTTAAGGTCAGCAATCTCTTCAAGGGATTGGGAAGAAAGCAATTCGTAATAGGTCCACATGAGCTCATCGGAAATGGACATGACTTTGCCAAAAATATCGCTGGGGCTTTCGTCAATGCCAATGTAGTTGCCGTAAGATTTGCTCATTTTGCGCACGCCATCGGTGCCCACGAGGAGGGGCAGGGTGATGATGCACTGGCTTTCTAAGCCGTATTGGCTTTGCAGGTGACGACCCACCAAGAGGTTGAACTTTTGGTCGGTGCCGCCCATTTCTACGTCTGCCTTGAGGGCCACGGAGTCATAGCCTTGGCAAAGAGGATAGAGAAATTCGTGAATGGCAATGGGGCGTTGCTCTTTGTAGCGGTTTTCAAAGTCGTCGCGCTCCATCATGCGGGCCACGGTGTAGCGAGAAGCCAAGCGGATGAAGTCTGCTGCGCCCATTTCGCCAAGCCATTTGGAGTTAAATTCCACCACGGTTTTTTCGGGGTCAAGAATTTTAAAGACTTGCTTTTTGTAGGTTTCGGCGTTGGCAAGTACTTGCTCTTTGGTGAGGGGCGGGCGTGTTTCGCTTCTGCCGGAAGGGTCACCAATGGAGCCTGTGAAGTCGCCAATGAGGAAAACCACACGGTGGCCCAACTCTTGGAAGTGACGCATTTTATGCATAACCACCGTGTGCCCAAGGTGTAAGTCGGGCGCGGTGGGGTCAAAGCCCACTTTAATGGTGAGGGGCTTGCCGCGGAGAATTTTTTTGCGCAATTCTTCCGCATCAATAAGTTCTGCAATGCCGCGAGTTATCTGAGCCATTTGTTTGTCAATATCAATATCCAACATGGAAAACCTCGAAGAGCTAAAGTATAAAATATGAGGCGGTTACTTTTACAGGTAAAAGGCAAACTGTCAACAAATAACCAGCCCTTAAGAGAAGGGGTTTTGTTGTAACTTAGCTCTTGTGTCGAGGGGATAGGCGCAAATAACGTGATCGAGAGTAGAAAGGGCGGCAAGCCAACGCTCGTCCGAAGGGGCTAGTGCTTGGCACAAAGAGATGAAATCAAAGGCAGTGCGGCAACAGCCGTATATGTAGTCATGCCCGTAAAAACATTGTTTTTGATCACGCTTTAAAATGGTTACCCAATGGAGGGCCACGTCAACGGGATCGTGTGCGCTCATGATGCCTTGGTGAGCGGAAAGGCCTTTTTGCGAAGACTGTATTTTTTCATACAGGCGCAAGTAAAAAAGACTACGTGGCCCATCGGCAAAGCTTAAAGCCGCGCCACCACAAGCCACAGCCAGCATTTTTTTATTCACAGGGGGGCAGGAACTTCCCATGAGACATGGAGAGGCTTCGTCCAGCAGGGCATAGACGCGCTCTTTGGTTTGTGCTGGTTCCAGTTGATTTTGAGAGAGCATTTTGAATTGTAAAAAAATCAAAAGTAGAAGCTTTAGTGAGGGGGAGGAGCAGGCATTGTGGATAAAATGCTCCACGTGATTTATGGTTATCTGTCCATAAATATGCATGATCACGAGGTAAAAGGTTTTCATGTCTTGGGCAAAGGCTGTATTTTGCCTGCTGGGCAAGAAGTTCTTTTCTTCGGCTGTTTTTGTGGTAAATTCTTCTATATGTTGCCAAAATTGTTTTGCCCTGTGCTCAGCTAAATGGTCTTTTTGCACCCTAAGCCAAGCCCTTCGCCCCAATTTTTCCGCAAAAGGAACATCGTGTAAGCAGCGCTCAAGGTGCGCTTCTAAGCTATCCATGCTGGTATAAATAAGTATTTCTTTATCTGGCTCAAAGAGGCAGTCTTGGTCAGGGCCCACTTGAGGGCTAATGACAGCGCAACCGCAACCGGCTCCTTCCAATAGGCGAAAATTCACCTCATTGGTGATGGATTCATTGGGGATAATTCGTGTTTGTTCATAGAGGGCAAGCATGTCTTCAAAGGAGATGTTGTCAATGATGCTTAAACCATATTTTTCCAATAAAAATTTACATATGAGCTCTCTCCCCGGTCTTGTGCCGCTGAGTCTGCCCACAAAGTTCATGGCTGCTGGTCTTTGAGTATGGGGCGCAAAAGGGCGCTTGGGGGCAACTTCCGCCAATCTGTACATATGCGGATGCAGCCATTCTGAGGTTAAACGCTGTAAAAGGCTTGTGTGCGGTGTCATATAGACGTCAAAAAGCGCCGCATAATGCATTTGCCACCAATAGCAGAGGTGGCTATCTATGCCCCAAAAAACAGTTTTGCAAGGTAAGGTGTGAGCATCATGAAAAAAAATGCGCTTGCCAAGAATTTCTTTTTGCAAAAAGAAATCAGGCATGGTGGGGCATTGCTCCAGGTATTCTTGCGCGTAATAGCTCCCCTTATGGTCAACACAAAAGGAGATGACCTCGTGCCCAAGGTCTCGTAAGGATTGGTCTAAATTGCAGTTTATGGAAAGAATAGTGGCCATGCCAAAGAATAGCATGAGGGATTTATGTGGGCAAGAATTTTTGCAATGGGGATCGGCTTCTTGATTGGTGGAAAATGTCATAAATTTCAGTAAAATCTAGCGGGAGGGGGGGCTTTTGTCTTGTTGCGCCTTGGTGTTTTTGGTGTTACTGTGCCGGATTGTATAATTTATAAGGATAAAATAATGACACAAGACTATGAAAATGAGGGCGTTAGCCCTTTCAATGATGAACTTGAAAGCACAGGTGTTTCTGTTTTGCGCGAACCCACAGAAGTGTTGGCGCCTTTGACCTTGACGGAAATTCCCGAAATTTTGCAAGGCGCTTGTGCTCGCGCAGGTTGGCAGCAACTTATGCCTGTGCAAAGTTTGTCGCTCCCTTACCTTCTTTCGCGCCGAGATCTTATGGTGCAGTCTTGTACCGGTAGCGGAAAGACGGGGTCATATATTTTACCCTTATTGCGCCATCTTAGTGCAGACCGTCGTGTGGTGCAGGCCCTTGTGCTGGTGCCCACGCGCGAATTGGCTGTGCAGGTGGAGCGTGAGGCTCAAGTGCTTTTTGAAGGTACAGGCCTTGATGTGGCTGCCGTGTACGGCGGTGTGGGTTATGGTAAACAAAACCAAGCTTTGCGCGGTGGCGCTCAGTTGGTGGTGGGGACCCCAGGTCGTATTTTAGATCACCTGTTGCGTCGCTCTTTGACTTTGGACGCTTTGCGCACCTTGGTTTTTGACGAAGCAGATCGCATGCTTTCCATCGGTTTTTACCCCGACATGAAGGAAGTGCAAAAGTACTTACCCAAGCGTAAAGTTACCACTTGCCTTTTCTCTGCCACCTATCCGCCCAATGTAATGCAACTTGCCGGCGAATTTATGCAATCGCCTTCCATGCTCTCTTTGTCCAAAAAACAAGTGCATGTGCCGCAAATGCAACATCAATTTTGCCTTTGCCGCACCATGGATAAGGATAGAGCCTTGGTGCGCCTCATTGAAATGGAAAATCCTGCGTCTGGTATTATCTTTTGTAATACCAAGGCCAATGTGCACTATGTGGCAGAAGTGTTGCGCGGCTTTGGCTATAGTGCCGATGAACTTTCCGCCGATTTATCTCAGGTAAAGCGCGAAAAGGTGCTTGGTCGCATTCGTGATGGCAAGTTACGCTTTCTTGTGGCCACCGACGTGGCGGCTCGCGGCATAGATATTCCTGCTCTTTCCCACGTGTTTTTATATGAGCCACCGGCAGATCATGAAGTCTATATTCACCGCGCCGGACGCACAGGACGCGCCGGAGCCGCAGGTACGGTCATTTCCTTGGTGGATGTGATGCAAAAGCTGGAGCTAGAACGCATAGCGCAGCAGTATTCCATCACCTTGGTTCAAAAAGAATTACCCCATGACTCCGATGTGGCCATGGTGGTGGGGCAAAGACTTTCCGCCCTTTTGGAAGCTCGCTACCGCAATCTCACCGGTCTTGAGCGTGAACGAGTGAAACGCTTCCGTTATATTGCCAATATTTTTGCAAAATACGGTGAAGAAGGTTGCATTCCTCCGCCCATGCAAGATGTGCTTGCCAGTGAAGAGGGCCAAGATGTGCTTTTGGCCATGCTCTTGGATGCCTGCTATCAAGAAAGCTTGGGCACTCCCGTAAACTTCACTGCTCCTGCACCGCGTCAAGAAGTGACACCGGCTGGCAAAGGTGGTAAGAGTTCCTTTGGTGAAAAGAAAAGCCGTAAACCGCGCCATAAATCTTCCAAGCCAGATCGTGACGGCGAGCGCGAGCATAAAAGCTCTCGTGATGGTGAGCGCGACGGCGAACGTAAAAGCTCTCGTGATGCCGATCGTGATGGCGCACGTGAAGGCCGTCGCGAAAGTCAGCGTGAAGGTCAGCGTGAGCCCAAGGCCTATGCCGACAAGGGCGCACCCAAGCCTCGCCAAGAGGAAAATTCCGAACGTAAAAAATCTGGACTTGGTAAGGGGCCACGCTCTAAAGGCAAAGCCGAACCATCGCCAAGACCTTCCAGATCGTCACGTTCTTCGGCGAAAAAGCATAAAAATATTTTTGGATTAGATCCATCTGCTCAAGCTCCCATGAAGAAAAAACAGAGTTACGACGGAGAATAAACCATGAATGAGGAAAGCAAGGCTGTGGACGCAGTGCATCAAGGGGGTAGTGAAGATGTTTTTTCACAACCTCTCGAATTGCATGCGCCCAGTGGCATAAAGGTGGAAGATCAAATTTGCGAAGAAGTGGCGGCTAATTTTGAAGCTCTTTTGCGTGATGTGGATTTTAGCCACGAGCTGAGCTTTTTTACCATTGGCTTTTTCGATCGCACCTTGCGGCGCACTTTGCAACAAGAGCTAGGCATGGTGTATATAGGTTTATGGGCCTTGGCATTGGAGCAATCTTTTCCACAAACTTCGCAAAGCTTTTTTACCTATTTTGTGAAGAAATATGTGCAAAAGTTGCAAGGCCCTGCACAAAAGATAGCCCTTGAGAAAATCATGGCATACAGAGAGATGATTTTGCGCTCCGATGCCAAGGATTTTAATCATATCAGTGAGCATCTTTTGTCTTTTACTAAGGTGAAAGAAGAGCAAAGAAAGGCGAGCACCTTGCGCCTTTCTTTGGCTTTGCGTAATCATTATACTTTTATTTTTCAGCGTCTTGTATAGTTTTTTATGTATAAAATTACTTCCGCGGCTGACTTTGCCCTCATAGCGCAAGAGCTGGCCGAACAATGCGTCCACGACCATAAGCCCAAGTATAAGGGCACATGTATCACCATTGGCAATTTTGACGGCGTGCATGTGGGGCATCAGGCCTTACTGCAACGCACAGTGCAAAAAGCTAAGGAGCATAATCTTTTGCCCGTGGCCTTAACCTTTTGGCCGCATCCTTTGGCTGTGCTGGCATCTTCTTTGGCGCCGTCTCTGCTTTCCACACAAGCCGAAAGGCATGAGCTGTTTGAAGAGCATGGCGTGGGTCTTGTGCTGGAACTGAATTTTACTCGAGACCTTGCCGCCTTAACGCCGGAAGAATTTATTCAACAAGTGTTGTGTCCCATGGAATGTCGCGAACTTGTGGTGGGCTATGACTTTTCTTTGGGTAAGGGACGCTCTGGAAATTTTGATGTTTTGCAAACCCTTGGCGAGCAATATGGCTTTGGTGTGGAGCGTCTAGACTCTGTCATTGTAAAAGATGCTGTGGTCAGTTCCACCAGAGTGCGCAACCTCTTGCGTCAAGGGGAAGTGTGGGATGTGCATGCTCTTTTGGGCCGCCAATATCATTTAAGTGGTGCTGTTATTCATGGTTATGGGCGCGGCGAAGGCCTTGGCTTTCCCACGGCTAATTTGGAAGTGGGCTCCACCCTTGTGCCCAAGGAGGGCGTGTATGCCACGTGGGTACATGTGGCAGGTCATGAAAAACCCCTTCCTGCCGTGACCAATGTGGGCCATGTTCCCACCTTTGGTAATGATGCCTTGTCGGTGGAGAGCTTTATTTTAGAGGGCAAACCACAATTGTATGACAAAGAAATTCGCTTGAAATTTGTGCAATATATTCGAGATGAACAGCAATTTAGCCATATTGGTGAGCTTAAAGCGCGCATTGCCAAAGATGTGGATTTGGCTCGCGAAATTTTAGAAGTGCCTGCCACAAAGTAATTTTTACAAAAATACAATCTTCTTTGGGCTTTTAAACCAGAGCCAAAGGAAGATTCTCTATCATAAATGAGGGGTTATGATTCCATCGCGAAAATCACGCGGACCGCTTATTTCCGCCTCTTGTGAAAGGCAAGGTCTGCGCTTATTCCTATTTGGTTGCATTTTTTGTGTGATTATTTCTGCTTATTGGTGGAATTTTGAGCAAAGACTTGCCAAAATTCAGCCGCCGGATGGTTCGCACAGCATCATGAATCAAGATCATGTGCTGGAAAAAAAAGAATTAAAATACCTGTATGCTTGGCGTTCAAAATTTCAAAAAGAATGGAATATTCCTCTCTTATTGCAAATAAGCGTGCCTGCTTTGGAGCTTCCTCCCTATGCCACCAGCACGCTGTATGTGGGCGTGGGGCTTAGTCATGCCGAGGCCGTCATAGCTGTGCCACCCTTGGTGCGCAAGGCTTTGGGAGAGGGTTTACGTCTTGAGGCGGAAGAAAATCTGGCTTTATGCATAAAAAATTCCGCCGCCATTGCTGAATACAGCTCGCTTACTCGCCTTGAAGGGCAAGAAGAGCAGCTGAAGGCTGTGAAGCCAGCCGCCGCGCAAGCGGTGACCTCTTGCCTTGATGGGGCGTTACATCATATTTGGGATGCATTATAGTTATGAAACACGTACATTTATATACCGATGGCTCTTGCCTTGGTAATCCCGGCCCCGGCGGCTGGGGCGCCATATTGCGTTTGGTCGTTGACGGGCAAGAAAAAGAATTTTCCGGCGGCTTTGACAAAACTACCAACAACCGCATGGAAATCATGGCTGTTTTGGAAGGTTTGCGTCAGCTCAAAGAGCCTTGCTTGGTGGATGTTTTTTCCGATTCACAATATGTGTGCAATGCCATTCAAAAAAAATGGTTGGCCGGATGGCGTAAAAATCAATGGCGCAAGGCCGATAAAAAGCCCGTTAAAAATAAAGATTTATGGGAAGCCCTTTGGCCGCTCTTGGTGCAACATCAGGTGACCTTTCATTGGGTGCGCGGACATGCCGGCCATGCGGAAAATGAACGCTGTGACGTTTTGGCCAGAGACGCCGCTTCGCAAAGTCCATTACCCGTGGATGAAGGACGTGCCTTAAACCTTTAAGGCATCTATTTAGCACAAAAATACACGCCATGGACACCGCATTCTCACACATAATCCCTTTATGGGAGGGGCTTTTTTGGCCCATGCTGCGCCTTCTTTTGGGTATGAGCGTGGGGCTTCTTGTGGCCAATGTGCTGGAAGCTTTACGTTGGACGCAATCCTTGGCGAAAGTGGCTTCGCCTTTATCCCGTGCGGCGCATTTGCAAGATGTGACCGGAGCGGCTTTTTCCACAGCCTTTGTATCTCCGGCTTCGGCCAATGCGCTTTTGGCAGAAAATTATGAAAAAGGCGTGCTTACCAAGCGCGAAGTGATTTTATCCAATCTTTTTAATTCACTCCCTTCCTACTTAACGCACACCCCCAGCATTTTCTTTTTGGTGTGGCCTGTGTTGGGCTTCCCCACGGTTATTTATGTGGGGCTTACGCTTTTGGCGGCTTTCATGCGCACTTTATTGACCATTGTTGCGGCGCGTGTGCTTTTACCTGCTCGGCCTGAGGGCTGCGTCATATGTCATATGGATACGAGCCCCGTTTCATGGAAGGATGCCTTTGCCAAGGCTGTGAAACGGTATAAAAAACGCATTCCCAAGCTATTATATTTCACTGTGCCCATTTATATACTCATGTATGTTTTGCAACGTCAGGGCTTTTTTGATGCGGCGGAAATGTGGATGACACAGAATATGGCATGGCTATCTTTTTTGCGCCCTGAGGCCATGGGTATCATTGCTTTGCACTTGGCGGCGGAGCTGGGTGCGGCTTTGTCGGCGGCGGGTGTGGCCTTACATGGCGGTAATTTGAGTGAAAGGGAAGTGGTGTTGGCACTGTTGGTGGGCAATGTTTTATCCACGCCCATGCGAGCATTGCGCCATCAATTGCCTTCGTATGCAGGCTTTTTTGCACCGCGCATGGCGGTGGTGTTGGTCATGAGCAATCAAGGCTTACGCGCCGCGTCCATGATGGTGGTGACGGTGTTGTACTATTTTAGCACGCGGGCATAGTGTCGCTAAATTCGCTTGCTTATCTCTGTGTCAGAAGGAACATGCTTTTCGGTTATATGTTCATGGACACTTCCTCAAAATTTGTGCGTCTTCCTTGATATAATACCGTTCTCTAGGTGTTGCTGTGTGTAAGGCTCTTCTGGGAAAAGCCCTGCACACAGCAATTTTTTTGACTTAACGCTTTTTCTTGCGCAAGTAGGATGGGGCCTTACGTTTTTGCCCCGAGCCTTCTTTGGCTTGGGAGCTACGTCTGGAGCTGGTGGCACCGCGGGTCTTACTTTTTGCGCGAATGTCCTGTCCTCGTGTGGAGCGTGCTCCTTTACGCATGCCTTGGCGTGGCGCAGGAGGTAGTTCTTCGGCGTCCAAGAGGCTGAAGGTAGTCTCAAGGCGGCCCAGATTCACTTCGGTGAGGCGCACACGCACCCTTTGCCCCAAGGCAAAGCGTCTGCCGCTCATGACACCAATGAGCTCTTGCTTATCGGTATCATATTCAAAGTAATCATCCCCAAGGTCGGAAATGCGTATCATGCCTTCCACCGGCATGGCGTCCAATTCCACAAAGAGGCCAAAATCAGACACGCCGGCAATGGTTCCCTCAAATTTTTGCCCTTCACGGTCTTGTAGCATGAGCACAGCCAGACGTCTGGCCATTTCTCTTTCGGCTTCCATGGCGGCTCTTTCCGCTTGATTGAGGCCATCGCCCAAGGCTTCCAATTTGTGCTCGGCAATGGCTTCATTATCCAAGCCCAAAGCTCCCTTCAAGGCACGATGCACCACCACGTCGGCATAACGGCGGATGGGAGAGGTGAAGTGGCAATAGCAAGTGGAAGCAAGGCCAAAGTGTCCGTCATTATGGGGTTGATAACGAGCTTGCGGCATGGTGCGTAAGGTTAAACGACCCACCAAAAATTCCTGCGGACTGTCTTTGGCGGCATGCAAAATGCTTTGAATGTCCTTGGCAGTGGGCTTGGCAGGAAGTTTATCTGCCAAAGATGTGGAAGCCAAGGTGCGGAAAAGCCCTTCAAGGCGTAGGCTTTCTGGTTCAGGGTGCACGCGATAGAGCACGGGGAGATTCTTTTTTTCCAAAAATTCTGCCACGGCTTCATTGGCGGCAATCATGCATTCTTCAATGATTTGATGGGCAAAATGCTGTTCTTTGCGACTGATATCCACAATGCGTCCGTGCTCATCAAAGTGATATTCCGGCTCCGGCATATGGAAATCCAGGGTGCCGCGCTCAAGTCGTTTTTGTGCCAAAACGCGAGCCAATTTCTCTGCCTCTTCCAACATGGGCAAAAGCACAGGGCCTTGCTCTTTGGTTAAAAACTCTTGACGTGCTTGTGGGTCATTATCCAGCACAAGAGCCTTCACCTCATTATAGGTGAGGCGCGCATGGGAGCAAAGCACTGCTTCACTGAAATGACTTTGATGCAAAGCTCCGGCCTTATCAAAATGCATTTCCGCCAGCATGATGAGTCTATCCACATGGGGGTTCAACGAACACAGGCCATTGGACAGAGCCTTGGGCAACATGGGCTCCACCGAGCAGGGGAAATACCATGAGTTGGCACGGATGCGCGCTTCTTTGTCCAAGGGCGATTGATTGCGCACGTAATGGGTCACATCGGCAATGCCCACGTATAAAATCCAGCCGCCATTGTCTTGTGGCTTCACATAAATGGCATCGTCAAAATCGCGCGCCGTTTCGCCGTCAATGGTCACAAAGGGCAGTTCACGCACATCTTGGCGGCCTGTATAATCCTCGGGGCGTGGCACATCTGGAAGAGCTTGCGCTTCGGCCAAGGCCGCAGGGGGAAATTCCGCAGGGGCACCGTGATTGAGCTTCACTAAATTTTCCTGCACCGCCACATTATCTTCACGACCATGAGCAGAGAGTGCTTCGCCCACCCACATGTCCGAGGCAATTTGCTTCACAGGGCGCACCAAGAGCAAGGTATTTGGTTGCATTTCTTGCACCATGGTGGCGGGGATCTCGCCTTTGTCTAGGCGCAAGGTGAAGGGAAAACGCACATCGCAAGGCTTACAAAAAAGATAGGGAGAGTCGGGGCTGATATGCGTACCGGCGCGACTGCGCTTACCGCGGCGCAAGAGCGCATGTTCGCTCACGCGTTCATTGGTGACGCGCACCATGATGTCCTTGGCTTTACGCTCAATGACGTCCACAATGCGGCCCTCGGGTTTTTCTTTGCTACCGCGACCAGGCAATAAAATAACGCGTACGGTGTCACCATGCCACGCATCGCCGGCTTGAGATGGGTGGATGAATATGGAAAAACTGTGCGACGGTTCTTTTTTCTTGGAACTGCGCTCAGGGCCGCTTTCCAGGGTGGCCATGTCCACAAAGCCCACGCCGGAGCGTTGCACACTGTATTGGCCCACATAGGTGCGCAATTGCCCATTGGCTACCCATTGGCCGCCATGCATGCGCGTGATGCGCCCTGCATCTGCCAATTGGTGGAGCATTTCTTCCACATAACGCTTTTGACGACGCTGAATATCCAAAAAACGTAAAATCTGATCAAGACGTAAGGGTTTTTGGCCCGACTCCAAAAGGTCCACCAGCATTTGCGGTTCCGGATGCATTTGCGTTTTGCTTTTTTTTGGGGGTTTTACTTCTTTTTCTTTTTTTCGTCTTTGATTTTCTCCAACGCTTTCATGTATTT
>CAYJLO010000054.1:0-19828 GCA_964370835.1 uncultured Desulfovibrionaceae bacterium
TGAGCTATAAATTCTATTTTTACTTCCGTTTAAGTGCTTTTTCAGTGTCGACTAAATAAACAGGCTACACACTATGTTATATGAGCCAACTTGTATAAAGCAAAAGGCACTCTCTTCACGAAAGTGCCTTTTACAAAGTTTTCTGCTTTATATTGTCTTATACTAGTGTAAAATACAATATTTACCTTTCTTGCTAAAACATTTTCCACACGAAATGCATTTAGGTTTTGCCTCGGGGGATTTCTCCCAAATATTCATAAGATTGGGTTCAGCAATGAGGGGGCGGCTCATGCCAAAATAGGCGATACCATGCTCTTTATGTAAGGTCTCTAAGTGCTGATAATTGATATGCCCTCCGGTTAAAATAACCGGAATGGTCACCTGCTTCACAAGCTCTTTAACAAAAGAAGAAAAATACGATTGTGTTTGTGCAGTGACTTTCTTTCTGCTGCAGCCAAGATTTTCTTGAAGCACATGCTTAGACGAAAGATTACCACCGCTCACTTCCACGGCATCGAGCCCTGCTTTTTCCAATATTTTAATGGCCTGCAAACTTTCTTCTTGGGTGAGCCCCTTTTCTGTAAAGTCTTCTGAATTGATTTTTGCCATGACCACAAAGTCTTCGCGCACTACTGTTTTAACATTTTCAATAATTTCGCGTAAAAAACGCACTCGATTTTCAATACATCCGCCATATTCATCTTGACGTGTATTATAGTCAGGCGAAAGGAATTGACTCAAAAGATATCCATGGGCTGAATGAATTTGCACGCCATGAAAGCCGGCTTTTTCCGCTCTAAGGCAAGCCTGCACAAAGGCATTTTTAAGGTATTTTATATCTTCCTTTGTCATGGCTGTGGGTAAAATTCCCGTGGCTTCATTGACTATGGCAGAGGGAGCAAAAATATTTTCCGAAGGAGGATCTAAATAAGACATGGAACCGCCGTACGCCACTTGTAAAAAAATCTTCGTATCATACAAATTACACATGGCAGTGAGCTCTTTATACATATCTATAAAGCTATCATCATAAATGCCAAGCATATTGGGGTTGGGCTGCTCTTCCTTGGTTACAAAAGCATACCCCGTTAAAAGGGATCCCACGCCACCCTGTGCAAGCTGTTCATGAAGTGCGAAGAGCTCTGGGGTCATGCGACCTTCTTTCGTGGCCAATGCTTCCCATGTGGAGGCACGAAAGAATCTATTCTTCAGGCGTAATTTTTTAAGCACACTCTTTTCAAAAAGTTTCATTCTATCTCCTACTATTGCCCACTGACACATTTATATTTTTGCCCAAAGACAAAATGCCCTTAACCTCATGATGTTAAAACAAAAGAGGCCTTTTCTGCCAACGATGCTCATCTTTTTGTTCGTACATACGGTTGCCCTAAGGCTTTGGGAAAGGCCACATGGCGCCTAAAGAGCACCAGCACAATCATGATGAGAATGAAAGGTAACATATGCGTAATATCTGTTGATACTGTGGAACCAAGCAATTGTAAAATGGTACTTGCCGACAAGCTCACTCCAAACAAAAGAGCACCTAGAAAGAGCCAAAACACTCTACCATTTGCCACCATGGCCAAAACAATGGCGATAAATCCTGCTCCATTGGTCATATTGGGAACAAAAATACCTGCCCCTAAAATAACCATATATGCCCCGCCAAGCCCTGCCATTGCGCCGGTAAAAAGTACAATTCCTGTACGCAACGTGAACACATTTGCGCCAAAAACATCTAAAGCTTTTGGATTTGAACCGGCGGCCATGAGTTGAAGCTTTAACGTGCTCCTTCCATAAAAATATATCAAAAAGCTTAGCGCGCATACACACAAAAGCGTGAAGGGTGTCATTTGAAATACTCCCCCCACAAAAGGAATTTGTGACAACAGTGGCAGAGAAAAACTTTCAAGAGGCTCTAGCCTTGGGTATGTTCTTGCAAAGTGAACATGGTGCAAAAGCGAAGTAGCCCCCTGCACGACAAATGTGAGGGATAGACCCAACACCACTTGATCAACAGCACGCCATATGCAGAAAAAAACCACAATCAAAGCAATCATCAAGCCAGCACTGGCACCACCTAAAAAACCAAGGGTGTAACTGTGCGTTTCATACACAAGATAAAAACTTGTAAAAGCTCCCGCAAGCATCATCCCCTCAAGACCTAGGTTTAGTACACCGGCTTGCTCTGACAACATTTCTCCAAAGCCCGCCAAAAAAAGGGGAAAAGCCGCCATAAGTGCGCCCAATAAAAGCGTTGTCAGAAAGGTCTCATGTATCATTTTTAACTATCCTTTAGTTTTCTTTTACAAAACTAAATCATAAAACTGTATGAACTATTTCTCATCAAATATGCCATTAATGACGGCACTAAAAAGCATCACAAGAGCCAACAAAATATGAATTATATAACTTGGAACTTGCAACACTCGTGACGCGCTTTCTCCGCCCACAAGCAATATAGAAAAAAGTAAAGAATAAAATATAATTACGCCACCATGACAGCGTCCTAAAAACACAATGGGAATGACAAGTATACTATAGGCCGGATTCCAATTCACTTGAACGGCACCATAAACCCCCAAAACCTCAATGCCACCTGCCATACCAATGCACGCACCACTTAAGCAAAAGGCCAAAAACAGTAGCCGCTTTACAGGATAACCTGCATGATACGCTACTTTTTTATTATTCCCAATGATACGCCATTTGATGCCAAGGGCGGTGTGGTGTAAAATATAGTGCACAAACATTATGGTAAAAAGTGCAAGTAAAAACCCCACATGTACACTGCTATCAAAAAGGCGAAAAAGGCGGTCTTCCACTGCCACAGTAAAGGTTTGCGGATGTGAAATTGTAACATCACGCAAGGGATTTCTGATGAGAAAATTCGCTAAGCTTATCCCTATAAAGGACATCATAAGCGTGCTCACGACTTCATTTATACCATATTTAATATGCAAAAAAGCCGGTGCGCTTATCCATAATGCTCCAATGATACACGAAAAAAGAAGGCACAATGGAATAAAAACCAAAGGCGGCATAATCAATGCTAATTGCGTTGCAAAAAAAGCACTAAAGATGGCTCCCAACAAAAACTGTCCATCGCCGCCTAAATTCCAAATTCCTGATTTAAAGGCAACCATAATACCGGCACTTATGCAAAGAAGCGGCGTCATTTTTAAAAGAACAGCCTCAAAGCCCAAGCTATTATTCAAGCACCGCTTAAAAATATACCCATAGTACTCAAAAGGATTTGTATCTAACAATAAAAGAATAATGGCACTACATGAAAAAGCCAGTAGCAGTGGAGCCATATTCCTCATGAGAGAAACATAATGTGAAGACATAGTTCCTGTATCCATCTTAGTGTATTGCTATAATATCTGTTATTTTTTTATAAGATTCATCATCGTTTACAAAACAATCACTTAGAGTTCCGTTTTTCATAACCGCCATATGCGTTGATAGAGACAAAAGTTCATTCATATCGCTTGATATGATGATGAAGCAGCAATTTTCATGTAATGTACAACGTATTTTTTCATGCAATTCTTTTGCAGTTCGAACATCAAGACCGTGCGTAGGTTGATGTAAAATACAAACACAAAGATTGGGTTGATTAAGCTCTCGGGCAAGGATAATTTTTTGTATTGTTCCCCCAGAAAGGTTTTTAGCACAGCTTTTCTGATGTTCTTTAGGAATAAAAAGAGATTCCATAACCTTTTGAGCATAGTTTTGCATATGTTTCCATTTGGCAATACCATAGCGCCAAAACGGCTTTAAACCTATATTTTTTATTTGAAGATTAAAGGAAATATCTTCAGCGCCCACCAACCCTTCATCCAATCTATCTTCACTGGCATAATGAATGCCTAGCTTTTGCCGTTGCGCATTGGTAAGCTCTGTGATTTTTTCTCCGTGCAAGAAAATATTTCCATTTTTAGGCATACGTTGCCCCGCCAAAATTTCTGCAAAATGCTTTTGCCCATTGCCGTCAATTCCTGCAATACCCAATATTTCATTGCCGCATATTTCGAAAGATATATTTTTTATGGAGCAAGTTTGCTCTTCACTGTGGCTCGAAAGATCACATGCTTTAAACAAAGGCGCCCCCAATCTGCTTTCAGCGCGCCTCTCCTTATGTATTTCCATTGTTTTTTTTCGCATATTTTCTTGAGAAACCAAGGGAGCATTTTGTTGTTCGCCAAAAATACAACGACACAATTCATGCTCAAATTGCTGTAGGGATTTTTGATGTTTTGCCTTTGCAATGGCTTCAGCAGATATTTCAGCCACCTTCTTTCCTTGCCGCAAAATGGTCATGCAATGAGAATACGCTATGGCTTCTTGTAATTTGTGCGTGATATACAGAATAGTATACCCCTTATCGGCAAGTCTTTGCATGATAGCCCCTAAACGCTCCGCTTCTTTGGGGCAAAGAAGTGCCGTGGCTTCATCAAAAACAAGAATTTTTTGCTGATGCCATAGAGCCCGCATGATCTCAACATATTGTTGCTCACCTAAGCTTAGATTCTTAACTTGTTTATGCGCATCGATATGTATACCAAGCAGCTTGGAAAGTTCCTCATAGTATATCAAAGAATTCTTTATGGTATGTAGCTTCCACCAAGCATTACCCAGTGACAAGTTTTCAATGACAGTGAGTTCAGGTACCAGCAACGGATGCTGAAAGACCACTCCTATACCACATTGTAAACTTTTTTGTGGCGAATCTAAGCAAATTGGCGTCTCTGCAAGGGTAATTGTTCCCACCGTGGGAAGATAAAAACCTGCCAATAATCCTGCCAAAGTTGATTTACCAGCACCATTTTCACCAAGCAGAGAATGTATTTCACCTTCTCTACACACAAAGCTCACTTCGGATAAAGCTCGTGTGGTAGAGAAGGTTTTTGAAATATTATGAAATGCTACATTTGGCATGATATTTCATTATGAACTGACAACTAATCAAGGCGTTGCACAAGGGTGTGCACAGGAGCAACTTCATAGTTTTTTTCAACAACAAGTTTGCCAGCCACTATATCATCTTGAAGGGCCATCACATCATTCCATATATTTTCTGGGATATGGGGGGATTTTAATAAATATGTGGAGTTATCTTTTATGGTGAGAGGATAGGAGTTTTCTCCTAAAGTTCCACTTTGCACATCATTAATAAGCTTTGTAAACACAGGTACAAAATCCCACACCACTGCTGAAAGCAAATGCCCTTTATCAATGGGAGACTTATCACCAATGACGTCAATAAACCATACTTTACCGCCATCTTTAGCTTTATTGGTTTCAATGGCCTGCAACATGCCAAAGCTTGAACCATTGCCCTGTCCTAAAATAATATCTGCTCCTGTGGCAATGACAGCCTCGGTGACACGTTTAGCCCCTGTGGCATCCGAGTAGGCGGCAGGCCCTATGACAGCATAATGAATTTTAATATGAGGATTATACTGCTGCGCTCCTTTAATAAAGGCATGGGAATGGGCATTCCATGCAGGCGGCTCCCCAGATGTTACAATACCAAGAATATTGCTTCGGGTCATTTTGCTCGCTAAGTATCCTGCCAAATAGGCCGCTTCGTGCCCAGATGCCGTGTAATCTGCAATAAGTTTCTTTTGAGATAATTGCGGTTGGTCCACAATGGCCACAGGCACACGTGTTTCCTGAGCTATTTCAGCTCCGGCCGTGTTATAGCCACCTGCATGGGCTAAAATAAATTCAGCACCGTCAGCCACAAGTTCTCGAATACTGGAGCGAATATCCCCATACCCTAAACCTTGTGCAACAATGACGTTAAGCCCCATGGATTTAGCCACCTCTTGCGCTGCCACAACACCTTGCTGATTCCAGCCAAAATCCGTACCTTGCTCGGGTGTAAGAATTGCAAACGTCTTAATTGCTTTTTGCTCGTTGGCAAAAGATGTATAACTTGCAGATAAAAACATAACACAAAACAATATGTGAACAAATAATTTACAACGCATCCCTATGATCCTCTTTTCATAAAACTTATGGGAACTTTTCTTCTATTTGCTGAAGACCCCATATTTCACACAGTTAAACAACCAATCTCAGCATCGCAATTCAACATATAAAGCTTTGCCATAATTAGCAAATCACATAACCAAACACATCGATGCTGGGGATTATAAAAACAAGCAATTCCTTTTACAAGCAATTAATAGCTCTTTACGCTTTTTTGCTCAATTTTTCATGAAAACTGCGTGTTTTTTATTTAAAAAATATGCTAGATATATTTTCACAACATTCTATATAGAAGGTAAAACACATCATGCAAGCTGAACTTACATTTATCGGAGAAATTACCACACCATATACTGATCTTGCACAATGTCCTAATTTTACCGTTGCTGATGGGGAAGAATGCACTGTCACTGTTTATGCTGAATTTGCGCAAGCCTTGCTCGGCTTACAAGAAGGAGATGCCATCCTCTTACTTTATTGGTTTGATCAATCTCAAAGAAATCTTTTGGTACAAAAAAAGCTACACTCTGAAGAGGTCGTTGGTACGTTTACCCTACGCTCTCCTCATCGCCCAAACCCCATAGCCCTAGCCCATGTAAAAATTAAACGCATGAGCGCCAATACCCTCATAGTGCAAGGCTTAGATTGTTTATCGGGCACAAAGCTTTTAGATATCAAACCTGCTGTTAAAAACGAAGGATAACTGCACCTTACCAAAAACAGACACATGAACACACAGGATGAAATTGTAACCATGCAATTTCATCCACAATACATATTGCCTTAATTTTGCCTTCCATGATAAAAAAACTCAATCTCTCCTTATTTTACTGGTATATCTACTTTTTTATCTCACCCTTTTGTATAAGGGTTGTGAGGTGCGCATGACATTATCTGAAAAGAGTTTAAAACGAGTACGTATCTTTGTATCTTCCCCCGGTGATGTACGTGCAGAAAGAAAAATAACCGAAGATGTGCTCAGCTTTTTACAAGCAGAATTCTCCAGCTATTTATGCATTGATCCTCTTTTTTGGGAAAATGAAGTACAGTTTGCCCATAATGATTTTCAAGGAAATATAGAACCGCCCTCACAATCTGATCTCTTCATTTGTATTTTGTGGTCGCGCTTAGGCACTCGCCTGCACCCCGAAAGGTACACGCGTCCTGATGGAAGCCCGTACATGTCGGGCACAGAATTTGAATTTGAAGATGCCATTACTGCTTTTAAAAAAACACGTTTTCCGCATCTTATGCTCTTTAAAAACGAAGCCGAAATATCCATCCCCGAAAACCCGCCCAATGAATATTCAGAACGAATCTCTCAACGCAACGCTTTACATTCATTTTTTGAAAAATGGACAAAAGACGAAATTCATAGCGATGTGTACTCTGTTGGCTTTAATATGTATGCAGATTTACAAGAATTTAAAGCCAAGCTCACCAAATTTCTGCGCCATTATTTTCAAGGCCTTTTACCTTCTGAGGTGGATGTACAAAAACATATTGCTTGGAAAGGCTCACCCTTTAGAGGCCTTGAACATTTTGACTACGAACACGCCCCCATCTTTAAAGGGCGCGCCGCTGTTACCGGTGAAGTGCTTCTTCGTTTAAAGCAACAATTTAGAGTACATAAGCCTTTTATGCTCATAGGAGGCAGCAGTGGCGTGGGCAAAAGCTCCCTCGTGCGAGCAGGCCTTTTGCGTCTATTGCTCAGTGAGTCTCAAGAATGGAACACCTCCACATGGCGCTATGCCGAATTACGCCCTTCCGACATACGCAAAGAACATAATGAAAAAGATTTTGCTGATGTTTTAGCACGCGCTCTTACACAAACACGCCACGCATCACTTCACATTATTGACAGTGCACAAACCTTGCGCACACCCCCTTCTGCTCTTCCCCAGCTCTTAGATATCTATGGCACTGTAGAAAAATTGGGAAAAAGTATCCGACAAGACATTCAAAGTGTTGCCCAAAACATAAAGCATCACCTCAGCGTCCTTGCAACGCAGCATCATGAGGAGAAATACGCTAAACGCAATCAAAGACCAAACTTCATACCTGAAGCGCGCTTATGCCTTCTACTTGATCAAACAGAAGAATTTTTTACCACCACATGCTGTACACCCGAAACTATCAATGCTTTTTTCAAAGCCTTACGCGTACTTGTGGAAGAAAGAGCATTGGTAGTTGTGGCGACTATTCGTGCAGATTTTTTAGGATGTTGTGAAGAAATAGAAGATTTGCAATTTCTTAAAGATGGTAATTCTTACTATCACTTAAGCCCGCCCTCTAAGCTTGATATTAGCGCCATTATACGAGAACCTGCACAAGCTGCGGGAGTTTTATTTGAAAAGAATGAAAGCACAAGTCTTGATGAAGCCCTTCGTGTGGATGCGCTCAGTTACGATTCTTTAGCTCAAGGCACCACAGTGCTACCTCTTTTGGAGTTTACCCTCACAGAACTGTACGAAAAGGCAAAGCAAGCCCAAAAAGAACACACTTTAAAACTTACTTTTGCCCACTATCAAGAAATGGGCGGTTTACAAGGCGCCATTGCCACAAAAGCCGATGTAACATTTGCGGCCTTTAAAGAAGATTTTCCCTCCCAAGCCGCCAACATATTTTCTCAAGTAATGCGTTGCCTTGTAAAGTGCACCCAAGAAGGCATATTTAGCCGACAAAGAGCCTTACGCGAAAAAATGGATACCATTGTTGGCGGCACACAATTTATAAACGCCTTTATTAGTGCGCGCCTACTCACAGCGGATGTGGAAAATGAACACGTTGTCATCTCCATTGCGCATGAAGCATTGCTACATCACTGGCAATATTTACGACAATGGCTTGAGCAAGAGCGAGAATACTTTGCCATGCTTCAACGCGTTAAAACGGCATATGCCCTTTGGAAAACAGAAAATGAAACCAAAGACTTACTTCTACATGAAGGAAAATCTCTGCGCGATGCAGAATATTTACGCAGCGAACATATAAACGCCCTCAACGCCGATGAACTCCGCTTTATTGCCGCGTCACGAAAACACGCAGAAAGGCAAAAACGTCGCCTTTATATGCTCATTGCGGCACTTATTGTTGGTTTCACCTTAGCTGTAGTCATGTTTTATCAAGCCAGAATACAAGAGCAAAAAGCCATAGCCGCTCGCAATGACGCCGAAGACCTCATTACTTTTATGCTCTATGAAATGTATCAAAAATTACACCCATTGGGGCAACTTTCTCTTTTGGAAGAAGTGCAAAAAGAAGTTGAAAGATATTATGAAAAACAAGAACACAGTAACGATGTTTCTATACAACATAAACAAGGCACCCTTCTTTCACAACAAGGAGACGTTTTAAAGGCCGCAGGTAAATATGAAGAAGCCCTGATAAAATATCAAGAAGCCTTGACCATAAAAGAAAAGCTTGCACAGCGTGACCCTGCCAATATTTCATTACAGCAAACTTTAGCCATATCCTTAGATAGATTTGGTGATGTATATAAAGTGTATGGAGACAGTGAAAGAGCCCTAGAAAATTACGAAGCCAGTTTAGCCATACGTCAAGCTCTTGCCGAAAAAAAATCGAATGACGCTCTTATTTTAAGCGACGTTTCCCGTTCTCTCAAAAAAATTGGAGACATGCAAAAAATTCAAGGCAATAGCACAGCAGCCCTCTATAATTTCGAAAAAAGCTTACAAATAGAACGCTTGCTTGTGGAGAATTTCCCACAAGATGTGAACTGGCAAAAAAGCTTATCCATATCACTCCAAAGAATAGGTGATATACTTGTAGTGCAAGGAAAATTTAAAGAAGCACGTCCTTATTACCAAGAAAATCTCGAAATCGAGCGTCACGTTATGAGCACAGCCCCTGAAAATGTGGTTTGGCAGGTAAACTTGGCCATGGCTTTACAAAAAATGGGGGATATTTTCAAAGCTCAAGAGGATTATGAAAAAGCCTTAACCTACTATTTGGAAAATCTTACTCTTAGCCACATGTTTGTAAAACATGAGCCCAATAATATGGAGTGGCAACGCTTTTTAAGTACTTCACTTCAACGCCTAGGAGATACCGTTGCAAAACAAGGCAAGGATGAAGAAGCTTTAGCATATCACCAAAAATCACTGCACATAAACCGTAAACTCATGGGGCATGACCCTGCCAACACAACCTGGCAGCATGCCGTTATTCTTGCCTCGCGTCGCGTGGGAGGTATTCTTTTAGAGCAAGGAAAATACGCCCTTGCTTTACCGTATTTTGAAGAAGACTTGCGTATGTCACGCGCACTTACCAGTGCTGAGCCCTTGGTACCCCAATGGCAATGGACATTAGCCATTGCGCTTGAAATCATGGCTGATACACTCCAAACGCAAAACAATATTCATGCCCCCTTGACGCTATTATCAGAAAGCATAGCCATCAATCAAACACTGGTGCAAACTGACCCTACAAATAATCTCTGGCGGCAAAGTTTAGCCTCTGGGCTCATGAAAAAAAGTAGTATTTTGGCAGCACAAGGAAAAAAAGAAGAAGCACTTCTCCTTCGTGAAGAGCTTATACAAGTGCAGCGTACACTTTTACAAAACATGCCTGATCATGGCCAGCACCAATATTCTCTTGCCAAAATACTCCTTGAAACAGGAACCTTGCTACGCGAACAAGGACATTCACAAAAAGCCCTGCAATTCTATGAAGAAAGTTTATTTTTATTGCAAACACTTACATCACAAAATCCCGCTGACAGCCAAATACAATGGCTACTTTCACAAAACCATATGAAAATATTTCAGATAATTGCCAAAGAATCCCTCAAAAAGGGAGAACCCTTTATGATAAAGGCTTTAACTATTTTGCAAAAACTTGCACAGCAAGAGCCCACAAACGCTTTATATACGCAGACATTTACTAAACTAGACGCTTTTTACCGTAAAACTTATCACAAAAGCAAAAACTAAAGCAAAAGCTACAATAAAAAAACTCCTATACTGTAGCTTGTACGGGAGTTTTTCATAAGAAACTTACATATGCGGTAAGCACCGCAAGTGCGTATGTAAAAAATCGAGCTCTTGTAAGATATAACGCTTCAATACAGTTGAATAAGCTATTGAGCCGGGGCAAAGGGTTTCCACTCTGCGGCTATAATATCCATGATAAAAATACCAGCCTTGGGGCATACAGCGTAATGTGCTTCCTTCACAAAACGTTCCGGCGTATTGACGCCCACGGAGAAAGATTCGCATGGCTCCCCTTGTATGCTTTTCACGCCATTGGACATGAGGGCCTTACCTTGTGCATTGCTACCTAACACTCCCACAAGTTTTGTGGCGGCATCCTGTTTTGCTTCCGCGTCGCCAGCAGGCGTATTTACAGGCGCATCAGGCATACCAATCACATCTTTTTCCCCTTGCTTTGCTGGTGCACAAGCCGTTGCCATAGATGCCAAAGTCACCAAAAGTACAGTAACAAACATTTGTTTTTTCATATATTCACCTTAATTTTTATAAAATTCCACATCGAGCATACAATCTTAAGTTTTACTCAAAAGGCGCAGTGCACAGACTTGACCATGCCCCTACGCCTACACAATCCCTAACCTTGCACCATTAGCGTGCGCCATATGCTTTCAATACATCTATGATTGCGCCATCGGGAATGGAATTGGCCATCTCCAAAACAGTGGTACCTTTATTATCTGTTATGGTGTGATCTGCCTTATGTTTCAATAAAAACTCTGCCACTTCCGTTTGCGCGCCCACGGAAGGCCCATGATGGAAATATCCAAAAATATACCCTTCTACAGTGAGAAACAAAGCTGTTTTACCTTCATCATCTCTCATATCTAAGGGGATACTTTCATCAAAAAGAAGCTCTACAGCCTCCAAACGTCCATTCTCACACGCATGCATGAAAGCCGTCTTGCCGGCCTCATCTTTCACATCTTGAGCAGGTTTAAATTGCAAAAGCATGGGTACCATATCCTCGTACCACAAAGCAGAAGCTTCCATGAGCGGCGTTTTACCATATGTATCAACAACATTGATATTCGCTCCGCGTTGTAAAAGAAGACGCGCCGCATCCACATGCCCCTCACGTACAGCTTTAAAAAGAGGCGTACTCCCATAAGAATTCGTAACATTAACAGCGGCATTGGCATCCAATAGCAGCTGCACTATTTCTTTATGACCACCTTCCGCTGCAAACATAAGTGCAGTATTACCCTTTTCATCTCTAACATGTACGTCGGCATGATCTTTCAAAAGACTTTGCACTTTGGCAACATCCTGCGCCACAACAGCTTCTTGCAACATCTTACCGGCAACCTTTTGCTTTTCAGCAACAGCATCGGGCACGCTCACAGCAGTATCATTCATATCTTTTTTATCTTCTACACTACCACTGGGTGCACTTATGGGCGCATCATTTACATCTTTTTTCCCTTGAGTTGCCGGTGCGCAAGACAGGGTTAAAGCCCCCAAAAGTGCAGCAATAAGCATTTGTTTTTTCATATATTCTCCTTACAATTCATAACATCCCATATGTAAGCGCAATCCCGAGTTTTCCATGAAAAACGTCATGCGCTGCATGGAACAAAAGCGTATTACCTACCCTCAATAATTACCATAGTTATGGAGCATACGTAGTAAGAATGACGTCGCCGGTGGATATGACAACAGACAGTTCACTGGGCGCACGTTCTATGCCATAGGCCCTAATTTCACCGCCCAAAGCAGAATTTTTATTTATTTTCATGATCCAACAATGGCTCGTTTCAGGCACACATACAGACACGGCATAGTATGCATCTTTTTCCACATACTGACCAAAAAAGAGCGTCCTTTTTTGAAAATTTACAGCACAAACAGGCTCATTTAAGCTCATAAGCACGGCAAATTCTTTCACACCCGTTTCAGGGTCCAGCTCAGCATGCTTCGCTGCATCTTGAAACATGGCTATGATGGGATGATTGGCAGCAATCTCACGCCGTATGCCATTACCCCCCATATCACTAAAATCTAGGGTGAAAACGCCTTCTATATTTTCAATAGTTCCCGATCCTATCATCATATCATCATAATCGCAGACATCAATATCTTGCGCTTGACTTAGCCCCGCCCACAAGCAAAAAACACCACAAAATAAAAATAAAAACATTTTTTTACATGCGAATGATACAGACATAGATCCCTCACTTGTTTTATTATTTTTTTATGCAACACATCTTCAGCTCATAGGCGCGTACGCCTACTAGCGCATTTTCAACTGAACTTGGCGCAAATTAATGGCATGGCCATCGGCAGCTAAATCCTTATCCATAAGCACTAAAAGCATTTTTCCTGCCGGTAAAGTGACACTGCCAGGAGTTACAGTGGTATAATTGGCCCAGCTCCCCGTGCCATCCAAGGGCGCAATGAAATGCGAAAAGCTGTCTTCTATTGCGGATTCATAATCCGGCACCACCGTTACGCTTAAAGTCACAGGAAATTCCTTGCCAGTGTAACGGCTATACTCAAGGCTCACATCATACACGCCAGACTGCGTAATGGTCATGGGAAAGGCAATGATATTATCTTTTTTCCAACCGCCAAGATTTTGCGGCCCTTCTTCCGGCTCAAGAATAATATCTTTCGCATAAGTTAACACTGCATCCTTGGGTAAAAAGGTCAGGGGTGAAGTTTTTTCCCCTTGATCTTTTAGGGTCGAAAAAACAAACTCCTTGACGGTTTCGGCATCATATTTTTGCACAGGTTCAAGACGTATGCTGCGCAAATTCATGACATACGTGCCCTCTTCCCCTGCGGGGCTACTTCCCAGCACAAGGTAGTTCCTCCCCATGGGTAAAGCAATCTCCCCCAAAGGAACATCTTTATACTCGGACCAGTCCTCTCCTGTGGCTTCAAGCTGCACTAAATGTTTAGGGGCGGCGGCTATGGCCTTGGGCGTAAAAGTCGGTACAGTGAAAAAAGCAAAGGGCGCTGTGGAACCGTCGGAACGTTGCTTACTATACACAAGGCTCATGGCGTAAGTATCTGCTTTACGTACATCCAAGGGAAACACCACGTAAGAGCCCGTGGTCCAACCGCCAAGATTAAAGGGCGGCGAGGCTGGTTCCACAATGATTTCCTCTCCAAGGCGCAAATCTGCATCCTGTGCAAGCAAAGTCACTGCCGAGTCCAAGGTATGCACATTGGGCTTTTCTTGCGCAAAGCCAGCTTGTACCATACTCAGCATTAATAAAGCTGCCCCTAAAAAAGCATAATGATTTTTCATACTCTTTCTCCTTCCATGACAGTTGTATTTCATAACATTGATCTTTGAAAATACTTCCACCCACAAGGTACACATGATGTTAACTTCGTAACTAGTCGATGCTTAAAAACGTGTTTCCACTCGTTTTTAAGAAAGGCACGCTCACTCCAAATACCCCTTTCGGGGACGCCGTAAGCAAGTGACGGCTTATTTTACGTGGCGGCAAGCCATGCCAGAGGCACGTCTTGTGCAATCGACAGCTGAAAAAGGCATTTCATATGTCTAAATTTTGCCAGAAAACGTATTCCATACGTTTATTTATGGCAAAATTTATTAATCTTTTTGAGCTATAAATTCTATTTTTTACTTCCGTTTAAATGCTTTTTCAGTGTCGACTAACTAGCTTCTCTCAGCACAATCACATAAAAATCACAACATTGAGAGAAAGGTCTTCAAACGACGCCCCCCCTTGTGTCCCTTAACCCACAACGTAAATATGCACTTCGCGTCCTATATGTGAGAACATGTATTTGCTGCACTCAACAAGCGCTTAATCCTTTTGCTCAAGACTCATCAAAGCCCATGTTTCCTTTCCATTCCACATATGCGGCTTAGCTACAGCACTGAAAGTGCCATACAAATCAGCTTCATCTTCAGCATTATAATAATGACCTTCCATGAGGATGGTACCATCCGCAGGCTGAAGTTGAGCTTTAGTTACTTTAGCGTAGCGAGTCAGTTCACCGTCGGCGCCCATAAAGATATAGCTTTTCCCTTTCAAGGCATACTCTTGTGTGGATGGCCAGTCTGTGATGGTAATATTAAAATACTTTTCCAAGCTTTCTTGAACATACTTCACCTCAATGGACAACATACCGCTTTCATTACCAGATACAGGAGCTATACGGCTACGAAAGTTATTGATGTAATTATGCCAAATACCGAAACGTAAATACAAATCAGGATTACTCTTCACCTCTGTAGCCACCACATTGGTCATACCAAGCTCAGAAAAATTAGAAATAAAGATACTCATTCGTTCAAGCTCTGCAGTGGAAAATTCTTTTGCTTGTACAAAATTCACGGAAAATAAAAGATTAACTGCCAACAACAAAAAACTCATTTTTTTTACAAATTTCATACTCATTCCCCATGGTAATAGCATTATTTTTATGCGTATACGCAAAGTTTCAAAAGCGCTGCCGTCCTCAGTAATTGTAATTTTTTTCCGATTTCAACAATCCCTACAGAGGAAAAAAGAACGACTAAAACAGCACACGCAAAGAAATAATTTGTTTAAATTGTTCAAACAAAAAACATCCCTAAACAATAGGTTGCCAGAAATTTATCATTTTGTCTTGCTCTATTTTACGGGAAGATGACAAAGTGAGGTTCGGGATATTACTGATAACTGGATGAGCCAGTATAACGAACAACGCCCTCACCAATCTCTGGGCAACCTGACACCTGAAGAATTTGCCCTTAAGCATACAGAGATATCTAATTTAGCTTTGCACTAACTTGGGGAGGTTTACAACAGGATTACATAATGCGATTAACATACTGCAAATAAAAAGAAAAAAACGACGCGCCGTGAAAAAGTCACACGACACGTCGCTATGATGTTTACTTCTTAACAAATCAACCAAAGCACGCTAAGACTTTTTAACAGCCACCATGAGCTTTTTCATTTACAAAACTCCATGTCTCTTTTGAGAATGTGATGATTTTTTGAGCTCTTCGCTGGCGAGAAATTTTTTCCACAAAAAAACCAAGCCCATAAAAGACTTGGTTTTTCATGCATTATCACCGGCTCAACTATGAACGATAGTCCTTATAACTGATACCGTATTTGCGCATACGTTGCCCCATAATCCTTTCAGTAATGCCAAGAGCCTCAGCAGCTTGCCCCATATGCCCTTTGGATTCGGTGAGAGCTTCCATGATGGAGACACGCTCAAGCTCTTCTATACGCTCAGGTAAAGTTCCAGCATGGGGGCGTGCCGTTTCAGCCTGCTGTGCAAAAACGCAGCATTTATGACTATGCAACTCTAGGGGAAGATGCTGTGGTAAAATATATTTACTGGACCCAAGCAAAAGCATGGCTCTTTCAATGATGTTTTCCAATTCGCGGATATTGCCGGGCCAAGAGTACCGCTCTAGCATGTCACCAGCGGCCAAAGCTATCTTGGGTTTTTCTTTTTGATGCATAACAGCAAAAACATTCAGAAAATGCTCTGCCAATAAAGCAATATCGCTTTTTCTTTCCTTGAGAGAAGGTAGAGTAATGGAAAACACGTTCAAGCGATAGTACAAATCTTTTCTAAAGGTGCCCTCTTCTACCATTAACTCTAAATCTCTATTGGTGGCGGCAATGATACGTACATCCACAGAGCGACTCTCGGTGGACCCTATGCGATCGAAGCATTTTTCCTGAAGAACACGCAAAAGCTTGGCTTGAGTTGGTAATGGCAACTCCCCCACTTCATCCAAAAACAATGTACCACCGTCAGCCATTTCAAAACGCCCTTTACGGACATGTATAGCTCCCGTAAAGGCGCCTTTTTCATGGCCAAAAAGTTCACTTTCCACAAGAGTTTCAGGTAAAGCTGCACAGTTGAGAGAGATAAATTTTTGATCACTGCGAGCACTATTTTCGTGTATGGAGCGAGCCACCAACTCTTTGCCTGTGCCACTTTCACCGCGAATCATCACCGTGGTGGAACTTGGCGCCACTTGCTCTATACGCTCATGTATAATTTGTATTCCTTCAGAATTTCCAATAATTCCACGATATCCTGTTTTATACCCTGTGGGCAGACGCATACTTTCCACGGCATCATCTACCCTTTGCATGGCGTCTTGATGCAGGCGAATGTAGGGGATAAAAGCGTGAGCAATAACACGCAATAAACGCTCTTCATGGTCAGGTTTTTGTACTTCTGCGCTAGGCCTATCTATACCTAAAGCGCCAATAACTTCATCTTGCAACTTAATGGGCACGCATAAAAAAGAAACGCTTTCAAAGTCACTTCTAGCGTGGGTTCTGTTAAGAAAAAGTGGATTATGCACAGCATCTTCGATGAAAAAAGCTTCACCACTTTGAATAACCTTACCCACAACCCCCTCTCCCAACACATAATGCCCTTGCTTTTTCTGTTCGCTAGAAATACCAGAAGCTGCTTCTATATATAAATCACCATCGGTGGGCGATAAAAGCACCAGCAAAGCACGTTTTGCATGGGTGATTTCTTGAATAAAACCCAATGCATCATCGAGAGTTATATTTTTTTTCTGCAATGAGTCTAAAATATCAACCAAGCGTTCAAGGTCAGAATGCTCCTTGGGATAGGAAGATGTTTTTACCATTCGAACTTCTTTTTCATTTACTATAAAATTCATATGCGCACCTATTATGTCTAAAGTCCAATAAGGCTATGCACAGCCTCATGACACGTGAGGAAAGGAATAGCCAAAATCCCTCTGGCTATTCCTTTTGTGTTAGCTAGTAAGCAACGAGAGAGTACTTTGCTTTTCACACATCGTGTATTTTTTATTAAATGGCGACATCACCGCGTTCACCTGTACGGATACGGATAACTTCACACACATCTGTGACAAATATTTTACCATCACCCACATGCCCTGTTCTAGCCGCTTTTTCCACAGTATCAATGACAGTTTCCATCATGGCATCAGTAACCACAACCTCCAAGCGCACCTTGTGTACATATTCCACAAATATGGTTTTGCCGCGATAGGTTTCAGCATGTCCCCTTTGTTGTCCATAGCCTTTCACTTCGCTATAGTTCATACCTTTAATGCCCACTTCTTCCAACGAGGTCCTCACCACATCCAACATTTGAGGACGTACTATAATTTCAATCTTTTTCATGCTTATTTCCTTGTATAAAAGGGCTTATAAAGAATAACCGCGTTCATTATGTTCAGAAAGGTCAAGACCAGTCACCTCAGCATCATCGCTCACGCGTAAACCTACGGTGGACTTTACAATGGCAAGGATTATTCTACTCACCACATATACAAAACCCCATGTACCTATGATGGAAACAACTTGCGATACCAAAAGCGATGCATTGCCGTAAAATAAGCCGTCTATTCCGTTCACCGAAGCACTGGCAAATAAGCCGGTGGCAAAAGCACCCCATGTGCCGCCAAGACCGTGAATACCAACAACATCCAATGCATCGTCATAGTTAAACTTTTCTTTTAAGAGTACACCACCATAACATACCATTCCGCCAATGAAACCTATGATAAGGGAGTGACCTAAGGGAACAAAACCAGCACCAGGGGTAATGGCCACAAGACCTGCAATGGCACCGGAAATGGCACCCAAAGAAGTGGGCTTGCCAGTGCGCTTCCATTCCACCAAAAGCCAGCCAAGTACGCCTGCAGCGGTGGCCAAATGCGTGGTTAAAAGAGCGTGACCTGCGAGGGGACCAGATGCCAATGCACTACCAGCATTGAAACCAAACCAGCCAAACCACAATAAGCCGCCACCAAGCAAGGTTAAAGTGAGGTTGTGCGGACGCATGGGCACAGATCCTAAACCTTTTCTAGCACCAAGAGCATGAGCACAAGCTAGAGCACCAGCGGCAGAAGCCATATGCACCACAGCACCTCCGGCAAAATCAATGGCGCCCATTTCTGCCATCCAGCCGCCTCCCCACACCCAATGCGCCATGGGCACATAAGCCGCAAAAAACCATAGAGCAGAAAAAAGCAGATAGGCAGAAAATTTAATACGTTCAGCATATGCGCCTGAAACTAGGGCCACGGTAAGCACAGCAAACATACACTGAAAAGCCATAAATACTGTATGAGGCAATTGCGGCGCTAAAGGAGCTGGCTCGCCGTTGACTCCATTGAGGAAAATATATGAAAAGTCGCCTATAAGACCACCTTGATCGGGACCAAAAGCTAAGGAATAGCCCAAAAGAGCCCAAAGCACCGTAATTAAACCCAACGACACATAACTGTGCATATGCGTGGACAAAACATTTTTTGAACGTACCAAACCACCATAAAACAGGGCCAAAGCTGGGGTCATAAGCATAACCATGGTGGAACAAATGATGATAAATCCAGTATCACTTGCATTCATTTTGTTTACCTTCTTTCTCTTACTTATACTGTTAATGAAAGCATTCCGCGTGAATGATACACTCCTTAAGCACGAAGTGTGCCAAACACTCACGTAACAGCGTAAACAGTTGAAATATTATAAAAACAAGCACCACGATTCTAAGAAAAACACTACAAAAACAGCATCCATTTTCTACATTTTTGCATTTTATGAGCACATCATTTCTCAATATTGTTTGAGCACTCAATTCCTATTGTAAAGATTTTTTGGTTTATGTCTATTATTTCTACCATGTGGACTTTTTTACATTTCAGTAGAAAAAACCACACGCAAAAAACATTCTACCATTTTGTAGATAGCCCGCAAAAAGCGTAAAACTCTTTAGCGCAGCATATGCCCGACGACTCTTTAACATAGTTTACCCTTAAAAAGTACATATAACACTGAAATATATTGAAAATACGTAAA
>CAYJLO010000055.1:0-19603 GCA_964370835.1 uncultured Desulfovibrionaceae bacterium
ATGAAAAATCAGGCGCAAGCCGCACCTATGTGGTGTGCATCGAAAATATCGTTGTAGGGTATTATTCTTTGGCTGTAGGAAGTATTGAGCACAAGTTTACCCCTAGCAAACTCAAACGAAATATGCCAGACCCCATTCCTGTTATGGTACTGGCTCGTCTTGCTGTAGACAAAAACTATGCAGGAAAAAACATTGGTACTGGTCTCTTACGTGATGCCCTTATGCGTACTATGCAAGTTACAGATATTGCTGGTATCAGAGCCTTGCTTGTTCACGCTCTTAATGATGCCGCTGCCACCTTTTATATGCAACGTGGGTTTGTCACATCTCCATATGACTCACGCATTTTGTTTTTGCCATTAGCGCATAACATAAGGCAGTAGAAAACGGTAGTCATAAGTAAAGGAGCTCCCCATACCCCTGTCCGAAGGATGGGGAGCTCCTTTGATTATCATCTAGGGTGATTTCGAATTCTCATCACTTGTCCCAATGCTTCGCACAGCTTTCACAAGCTCTTGTAGTGCGTGTTCCTGCCTGTCAAAGCACTCTTGTGGTGCATTAGCTTCACGCAATGTTGTGAAGTTGTGCTTGAGCAAACCGCCAATCCTTCGCAGTTCATTTATCATGAGTAGGTCAGTTTTGGGGATAAGAGGTCTACCGCCGTAGAGTCGTTTGCGCACATAATCTGATATGGATACTTGCGCAATGTCGGTGTACTCATGGAGTCGCCGTGCTTCATCTTCTGTCAATCTGATGGTAATTCGCTTACTCAAGTGTCGCTGTTTGTTCTGCATGTGTTTTGCCTTTTTGTTTTTAAAATGCGAGAAGTCTTCGCCGAGCATTTCGGGAGTCCAGAGGGGCTTGCCCCTTGGCAGGATTCAGGAGCCGTGTCTGACGGCTACCATCCTGCCAAGAAAAACCCCCATCGTAGAGATTCAAAAAAGACGCTAAACAATTTTCAAATAAGAAGGCAATGAATTTTACATAAAAAGCTAAAAAAGACGGTATTGGACAACCATTTTTCACGGCATTTTTAGGGAAAAATAGGCAAGCAAAGTTGGGGCGGGGTGTGTCTTTGCTTTTTGCCTTTGTGCCGTTTGGGTAAAATTACGTGTCAGTTTGAGAGCAGGAAAAGGGACGTTTGACAAAGGTAGTTGTGTCGTTTGAGTGAAGAACATGTGCAGCATGTGGGTAACAAGTTGGGAGCTCGGTGACAGTATGCGTGGAACTCATGGTCACTTTGATTAGAACTTAGCGGCAATAGATGGTCAATTTAGAGGGAAGAAGTTGTGCAGTTTAAAGGAGAGAAAGTTGAAAGCTTGGCGGAAGAATGTTGCTAACTCATAGCCGATATAAGTGGCAGCTAAGTGCAAATAAAGTGCCTTTTACAACTCGGCTATGTGGGCAACAAAAGTGTAACTACTGCATAAATAAAATGCGGCTAATAGAAATTTCTTACAGCGGCAAAATGAAAATTATACGCCCCAAAAAAGGTGAAATTTACATACAAAAAAACGGCCTTCACCGCTGGGGAAAAGACCATTTTTTATGTACAAGTTCATTGTTATTTTTCTGCTATGTACTGCCTAAATGCAAAAGCAATAAGCATCATATATGTGCCTTGAGGGCAGGAAGTCTTGCCACTACAGACTTTTCCAGTAGGGCATCTTGAGCTATGCTTTTCGCCTTTTCTGTATCCCCCACAAGTCTTGGTAAAGGGATTTTCGTAAGGTGTCCGCTGCTTGAATTGGCAATTTCCACAAGGCCGCCCATATGCCCTGTATAGCTCATACCTTGCCGGGCATACGCCGCCCATGTTTTGGCAAAGCTCTTACGAAACCAATGCTCGCTTTCTTCCACACCGCAGTGAGCGCAGATTTTGGGCCAGCTGCCGTAAGCTTGCATAATCACGGCTTGAGTGGTGGCATTATCAAAAGCCACAGATGCATATGCGCCATGCGCTTTAATGGCCTCTAGCACCTTACCAGCCTCAATTTCCGCCTTGTCTTCCATGCTACCGCCGTGAATATGCTCAAGAAAGTCAGCAGGCGTGGGCATGGTAGTGTATTTACGTGTGTTGATAATGTTCAAAGTGGCATTGTGCACAGCTTCATAGGAATAGGATTCCAATGCCTTAAAGCGTAAAGCTATGCCTTGAGGACTCAGGCTTTGTCCATAACACTCTGCCACGGCTAGAATAAGCCCCTTAAAACGGTCAAAATCGTCAACTTTCATGGGCTACGTCCTTTTCAGAGTCACAGTCACCGAAAAGTATGCGCTTGGCTTCTTCTGCGGCGGCTTTATTGGCTTCAACACGTCTTTCAGCAGGAGATTTCCATTCTTGAGGGGCAGAAGTCTTGTTGCTGCGACTTAGCTCCAGCTCCATCTTTGCCGCTAATTGGTCAAACTTCTCATGGAGCTTGTTTGGATGCTGAATATTGCCTCGCCAAAATTGATGAGAACACGCCCAAGAGATGATTTGCGCCACAAAGTCATAGTTGCCCATGCGCTCATCATTGTTTATGGCTGTGGCAAAAGCTTGCGCCCATTTTTGCAAGTCAGGCTCACGAAAGGTGGGCAGATTAGCCTTGAGGGTATCACGCATGAGCGCAGCAAGGCGATAAGCGTCACTATCTTCCGCCATGAGGGAAACAGGTTCAGGCGGTGGCGATGGTGGTTTATGAGGGCGCATTTCTTTTTGCGAATCCTCATCTCCGCCCTGATGTAGAGAAGGGAAAGGAAGAGTAAGGTAAGGTAAAGAAAGGTAAGGGCTTGAAGCCTCCGTTAACAAACGTTGAACGGCGTTACAAGGGTCGTTAGACGTGGTTATAAGGTTGTAAACGTCCCTTGAAAGTCCTTTTATTCCAGCTTTTTCTAGTTCGGCATAAATTTCAGGGTGCGTTTTAGCCATGCGAGCAAGGCGTGAAGCATTGGAGCGGTTTTCAGCGTCTGATTGCCACGCATTATGCTCTTGCCAGTCGTGAATAGCATACAAATTTTGCTCTTCATTGACGCAATCTAAGAGCTTAAGCTCCCTTGTAACGGCGTTAAATTCGTTGGCAACACCGTTCCAACGGGCTACAATTTCGATGTCGTCATTGTCCATGCCTGAAAGTATGCCACTAGGACGATTTTGCGCTGCCCATATCCATAGGCGCAGGAGGGCCGCTACGCCCTCCAGTCCTAGCTTGCGTTCAAGCTTAATGATTTTCGGATGGTCAAAAAAGCCCACCGAAAGACGGATGTCCTTATTCATCGCCGCTCTCTGCTTGTTTGCCGGCTTGTGCAATGTAGGCATTGATGTCTTCGACTCGCCATACAGTGGTGCGCTCGGAGAGCTTGATGGGTTTGGGGAATTTTCCAGTTTTACAACCTTCCCACCATGTACTTTTACCCACAGGGATAAGGGCTAAAATTTGGGGAAGGCGTAAAAAACCAGTTTGGGGAATTTGTGTATTCATAATAGGTCTCCTTAAGATTTTACTGAAGCCTATCATGGGTTTTTAAGAATGAGCATTTTTTGACTATTTGGGTGTCTTTTTGACGTAAAACTAGGTCAATCCCTATCCACCTTATGTTGTCCTATGTGATGTTATATCAAAGACGATTTTAGGGCTGAAAAAAAGTTGTTTTTGTGCTTGACATGTTTTGAAGATTTGGAAGATGGTTTTGTAATACATTGAATTTATACAATTTTGTTTTATGAAAATTACCAAGAATTATAGGCTGATTACTTTTTATGTAATTATTTAAAATTATTAATTTTTAAACTGAAAAAAACGACCTTTACTACAAGAGCAAAGGCCGTTCTTTTTTATGTAGTTTTTAGACACTACTCATCATCGGCATAAAAGAACGATGGTGGCCCCATTTCCTGCATGATTTCCATATCACACATGCCGTATTCACGAGCACGTTTAGCGGATTCACTATTGAGGATGTCTTCTTCTTGTTCCGCACTCTCTTGAGCTTGGTGAATTAAGACTTCCAAGCCTTCTTGTTCCAGTTCTAGCAAAAAGTCTGGAGCGTTCAACGCCCACCTATCTAAAATCTTTTGCGTAGTAGGTGAAAGACTGGCATTTTCAATATACTGCATAGATTCAGCAGATAAAACACGTTCAGCAATTCCTAAAGGGGAAGTTTGATTGTCTAACATATGATACTCCTTGTTTAGTTTTAAGCAGATTGTTCTTTTAATTTTTGCAAGTAATCAGCCCATTCTTGCATCATTCGGCGGCGTTCTGACAGGTATTGGGCATAGTTGTAAGCCGCTCGCACTTCGTCACGTTCAGAGTGTGCCAGCTGGCGTTCAATCCAGTCACGGTTATAACCAAGTTCATTGAGCAAAGTAGACGCCATAGAGCGGAAGCCGTGAGCACAAAGTTCATGTTTCTCATAGCCCATACGTCGCAAAGCATTCAATACGGTGACATCGGAAATGGGCTTTGTATTGGTGCGTATGGACGGAAAAAGATATGTTCCATGTCCTGTGACTGCTTTTAGACTGTGTATAATTTCCAAAGCTTGTGTTGATAGCGGTACAATGTGTTGCTCCTTCATCTTCATACGATGGGCGGCAATGCGCCATTCAGCGTTATCAAGGTCAAATTCATCCCATGTGGCACAGCGAAGTTCTGAGGGGCGTACAAAGAAAAGTGGAGAGAGGCGTAGGGCGCACACTAGGGGAAAATAACCGGGGTACTTTTCTAAATCTGTGAGCAAGTGACCGATACGTTTAGGGTCTGTGATACTGGCTCTGTGCGTTACCTTTCGAGTGCGTAAAGCTCCACGTAAATCTGCCGCCACATTGTGCTTGGCTCGTCCTGTGGCAATGGCATAGCGCAAGACTTGCCCTGTGAGTTGTACAAGACGATGTGTGGTTTCCATTTTTCCTATATTTTCCAATGGGCGCACCATATTGAGAATGTCTTGTGCTTCTACCGTGGCTATGGGCATACGTCCAAAGGCAGGGAAAAGATAGTTTTCCAAGCGAAACATAAGCGTAGAGCGGTGTCTTGAACAATATTCCGTGGTACGGTTTTCATACCATTCCAAGGCAATATTACGGAATGAGTTTTGTACCTTGGCTATACGTTCTGCTTTAGCGGCCTTTTTATGCTCGCTAGGGTCAATGCCTTGCGCCAGAAGTTTTTTAGCTTCTTCACGTCTGGCACGAGCATCTTTAAGACTTACTGTAGGGTACTCGCCAAAAGAAAGGAGCTTTTGTTTTTTGTCAAAGCGGTAAGACATACGCCAAAATTTGCTACCAGAAGGGGGGACGTATAAAAAGAGTCCACCGCCGTCAGCGTATTTCTTAGCCTTCGCAAGTGGCTTTACAGCCTTGATGTGGGTATCTGTTAATTGCATAAATCTACCTCGTATTTTGTTGGATGATATCATACCAACACGGATAAAAAACTTTGCAATATTAAACAATTATCCTTGTTGGTATCGAAATGACCATAACACATCGATACCAACATTTATACCCACAATTTACTTGGATGCAAGCGGACGAAATTGGATTTTAGGGAATTGAATAGGAGCTGAAAAAGTAAGAACGACAATGTTTTATGGACATTGTCGTTCTTTATGATACCAAAATTTGGTTGCGGGGGCAGGATTTGAACCTACGACCTTCGGGTTATGAGCACTTTGAGGCGGTCTTTTATAGGGTTTTATGTAGTTTTATTTAGTTTTATTTTCTTTTATTTTAAGTTGGTTATATGTGTTTTGGATTTTATGTAGTTTTATGTGCTTTGTTAGAAATTGACGGTGTGGTTAGAAATAGGTTAGAAAAATATCCGTGGTTAGAAAGGCTTTTTAGAGGCTAGTATCTTCATTTTAACAGACAGGATATTTTATGGCAACGCAGAAGAGACGCTATCATCCGAAGAAGTGGGCTGGGGTGTATGTATATGAAACCAGCGAAAAGTATAGGGGGACAACTGACCTTTGCTTTTATATTACCTATCGTTCTGGTCGCCGCCTTGTATGGGAAAAAATAGGGCGTATTTCTGAGGGCTACGGTCCTGATGTAGCCGCCGAAATTCGTGCTGAGCGTGTTAAAGCCGTGCGTCACGGTGAGACCGTCAAGACCGCCAAGGAAATATGCCAAGAGAAGCTAGAAAAGGACAAGACCTTTGGTGAGGTTGCCGCCATTTATTTTGAGGTGAAGGGGGTAACGCTCAAGGGCATTGTGACTGATAAAAATCGCTATCTCAAGCATCTCGCCCCTATGTTTGACAAGTTGACCATTTCGCAGATTACGCCGCAACATATAGAGCAAGTGAATAAAAAATTCTCTGAGCATAAGCCAGGGACGCTGTGGAATGCCTTAGAGCTGTTACGACGTATTATCAATTTTGGCTATAAGACCAATCGTTGCCCAGCGCTCTCCTTTAATATTGAAATGCCAATCAAGGACAATGAGGTGGTTGAGTATCTCACGCCAGAAGAGACGCAACGCTTTCTTGCCACGGCTAAGGCGTGGCCGGCACGAGATGTAGCTAATATGCTTTTGCTTGCTTTCTTCACGGGTATGCGCCGTGGGGAGATGTTTAAGCTTAAGGATGAAGACATCGACAGCCAAATGAAGCTCATTAAAATCAAAGACCCCAAGGGCAAAAAGACCGTATCCATCGGTATGAGTTCTCTTGCTGAGAAAATCATTGAGGAGCAAAAGGAATGGCGGGATACACACCTTCCAGACAGCCCTTATATCTTCCCCGGGCGTAATGGGGGGCAACGTGTGGATTGTAGCTCGGTAGACAGATTTAAGGCCGCCGCTGAGCTTCCTGTCAAATTTCGTCCCTTTCACGGCTTACGACATCACTTCGCCGTGACCTTAGCCAATAGCGGCAAATTTACCCTAGATATGATTGCCGAAATGCTCACGCACAAGGATGCCAATTTCACCAAGAAGAAATATGGTCAATTCTTGCCTGAAGCTCTGGCGGCGGCAAGCAATGCGGCGGCGGATGTGTTATTAGGTAAAAAGTAGGTTGTACTCACCGCAATCTTAAATTACCGAGCGGTAGCATTTTTGTTTTATGAAGCTGCATGAAATTCATTTTTTCCCGTTCAGGAACATTTATTGACCCTCCATCAAAAAATGCTTACATTATTCCCGAACGGTAGCAAGGATGGTTTTTATGGTAACTTTGAAAAGTACTAAAGATATTGGCAAATTTATAAGAAATGAACGGAAGAAACAAGGTTTAACCCAAGATGATTTAGCTGGGCTGTCTGGTACAGGACGTCGTTTTATTAGTGAACTTGAAAATGGTAAACCCACAATACAGTTAGGAAAGGCTTTGCTTGTTTTAAATGCTTTAGGTTTGTCTGCATTTATAGCGGATAAGTGGGAATTATAGCGATGTTATTAGCAGAATAGGAGCTGTTATGACCATAGATGTATCTTTATATCATGAAATTAAAGAGGTTTTACAAGCCGCTCGCAATGTGGTGTACAAAACCGCCAATACCGCCATGGTGCAAGCTTACTGGCAAGTGGGTAAGCTTATCGTAGAGCGGCAAGGCGGTGAAGCCAAGGCAGAGTATGGCATACAGCTTTTGAAGCATTTATCCAAAGAGCTTACTAAGGATTTTGGTAAGGGCTTTACGGCTACGAATTTAAGTTATATGCGTCAGTTTTATTTGACTTTCCCAATTCATCACGCACTGCGTGATGAATTGACATGGACGCATTACCGCTTGCTTATGCGGGTGGAAAGCGAGCAAGCTCGTAAGTTTTATGAAGACGAATGCGTCAAAGCCAATTGGAGCACACGTCAGCTTGAAAGGCAAGTAACAACATTTTACTATGAGCGCATTGTATCCAGTCAAAATAAGGAAATAGTTGCCCAAGAAATACATGAGCTAGAACCACAGTCAAGGCAGGTCACTGATATTATCAAAGACCCTTATGTGCTTGAATTTGTAGGTCTGCCACAAGGTACGCACTTCTTAGAAAAAGATCTTGAGCAAGGTCTTGTGAGTCACTTACAAAACTTCTTGCTGGAGCTTGGCAACGGATTTTCCTTTGTGGCGAGGCAAAAGCGTATTTCCTTTGATAACAAGCATTTTTACATCGACTTGGTATTTTATAACTATATCTTGAAATGCTTTGTGCTTATTGACCTTAAACTGGGTGAATTAACGCATCAGGATTTAGGGCAAATGCAAATGTATGTGAATTTTTATGAGCGTGAACTCATGAACGAAGGCGATACGCCGCCCATCGGCATAGTGTTATGCGCTGATAAAAACGATGCCGTGGTAAAATTCACCTTGCCCGAACATCAAAAGCAGATTTTCGCTTCTAAGTATAAGTTGTACTTGCCCAGCGAGGAAGAACTACAAAAAGAGTTGCAAGAGAAGTTGCATTTTTTGCAGTTGGAAGAGAATTTTAAGGAGAAATAAAGAGGATTGTTTTAAACTGAGCTAATCTGCGCTAGTCGCGACTTAATTGAACTAGTCGCGACTAGCGCATGTCAGTTTATATTCTTGCAACGCCACTTTCTATTGCTGCTTTAGCAACAGCTTTTGAAACAACACTTTTAATTCTTTTATCAAATGCTGGAGGTAAAATATAGTCAGCATTCAAGTCCTTATCAGAGACAAGAGACGCGATGGCATGCGTCGCTGCAATTTTCATTGCGTCATTGATATCAGACGCTCTTACATCAAGAGCTCCCCTAAAAATTGCTGGAAAAGCTAATACGTTGTTGACCTGATTTGGGAAGTCACTGCGTCCAGTTGCTACAACAGCTGCTCCCCCAGCTTTAGCATCATCGGGAAAAATTTCCGGAGTAGGGTTGGCACACGCAAAAATAATGGCGTCTTTTGCCATACTTTGTACCATTTCTTTTGTTACGATGTTTGGTGCAGAAACGCCGATGAAAACATCTGCGTTCTTCATAACTTCACTCAGCATGCCTTTTTCTTTATGGGGGTTTGTAATGGAAGACATTTTTTCTTGTTCGCTTGTGAGGTTTTCAGCATTTTCATATAAAGCGCCTTGCCTGTCACACAGGATGAGGTTTTTAACACCAAGTAAAAGTAGTAATCTAGAAATAGCAATGCCGGCAGAGCCAGCACCGTTTACAATGACTTTAATTTCTTCAAATTTTTTATCTACAATTTTGAGTGCATTTGCTAGGGCAGCACTGGTCACAATAGCCGTGCCATGTTGGTCGTCGTGAAATATGGGAATATCACACTTTTTCTTGAGCTGTCTTTCAATTTCAAAACAGCGAGGCGCTGCAATATCCTCTAAGTTAATGCCTCCAAAGCTTCCTGCGAGAAGTTCTACCGTCCTTACTATTTCAGGGACATCTTTACTGCGCACGCAAAGAGGAAATGCATCAACATCAGCGAATTCTTTGAATAAGACACATTTTCCTTCCATAACAGGCATTGCAGCTTCAGGCCCAATATCTCCAAGGCCTAAAACAGCTGTGCCATCAGTGATAACGGCTACTGTATTGGCTCGGGAGGTGTAAATATAGCTATTATCGACATTTTTTTGAATTTCAAGGCAAGGAGCAGCAACACCTGGAGTGTATGCTAAAGAAAGGTCTTGTTCCGTTGCAACCGCTGTTTTTGATATTATTTCGATTTTTCCTCTAAGTTTTGAGTGTAAGGCAAGTGCCTCATTAGCAAAATCCATAAATCCTCCCATGTATTATCCATACAGTCTTTAAAAAATTACAACTTTAACGTTGATGGAAGGACTATACTTAGTAATACATTTTTATAGAATTTGCGTAACTTTTCAATTGTTTTTGTAACTTATGTAAGTGAGGCAAAATGCAATTTTTACTTTACCCAGATGAAAAAGAACATTATTTCCAGCTATACAGACGAATTGGCCTGCCGATATCAGGATATTCTAGCCTACTGAAAATCTCTCCGCTTTGCTCTAAGTACGTGAGGTACTTCTTTAATGATACTCGCGAAAGACCTGTCACTTCTTCTAAGTCTTTTAAGCTACATGCTTTACCCGTTTGAACAAAATTTTCTTTTATATGCTGGAGAGTTTCTTCGCTAATTCCTTTGGGAGTTTCTGCTTTTTTATGTATAAAAATACGTTGATCAAGTACGTCTTGGTCAAGTTCTTTTGCAGAATGTAATAAACGAAATCTCTCTTGATAAGCTATAAGTGCGGCTTGAAAACGTTCAAATTGAAAAGGTTTCATAAGGTAGTCAATGACACCAAGGTGAAGAGCTTTTTGTATTTCTGCGCTGCTACGAGCGGCTGTTATCATAATAACATCCACTTTAGGATATTTTTTATGTAGAACAGAGAGGAGTTCTAAGCCTGTTATTCCCTGCATGTACACATCAAGTAAAATCAAGTCTACATTATTTTTTTCTAAATACTCTAAACATTCATCGGCGTTGTTACATGTTCCCTCTAAGGAAAACCCTTGTACTCTTTGTAAATAATCTTGATTAATGGCAACCACCATGGGGTCATCTTCTACAATGATAACTTTTATCATAATACTCCCTATTTTATACGGGAAAACGTACTGTAATACAGGTTTTGACATTGGGCTCTGAGTACAGTTCAAACTTTCCAGCGCATTCATTCACAGCAAGCACCACAAGATATAAACCAAGCCCGCGTCCAGTGCCTTTTGTCGAAAAATCTTTTTTGAAGATTTTATCTTGAATTTCAGGAGGAATACCATGGCCTGTGTCACAAACGGTAATTTCCCATTCAAAGTGTGTAACGCTGAGCGATACTGTAAGCTTTTTCTTTATACTATTTGCCATTGCATCGATGGAGTTGTCAATTAAGTTTCCTAATATAGTTATAAGCTTACCTCGCACGGTTTGGTTCGTAAGTTCGGGAATTATGCCATTGTCTTTAAAACAAAATACAACTCCAAGCTCCTTGGCCTTGTGCACTTTGCTTGAAAGAAAGGCATCAAGCATTGTATCGTGAATGTTATGATGAATACGTTCTTCATCTTGGTCACGCATACCTAGAAGTTCTTGTAAATAGGCGGATAAAGCTTGATATTCTTCCCTTTGTGCTAAACCTGATAAGATATGTAGTCTATTTCTTATTTCATGCGACTGTGCACGCATGGCGTTAACATATGTTTTTACATTGGTAAGCTTTTCAGCCAAAGAATGAAGCTCTGTCATATCTCTGAATGTTGCCAAGGCTCCTATGATGTTACCATTAATTTTGATTGGTATCCTGTTGGTAAAAATGACAGTTCCATTTACATTTTGTTCCTCATCAAGCATGGATTTTTGGCTTTTAAGAACTTCTTTTAACTTTGTACTAGGAATAACTTCTTCTACATCTTTGCCAATACAATACTCTGCAATACCAGATTTTTGAAAAATACGCATGGCTTCATCATTGAGAAGAGTTATTTTTCCTTTTGTGTCAATGGCGATGGCACCTTCACGCATAACTTTGAGCATGGCATTTCCTTCTTCAAGTTTGCTTGCAATTTCAAGGGGTTCAAGGTTGTGCAGGATTTTAATGATGCCTTTTGCAAGTAAAATAGCAATAAGCAATGAAGAGAGTAAAAGTAAAGCAAATGCAGGCCATATGGAAAAGACAAATTGCATTGCTGTTGTATCTATTGTTTCAGCTAAGCTTCCTGTCAGTACAGCCCCTATTTGTTTGTTATTATTAAAAATGGGGACATAGGCTCTGTGAGAATAGCCCAATGTACCTTTAGCTGAAGACGTATATGTTTTACCTTTTAATACATTTTTTTCATCTCCGCCAACGACATATTTGCCTATGTTTTCTTTTACAGGGTGGTATGCTCTGAAACCATCCATATTTAAAAGCACGATAAAAGCAAGGTTAGATGTTTTTGAAATAATAGTAAGTAAGTTATCTATCTTGGTGATATCTTTTCTATCTCCCTGCATAAACTCTTTTATTTCTGGTGTTTTTGCAACAATTTGTGCTGTATTTAATGTGGATTGAGACGTAAATTCTTGGTATTTAGCACTGAAAAGATAAGAAATATGGGTATAAAGAAAAATTAACTGAATGAAAAAAAGAATTGTAGTAAACGTAAGTAGTTTTGTGCGTAAACGACTATGATTAAAACTAGTTAAGGCTTTAGATTGTATGTTTTTTAAAACTTTTGAAATATTCATAAATTTCACCTTCTTGAAGTGTGCATAGAATCTATAGCATAAATTGCGTGAAAGCTTGAGAGTAATGCATTACCCTCAAGCTTTCATTTTATCACGTGTTTTAATGTCTAAGCTTTGCAGCTTAACGACCTGTTAATATAGAAAGGGAATAGCAATCCCCACAACAATAAGCACTAAAGCACCACCAAGTCTAGATGATATTTGTGCAAAAGGCATAAGTTCAAAACGTCTTGCAGCTGATAATACGGCAACGTCGCCTGTTCCACCCATGTTTGCCATGCAAAGGCCTGCTGCAAGGGCGGACTCAATAAAATGAAAGCCTACTAGCTTTCCACCAAGTCCTGCACCTACAATACTGCCAAGAACAACAGCCAGAACCATAACAAATGTCTCTATGCTAAAAGCATTAATCACTGCACCTAAGTCTGTGTATGTTACACCAATGCCTATAAGCAAGGCGGCAGTCATATATTTTGCAACAAATTGAAACCACATAGAACATGCGTCTTGAATATATTGAGGTACAATTCCGGCTACTTTAATAAGAGCTACGCTAATAATGAGCAGGGCATAGGAATGCAAGGGAATGACTAGTGCGAGAATTTTGCTAAGAACAATCATAGTACAGGAAACCAAGAGCCCAATTCCCAATGCTTCAAATGAAAAAGTAAGTTTTTTGTCTTCTTTAAGTTCTTCTTCTTGAGACACCATTAATTTACCATTGCCTGTAAGAGAAGGAAATCTTTTACCAAGTTTATCTAAAAATCCAGCACAGATAATAGAAAGCACATTTCCTATGGCCATGGGCGGAAGAAGCATAGCAAGAATGGTTTTTGTATCCATATCAACATTTGCTTGAATAATTTCAGTCATGGGAAGTACCCCAGCACCAAGGCCACCACCCATAATGGGGAAACAAATAAATCCAACGGCAGTATTCCAGCCATAACCAATAACTAAACCAACAAAAGCAACAAATAAAGAGGCAACAATCAGACCGCAAAGAATAGGAATAGCAAAACGAACTCCTGCTTTTACAAGCAGACTTGCTTGCATTCCAAGAATAGAACCACAAATAAGTGCTGTGATGTAAAAATCTAAAAAGTTAGCCTGTTTCATGAAACCATTTATCACATTTACAACTTCTGTAGGCATAATCTGTGTATAAACTAAAGTAGCACTAATAAAAATACAAAAGATGGGGCCACCGCCAAGGTATTCATTTACAATGGGCGTTTTTTCACCAAGATATTCAAATAAAAAGCCCATGCTCATTGTTATGGCAAAGCCACCTGGCATACCCCCAGGTAACTGCCCCAAGGCACAAGCAATCCCTATGATAGTTGAAAAAATGATTAAATGGGTTAAATTTATTCCTTTTATTGCAATGTTCATACAATCCCCTTCTCAGCAAAGCTAATCTGTTTACACGCTAACACCTAAAACCAGTTCCTATCTTGCCATCAAGATGAACTTCATATTGCCACTATAGGTAGAAATTGTATGAGAAGGGTGTTGAGGAACTTTTAATATACTTTATGTAACTTATGTAAGCAGAAAAATATGGATACAGATGGAGTTTGTGATTTTTTTTATTTAAAGTTAAAGAGTTAGTGTAGGTGTTAAACAAACTATTTCTTCCGCCATATCCACGGCGGCATAGGGTTTTGGTCTTGCCAAAGCCCTTTTTTATGCGCTTTTGCCTGCTCTTGAAGGTTATTCCACTCATTACAGACAGCGGCTTTGCAATATTTAGGAGATACCCATGCAAGACCGTTTGAGATGAGTTCTGCTTGTAAACTCTTATTTTGCGCATATACAAAGGCTACTGTGCGCCCAAAATAGTCTTTCGTTAAGGGGATGAAGGCAATGAACGCATTTTGCAGGAAGCTTTGAGCAAAAAGAATTGCTTCCTTGCCAAAGTCTTGTTTTCTCTCTGGGCAGTCTATACCGTATAAGCGCACTTTGATTTTTTGGTTTTTGTAGATGGCGTGGAAAGTATCGCCGTCGGTGACTTTAAGCGAGCGAATTGTAATTTGTTCAGCATAAGATGTTGTGGCTAATAGGATAAATAAGAATAAGAATATTTTCATAACAGATAGTTTAATATCTGTTATGATGCGCTAAAGCAATCTATTTTGAAAGAATGAAAAAAATTCCTTCATTCAATACTGCTTTTGCTGAAGTTCTTCGCGCGCATAGAACTCGTATGGGCTTAACACAGCCACAACTTGCTGAAAAAATTGAAGGCTCAGAGCTTACTATAAGAACTTTAGAAAGGGCAAAGCAAGTGCCTACCATGACGACTTTTTTACTTTTATGTGAGGCTTTAGAGGTTGAGCCGCAGGCTATGTTGAATGAAATTCTTGAGAAATTATAGTTGTGAAATTTATAAGTAATTTACCGAAAATAATGGCAGAACGAAAAATAACCTATGAAGACTTACAACATTTAGCGAAAGTATCGCCAGATACAGTGGCGAGATGTTGTGATGAGCGCATAGCAACCTGCAAACTTTTGACGCTGGGAAAAATAGCTGCGGCTCTTCAAATAGATGTTAATGTCTTGTTTTCTCTGAAATAGTTAGAAATATTTTGCCCAATAAATTTTTAACTTGACGTAGAAAAATGAAAATATAAGGGATTTGCCCCATATTTTTTTATGTAGCTTTATGTTAAGTGTAGCGGAATCAATAATTTTATATCGAGGAAGCTATGGAAAAAATAAAGCTATCACGAAAGATTTGGTCTTTAATAAAACATTTTTGTGCAAAACAAGCTTGGCCTTATTTACAGCAGAGTTTGGGTGCTGTTTATATTTGTGCAATTGGTATTTATATTTATGTTATGTTGTTACTTGTTTTTCTTGTAACAGTTAAAAGTGCCACTGCATTCTTAATTTTTGCTTTTGTGCAGTTGGGAATTGCATTTGTGGTTCCGTATTTATCATTAGGCTGTAATAGCACTTACTGGTCTACGGAAAAGGGCAAACGCCTCCCTAAAGCTATTCGCTTAGATAAGGCTTTACGAGTCCTGCACTCTACCTCTAATGCAACACATCTTCCTACCTTAAAGCTCTATGGGATTAGGGTTTTTAGGGCAAAAACTCTACTCTCTGAAGAGCTGAACTTGGATGTTCATTGCGACGAGTTAAAAGAGTTTTCATCATTTTTTTACTTTGAAGGCGAACGCAATGCAGCCATTTTATCGCCATATTTTTGTTGTGATGATGCGCAAATTCAAGAAATTATAGCTACGTTAAAAAAACGATGGGGTGGCGAAGATAAGCAAAGTATAGCCATTACTGATACAGCGTATCAGAGTGAAATTGTGACTTTAAAGGAAAAGAATGCAAAGTTACAAGGTAATTTTAATGCATTATCTGCACGTTATGCACGATTAGAAAAAGAAATAGATTCTGCTCAGGCGCATATGTCAACGCTCATCCGTTTAGCATTGCATGTTCAAGAAAAATTTTCCTCCACACGCACCATAACGGAAGCGCAAGTGAAGGAAAAATATCTTTATTACGGGAAAAGCTTTGGTTTAAAAGATGTACCGCAAGCCTATATAACTCTTTTTAGGGATGTTATGCCTCAAGAATATATACGACGCAGTAAAAGTGCATCCAATGACATAAAGCTGGGTAAATCTGTATCAAAGTGAGTAAAAGTGGGAAACTCTGAGCTGAGCATTGCAGAAAAATCTACACCCGTAAGTTCTTAATAACATAAAACATAAAATATAACTCCTTATTATGATATTAGAATAGGGAGTTTTTTTATGGCCTCGATTAGAGTGTTTGTTGCGTTAAATCAAATGTTTAATTAAAAATAATCTTTATCTGACAGGGAGTCAGAAATTATTTTTAAGGAGGCTTATATGCCAAAACAAAAACTCAATACCGCTGAAGCCGCGGCTTTTTTTGGGGTAAGACCTAATACTCTAGAAATTTGGCGTTGCAGAAAAAAAGGGCCAAAGTATTCAAAAATAGGCAGTAAAGTTATGTATGACATTGCAGACTTAGAGGATTATTTTGCCACACAAGGCGTACATACCATAGACACAGCCCCACAATTACGCAGAAACCGGGGAAACCATGAATAAAATATTTCAAGTGGTGAATGAAGGCTTACGCTCCAAGTTGCCTGATGTGCTTTCCACGCTTTTACCCGGCGGTAAGCTACAAGGATGTGAGTATGTTTGCGCTTCGCTAGAGGGCGGAGCAGGCACGTCCTGCTCCACCAATACCACAACCGGCAAAGGCAGTGACTTTGCCACAGGTGAGGCATGGGGTGATATCATCGCCCTTGCCTCCAAGGTGTGGAATGTGAAGCAATTCGAAGCGGCAAAAAGGCTGGCGGAGCAGTATACTATTTCTGAAAATAGTCATATCTCTCAAAAGCAGCAACCAGCGCAGTGCGTACCCATATTACCCATTCCCGATTCTGCCCCAAAGCCGCCCCAAGCGCATCATCAACATGGTAAAGCAAGCAAACTATGGGCATATACGGATAGAGAAGGATGTATTTTACACTATATTGCTCGCTTTGATACGGCGCAGGGCAAAGTTGTTCTGCCATTAACCTATAGCAAACAAGGCAATATTACTAAGTGGATGTGGAAATCTGTGCCAGCTCCACGCCCTTTGTATAACTTGCCTAGTCTGACACAAAACAACAAACCTGTTCTCATAGTAGAAGGTGAAAAAACTGCCCATGCCGCTAAAACATTTTTTCCAAGCCATACCGTGACCACATGGAGCGGCGGCGCACAAGCTGTACATAAGGCGGACTGGTCAGTACTGCAAGGGCGCACCGTCATTATCTGGCCTGATAATGACAAAGCAGGTTACAAAGCGGCTTTGGATATTGCCAAGATATTGCAAAAATATCAGGTAGAACCTCGCATTGTTAGTCTTTCAACGTTCATACCAGAAAAATGGGATTTGGCAGATGCCATACCAAATCATTTTGACCTTGCTAAAGCTTTGCAAGAAGCCTTGCCTATGGATGATTTTCTGCGGAGTCTTTCAAAAAAAGAAACAGTAGATAGCTCTTCGCCCCTTCAAGTTGAAATGGAAGATTTGCCCATAAAGTCATGGCCAAAGTTTTCTTGGGACGCTTGCCCCGGCCTTTTGGGGGATTTTGTACGACTGGCCACACGAGATAGTGAGGCTGACCCCGTGGCGGTTTGCATCACGGCTTTAGTGCGCTTTGCGGCGGAGGTATACGCCTTTGGCACTCACCAGAAGCAACAAGGGCGAGGTCCTCATGTTTTCGTGGGGGAAACGGTGCATCCTCCACGTCTTTTCGCTGTTATTTGTGGTAATTCCAGTAAAGCCAGAAAAGGCACGTCACGCTATCCTGTGGCTACGCTTTTTAGCCGTGATTACTGCGATGCCAGTGATGCACGTTCATGGCGTGTAGCCATGCCTGCCAAGGAAAGCGGTGGCCCTTTATCCACGGGTGAGGGTTTAGCTTTTCATGTGCGTGAGGAAAGCGAGGAAGAACGTAATAAACAGCAAAAAAACAATTCTCATATATGCCTACGGGATAAGGACGACAAGCGGCTCATCATTCAAGATGAAGAATTTGCTTCAGCTCTTTCGTGCATCAAACGTGAGGGCAACACACTTTCCATGGGCATACGCTGCTTTTGGGATTCGGGAGATTATGCGCCGCTGACCAAGAATAACCCCATCACGGTGAAAGGGGCGCATATTAATATCATCACGCACATCACCATGCAGGAATTGGCTTTGTGCATGGATGAAGTACAGGCTGTCAACGGCTTTGGTAATCGTTTCCTGTGGATATGCGCCAGACGCTCCAAGCTTGTGGCCTTGCCGCCACGTATGCCTGAGGCTGAAATTGCCTTTATACAAAGAGAACTTTGGCGATTGATAGGGCGAGCACAGGGCCGTGGCCAAATGCACATGAGTGCTCATGCTTTAGATTTGTGGAAAAGCGTCTACCCTGAGCTTTCCAAAGAACATAATGGATTTGCGGGCAGTATTATCAATAGGGCAGAGGCACAAACCCTACGCCTTTCCTTGGTGTATGCGTTACTTGATGGGCAAGGGCAGATTGACGAGCGGCACTTGCAATCGGCCTTGGCTTTGTGGCGTTATGCGCAAGCCTCCGCCTTGTATATCTTCAAAGATAAAGGCGCCGACCCACTGGAAGGAAAAATCCTTGCGGCTTTGCAGGGCGGTGCGCTCACGTCTACGCAATTACACAATGCTTTGCAACGCAATGTTTCCAATGAACGCCTCTTGCCTGTGCTTCAGCAATTGGAGAGCCAACAGCGCATCGTCATTACCAAAGTCAAAGGCAAGGGGCGCCCCTCTACGAAGATTGCCCTAGCCATCCCTTACGAAAAAAGAACAGTAAACGAAATATACGAAAAAAACGAATTTAACGAAATAAGCCCCCTATAAGGCCCCTTTTTTCGTTAATTCGTTTTTTTCGTTTCTTCGTATCTTTAAGGAGAAAATATGTCTTACATGGTTTTGCATATGAATAAATTTAAGGCCGATGCCATTAGAGGCATTGAAAACCATAACAGTCGCTCACGTAAGAGTAAGTCTAACCCAGATATTGATTATAGCCGTGCCAAGGAAAATTATGAGCTTTTGGAAAATCCGCCTGTAAACTACGCTGATGCCATCCAAAATCGCATTGATGACCTTCTGCTGGTGAAGGCCGTGCGCAAAGATGCTGTGCGCATGTGTGGGCTTATTGTGTCCTCAGATACAGCTTTTTTTGACAGGCTTTCCGCTGAGGAAACACGTCGCTTTTTTGAGGAGAGCAAAGCCTTTCTATCTGATTTTGTGGGCAAGGAAAATGTCATTGCCGCTACGGTGCATATGGATGAGAAAACACCGCATATGCACTTTATGCATGTCCCCATTACCAAGGATGGACGGCTTAATGCTAACAAAATTTATACACGTGAATCTTTGCGTAAGCTTCAATCTGACTTGCCTGACTATTTACAAAGCAAGGGTTTTGAAATTCAGCGTGGCGTGGAGCAGGAAGCAGGAGCGGCAAAGAAGCATTTGAATACCCGAGAATATAAGCAGCAACAAGAGGCGGTAAAGGCATTACAGGCACAAGAAAAATCTTTGCGTGAGCAAATGGAGGCATACGAAACGTTGGTGCAAAAGGCCGAAGATTTTTTGCAGGAAAATGACGCTGTGCCCGATGCTTCTTTCTTCAATTATAAGGAAGTCATTTCCATGGCCAGAGAAATCATCATGCGTCAGAAAGAGGCATTGCTTTTTCAAGGTAAATATAAAAAAGAAGCGGAAGACCTTACTGAGCAAGCAGAAGCATTACGGCGAAAAATTGCTGAGCTTCAAAAAAGTAAACAGGAGCTTTATGACACGCTCGTTAATAAAGTAGAAGCGCAGAAAGACCGCATCACTCGCCTTAAAAAGCGCATTGACCAAG
>CAYJLO010000056.1:0-19294 GCA_964370835.1 uncultured Desulfovibrionaceae bacterium
TGCAACCTTGCCAAGGTTGACGTCGCGGGTTCAAATCCCGTCTCCCGCTCCAAAATTTCTTTTTTCCACAAAAATATTTACCAAATAGTACTCAGGCAGAACAAAGCTCTTGTTTATGGGCTATGGGCTATGTGCCATTATGTTGCTGTTCTTTTAGTTTTTTCATGCGGGTGCAAGTTCTTTGTGTGCAATGCTTGACATTGATTGGACATGGGCATATATCTCTCCTCGCAACATTTATGTGGAAAACGTGGAAAATATATACGTATTTTTTGCGCTTTCGGTAGAAAATAATTTGGAGATTTTTCATGAAAAAGTATATTTTCAGCATCATCATGGCCCTTGTTTTAGCCACTCCCGGTTTGGTGGCTTTGGCCATAGCCGACGATAAAGTCACTCCTTTTGAAAAGCGTGACAGTAATAATGATGGCAAGATTGATGTGACGGAATTTTTAGCCCCTCAAAAAGCTCGCCTTGAAGCTGAGTTTAAAGCAGCTGATACCAATGGCGATGGCGCTCTTTCTAAGGAAGAGTGGAGAGCCAAAGGCGCTGAAAGAAGAGCTGAAAAGAAAGCCGCTAAGAAATAGTTTTTTTGAATATGTATAAAAAAGGCCCGTAAGAAATTACGGGCCTTTTTGCTTATCCTACGCAAATTATTTCTTTGGAGTAAGGTGTCAGGCATTGGCTACCATTTTTTTGCACTTCAAAGACAGCTTTTATGCCTACCATGCATTGTAATGAGGGAATAGTCACCAATGCCCCTAGGGTAAAAACGCTTTGCGCAAGGCAAAGGAGGTCTTTTGCTTGCGTTGTAGCCCCCACTGCAGGCCATTCTTCCATACTTAAGCCAAGACTAGAGCCCAATATTGGGCAATGCTGTTGCCCCATACCCATGAAGGTGTTTTCGTGGCCGGCTTGTTTTGCAAGGGCGTAAGCTTTTTGCCAGAGACTGGGCAGATGTGCTTGTTCTCGTAATTCAAGAGCGAGCATATCCATCACAGTTACGCAAAAGGCATAGGCGTCGCTCATTTCTTGAGAGATTTCTGCCTTTGTGCCGGCAAAGTACGTGGCGATGGCGTGGCTGTGATACCCTTCATGCATGAAACCTGTATCCAGCACGAGGCATTGCCCTTTTTTCCAAACACTACCAGCATAGCCCATATAAGGCATGGCTGGGTGCTTTCCCACACTACCAAGGGGGCTACGAAAGGCACTGGGGTAAAGGGTATTGGTACCACTGACTATGGCGCCAAGAAAAATATCACTATTGTAACGGTCTTGACGCAGCATGCCACCGTGACCCAGAGCATAGAATTTTTCCCAAATTGTGTGGGCTATATCTTGCTCTGAGGTGGGTGCTTGCAAAGCCTTTGGGATAAGCTCTTGAAGGGCAGTGCTATGCTGTTTGGCGGCATGACGCAAAAGTGTTAACTCATGGGGCGTTTTTTCATGGCGAGCTCTATCAAAAACAGTGCTGGCATCTTCAAAAGAAAAATCCGTGAGGCGTTCTTCCAGCATCTTGGCAAGAGACCAAGGCAGTGCACGCATTTCTGCCCCCACCATACCTTGCAAGGGAACATGGCAAGCCGCGCATAGCTCCGGTATGTTGCTGTAAGACTTAAAGGACACAATATGCTTCATGGGGCTTTCGAGGCGGCAACGTTCAGGTGCTTTGCGTACCATGAGTACAGGGTCGCCTTGGCGCGGTAGCCAAAGTATGCCATTGGCACGTGTTCCTGTGAGATAATAGATATTGGTGCGAGAAAAAATGAGCATGCCACTTACGTGCGGTGCCAATTGTTGTAGCCAATGTCGGCATTTTTCTTGACGAAGTTGCAATTCTTCCAAAGGGAGTTGTTCCGCGGTAAACATTAGTTGAGCACCTCAATAATTTCATAATCTTCACCCGTGAGGGATATGCCCCCGTTGGGGGTCACTTCAAAGGTATTTTCCACACCCACCATGCCAAGACCGCTTATGCCCACTTTGGGCTCAAGAGCAATGGTCATGCCTTCCTCAAGGGGCGCATCAAAGCGCGAAGCAATGACGGGAAATTCATCAATAACCAAGCCAATGCCGTGACCTAAGAAAGGTACTTTATTGCCGCCAAGGCCCATGAATCCTTCATCGATGCCCCATTTTACGGCTCTGGCTTTGGCATCATTCCAAATTTCTGAGGGTATGGCACCGGGGCGCAATTGCTCGGCGGCTCTTTGTTGAATTTCCATGCAAGCTTCGTGGGCTTTGCGAGCCACGGAGGGCATGTCTTGTAGCTTTCCTGAGAAATACACTTGGGTTTTATCGGTGTGATAGCCTTCTAAAGCGTAACCAATGTCCATGGCAAGAATTTGATTTTTTTCCCAAAGGGCCTTGCTGTGTCCCATATAAGGCACGGCTGGGTGTTCCCCTTTAAGGCCTAGTGGGCCATTGAAATGGCTGGGGTAGTTACCATTATCTCCCACGGCAATGTGCCCTAAAAAGCACTCTTCACCAAAATGCCCCATGCGGTTCATGCCGCTATGTCCAAGGCTAAAGAACACATCCCATGAGAGAATGGCTAGCTCGCGCTCACTCATACCTGCCTGCATGCGTTGCGGTAATAGGGTAAAGACGCCTTCATGATGTCGCGCGCCGGCTATGCGCATTTTGTTAAGTTCCCATGCTGATTTACGCGACCTTGCCTGTAGTAAAATGGCGTCGCCGGCCACAAAATTGTGCTGGGGTAAGGCTTGCTGTACATCTTTGGCCATATTCCAAGGAAGCGCGCTCATTTCAGCGGCTAGGGTAGGACTTAAGGGAGAGCCGAGCTCTTGGCAAAGGTGAGGTATATCTTTCCAATGGGGCATGGCATGCACATGTGTAAGGTGGCTTTCCAAGGCAACGCGTTCTTGCCCGCGATGAACAAAAAGGAGGGGCTCTCCTTGAACTGGCAACCAAAGGACGCCGTCGGCAAAGCTTCCTGTCATATAATAGATGGAAAGGCGTGAGAAAAAAAGCATACCTCCGGCATGGGGCTGTATCTTTTGACAAAGATGTATGCATGCGCTGTGGCGATTTTGCATTTCTTCAAGAGGGAGTTTTTCTACGCTTAGGGGGGAATTATTCATGGTGTTGGAGAAGTCCTTATTTCGTTGTACTTTATGCTTTTGACTCTCACTGAAATATATTTTTTCCCTTCAAATGACAAGGGCTGTGGAGAGTCTTTGCCCTGTAAAAGTGTTTTACTCAGCCACCTTGCATAAAAGAAATTGCACTTCTTTAAAGACAAGGGTATAAGAAATCCTTTGGAGGTTGCATGTTCTTTGATACTCGGTTGAAAAATATTTTAACGGAAGCAAAAAGCATTGCCATTGTAGGTGCTAAGGATAAACCCAACCAGCCGGTGAACGGTGTGGGGCTCTATCTTTTGCGAGCAGGCTATACGGTGTTTCCTGTGCATCCTCAAAGGGAAAATGTGTGGGGATTACCAACCTATAAAAGTCTTGCAGATCTCCCTCAACATGTAGATATTATAAATCTTTTCAGAGCTTCTGCCCATTGCCCCAAGCATGCGCAGGAAGTACTGGATTGTGGCCTTAACCCTCAATGCTTTTGGATGCAAGAAGGTATCTTCTCACCGGAAGCAGGTGCTCTTTTGGCAGAGAAACCCATACAAATTGTGGAAAATCTGTGTATTAAAACGGTGCATCAGCAAATTTTTGGAGTATAGAAAATGACAGCAGCGACTTTTGACTGCACCATGTGCGGACAATGCTGTGAGGGACAAGGCGGTATAGTAGTAAGTCCCACAGATTTAGAGCGTCTTTGTGCGCATTTTAGTGTGGATGCACAGGTCTTTACGGAGAAATATGGGTATATCCATAATGGTAAGCTCAAAGTGCGTGTGGGCGAAGATAATTTTTGCATCTTCTTTAAAGAAGGTGTGGGCTGTGCTGCCCATGTGGCACGACCTGATATTTGTCGCGCATGGCCTTTTTTTCGTGGAAATATGGTGGATAGCGAGAGTTTTTATTTGGCTAAAGACTACTGTCCTGGCATTCACAAGGATAGTACGCATAAGGCCTTTGTGGCAGAGGGTAAGCAATATTTGCAAGAAAATGGTCTTGGTGCCAGCTGTGCCAAAACCGAAGCACATGCACTTTTTCCCTGTAAATAGAAAGAGTTTTTTGTAATGAGAAAGGCGCGCCATATTAGTCTTAATGAGTGTTACGCTGTTTTAGAGCTCACAAAAGATGCCACTTTAGACGATGTCAAAAGGGCGTATAGGCGCAGGGCTTTTGAATTGCATCCAGATTTAAATGCTGATCCCAATGCAGGGCAACAATTTCAAGATTTAAACGAAGCTTATGTGGTGCTTACGCGTATTTTAGAAACGCAAGAAGAAAAGCGCCGCGCTCAAGAAGCCGCCGAAGCCAAGCGTCAGCAAGAAAGGGCACAAAGAGAAGCTGAACGCCAACAAGAAAGGGCGCAAAGAGAAGCTGAACGCGAAGCTGAAAGAAGAGCCACACAAGAAGAAAAAAATCGTCTGCGCGAAGAAAAAGAAAAGGCTCGTTTAGAAAAAGAAAAAGAGCGCCAAGAAAAAGCCCGCCAGCGCGAAGAAGCCAGAGCCAAAGCCGAAGCAGAAGCCAAAGAAAGAGCCAAAGCCAAAGCTGAAGCACGCCAAGAGCAAGATTGGCAAAAGCAAAGAGAAGAGTGGGCAGACCGGATGCATAGTGAGCGCCAACGCGCCAATCAAGCCTATGCCAAAGAAGACGTGCTCCGCGATCTTCTGGATGACCCCTTTGCACGACGCGTCTTTGAAGACATTTACAGTGCTGTCAATAAGCAAGGTGGTAAGTCCGCCGCTGAAGACGTGCAAGAAAAGACTTCCAAAGCCCAAGAGCAGACCACAAAAGCCGAGGAAGCGCGAGCCAAAGAAGAAAAATCTAAAGTTCAAGAAGAGCCCAAAACAGAAAGTAAGCCCACTGTAACAAAGGTAGAAGCCACCAATGTCACGCCCACAGCGCAAGTGACGCTCAGCGACGATAAAGGCGCACTGCATGCCGTCAATTCTTTTTCCAGTAAAATTATGGGCTGGTTTAAGCATCAAATTGACGATGAGCAAACCATTAAAATGCCTGCCTCACATCTTTTTGTAGGTGCCCGCATTCGCTTACAAATTCGTCGCGGTTTATCCGAAGAACTTTCCACAGTGGAAATAACCCTTCCCTCTGAGTTTGTGGTTGGAAAACCCTTACGTTTACGTGGGTTGGGTAAAAAAGTGGGCAAATGGCAAGGCGACCTGTATTTGACCATTGAAAGTAAATGATTGCCTTTGTGAACATTATAGTATAGTAACAACACCTAAATTCAATTGTATCGAGGATTTCTCATGAGCGATAACACTCCATCAAATTTGCAAGAATCTGAAAATATTGGTGAAGATTTTGCAAGTCTTCTTGAAACCTATAATTCACCTGCGGTGCGTTTGCAGCCCGGACAAAAGGTGAGCGGTACCATCATTGCCATGACTGGGGAAACTATTTTCCTAGATATCGGCATTAAAGTAGATGGCATTATGGACCGTAAAGATATCCTCGATGCCAATGGTGAAACCACCTTGTCCGTGGGCGACACTTTAGAGTCTTGGGTAACTTCTGTAAGTGCACAAGAAATTCGTCTCTCCCGTAGCGGTAGCGGTGTTTCTGCCCTTGAAGATGCCAGAGATTCCGGCATTCCTGTGGACGGTAAAGTTGTAAGTACTTGTAATGGTGGTTACAATGTAGAAGTTATGCAAAAGCGTGCTTTCTGCCCCGGTAGCCAAATTGGTCGTAACACCTTTGACGATCCTTCTGCTGCTGTTGGTAAAACCTTACCCTTCATCATCACACGCATCGAAAGCAATGGTCGCAACATTGTTGTTTCTCACCGTGCTTTCCTTGAGCGCGAGCGTCAAGAATCCTTGGCTAAATTGCTCGAGAGCATCAAAGAAGGTGACACCGTTGAAGGTCGCATCACTCGTCTTGCTCCTTTTGGCGCTTTCATGGAAATTGCCCCCAGCGTAGAAGGCATGATTCATATTTCCGAACTCACATGGTCCCGCGTATCCAGCTCCGATGAAGCTGTCAGCGAAGGCGATATGGTTCGCGCAAAAGTGCTTTCCATCACCAAAGATGCCAAAGGCAATGTACGCATTTCCCTTTCCCGCAAGCAAGCCGAAGGCGATCCTTGGGCCGACGTGGAAGGCCGCATTCAAATCGGTAGCATCGTAAGTGGTCGCGTAGTACGCTTAACCAGCTTTGGTGTATTCGTAGAAGTGCTTCCCGGCATTGATGGTCTTGTGCATATTTCCGAAATGTCTTGGACAAAGCGCGTACACAAGCCTGAAGACTTTGTGGCCGTTGGCGATACCGTTAACGTGAAAGTGAAAGAACTTTCCTTGGAAAATCGTCGTCTTTCTCTCTCCATGCGTGATGCTGAAAGCGATCCTTGGAGCACCGTTGCCGAGCAATTCCCCGTGGGTAGCTTAGTAAAAGGCACCGTAGAAAGCCGCGCCCAATTTGGTCTTTTTGTAAATATCGCTCCTGGCATCACCGGTCTTTTACCCAATGCCGTTGCTAAAGACGCTAAAAATTCCAAAGAATTATCCACTCTCACCAAGGGACAAGAAGTAACTCTTAAAGTTATGTCCTTAGACGTGGAAAAGCGTCGCATCAGTCTTGGTGCTGAAGAAAGCGAAGAGCGCGAAGATACTTCCTGGAAAGAGCATACCAAAACCAGTCATGCTCCACGCGAAAAGAAAGGTGCTGCATCAGCTTCTGATGCTGGCGGTTCTTTCGGTAGTCTTGGTCAAGCCTTCGCCGCTGCCATGGATAAGAAGCATAAGAAATAGTTTGAATTAATATATGTAAAAAAAGCTCCGCAGTTTAGGCTGTGGAGCTTTTTTTTGCAATTTTTGTTTATTTTTTATGTTTTTTTTATTTTCTGGGGAGAGGGACCTTTTTGGAAAAAGGTCTCCTCCCCCCAGACCCCCCACCCCCAAAAACTTTTTATGGCCGTGAGGTTGGGTCTACATATGGCATGGTTGCGGCAATGATGGTAGGGGAGAGTGTATTATTGGTCTGTTATTTTTTCATGCGTAAGGCAGGTGGAAGAAGACGCCCACGCGAAGATTGCATTTTTTGCGTAAGGTAGAGCTCTAACTCCAGTAAGGAATAAAAAATTTTAGCTTCCCCTTTTAGAGTTGTATTGGGTGAAGAGGGGGGGGAGTGTACTTTTTTAATGGTTGGGGGTGCATGCTCCTCTACGTCTTCCTTGGGGCAAGATGATAGGACATGCTCTTTGCCAAGAGGGCCATACACTTCAAAATGCCCTTGTCCATAGACAATTTTTCCCGTACTGCGCAAAAATTGTTTTTTCTCTTTATACTCAACAAGAAAGATATGTTTTTCTAAATGGAGAATCACAGCGTCCTTATATTCTTCCACTGATGCCACGGGAGGATTTGTGGCTCTACGCTGTGCTTGCAGTGTTTGTATCTGTATGGCTTCGCGCAAAGCTGTGGCCACAATGTGCAATTGCTCTGACTGGAGCATGGTTTTATTCAATTCTTCCATTTCGGACGTTGTTTGCTGAATGCGCAAGTCCATGGCTTTATGGCGTTCGGTAAAATTTGAGCGCCCTTGTCGTGAAAGGCGCACAAGTATGACAAAGCCCAACAAGGCAGGAATGCCAAGCACAGCATAGATAATAGTAGGAAGGGTAAAGAAATTTGTTAAAAAATCCATATGTTTTTGTACGATTTTATGGGTAAGATGTAAATATCTCCCTACATATATTTGGGAAATTTTTTACACGTGAAAATTCGAGGTATTTTTTTAGTAATAGTGTATTATTGCAGAGAATTTGTATATGAAGATTTATGTGCGCTGGCGGATTGCTGGCGTGTTTTGGCGATGTTTTTAGTGTAAAAGATATAAAAAGCACAATCTAATTTGTATACAGTGTAGACATTTTCATGTTCTTAGTGCAAAGTATAATGTAAGTTATATTGGAACAGTTTTTCTGGAGTGTGTGCAATGCATTGCCCTCCTTCACTTTGCAGCTACGGGAGAACAGAATGGCCAAATCACTTGATAGCCAACGCACCTATGCCTTAGTGGGTACAGGTGGCTGCGGTAAAACCTCTTTAGCCGAAATGCTTCTTTTTCAATCAGGCGTTATAAATCGCTTGGGTGCCATCGAAGAAGGTACCACCAGTCTTGACTATGAGCCGGAAGAAACACGTCGTCGCGGTTCCATCCAGCCCGGTTTTGCTACCTATCTTTGGGAAGAAAATCGTCACTACTTCATGGATATTCCCGGTGATGGAAACTTCGTAGGCGATATTGCCTGCCTTTTACAAGGCACTGACGCTGTAGTTTTTGTTCTTGATGCCGTGGATGGTGTGCGTCCCTTGACTAAAAAGCTTTGGGAGCATGTACGTCGCGGTAATGTGAAATTACCTTCCGTGATCTTTATCAATAAAATGGATCGCGATAGAGCCGATTTTCAAATGGCCTATGACGGCATAGCCACCATGCTTGGCGCCAAACCTGTAACGCTCTTCATGCCCATAGTGGCCGGAGAAACTTTCCTTGGTTTGGTGGATATCTTTGCCAATAAGGCTCTTATGTTTGGTGAAAATGGTGCCACCATCGAAGCTCCTGTACCTGTGGACTTAGAAGATGAAGTTTCTCTTATTCATGATATTGCCGTGGAAAACATTGCGGAATCCCACGAAGAACTCATGGAAAAGTATTTAGAAGAAGGAATGCTCAGCCCAGAAGACATAGCCATGGGCTTGCGTTTAGGTGTTGCTTCCGGAGCACTTGTGCCTGTGGTTGCCGGTGCTGCCCTTGAAAATAAGGGCGGAGCGCAATTGTTAAAAGTTATTCAAACGCTTTTACCGTCCCCCTTGGAGCGTGCACCTTTTGTTGATGCTGAAGGCACCACACGCGCAAGCACTGAAGACGGTCCAGCTGCATGCTTTATTTTCAAAACCATTGTGGATCCCTTCGCCGGCCAACTTTCTTTGGCTCGTGTGCTTTCCGGTACCATTGGTGGGGATAGTGTTTTGAAAAACTCTCGTTCTGAAGAAACGGAGCGCTTGTCCTCCTTGTCGTATTTGACGGGTAAAAACCAAACCCAGTGCAAAGATACTTTGGGGCCGGGCTCCATCATTGCCATTGGTAAGTTAAAAAATACTGCCACCGGCGATACTTTGTATGATGAAAAAGCACCCTTTGTTCTTCCCATGCCTGCTTTGCCTCCACAGCTCATTACCTATGCGCTGGAGCCCAAAGAAAAGGGAGATGAAGAAAAGGTCTTTAACTCCATACAAAAAGTTTTGGAAGAAGATATTACTTTGAAAATATCGCGCGATCCTGAATCCGGTTGTATTTTGCTGGCAGGGATGGGGCAATTACATATTGAGCTTTCTGTGGAAAAGGCCATGCGCCGTTATAAAACAGAAATCATTTTAAAAACACCCAAGGTGCCGTATCGCGAAACTGTGCGCGGTAAATGCCAAGTACAAGGGCGCCATAAAAAGCAATCTGGTGGTCGTGGCCAATTTGGTGATTGTTGGATAGAGCTGGAAGGCTTACCACGTGGCGAGGGGTATCAATTTGAAGATGCCATTGTGGGTGGTGTTATTCCTCGTACTTACATTCCTGCCATTGATAAAGGCATACAAGAAGCTGCGGCTCGCGGTTTCATAGCCGGTTGTCAGGTGGTGGACTTCCGCGTAAAAGTGTATGACGGCTCATACCATAACGTGGACTCCTCAGAAATGGCCTTTAAGATTGCTGGTTCCTTAGCCTTCAAGAAAGCTTTGGAAAGCTTAAAGCCTGTTCTTTTGGAACCCATTGTGACCTTGGTTGTATCGGTACCCGATGAATATATGGGTGACGTTATTGGTGATTTATCATCAAGACGTGGTAAGGTACTAGGTTCTGACTCTGTGGTTGGTATCACAGAAATTAAAGCCCATGTGCCCATGAGCGAAGTGTTGCGTTATGCTCCCGATTTGCGCTCCATGACGGGCGGACAAGGTGTTTTCACCATGGAATTTGCCCATTATGAAGAAGCACCCCCACCGGTGGCAGAAAAAGTTGTTGCCGAATATGAAAAATCCAAAGTAGAATAATTGTTAAAGTTATTCATTACGTATAAAGATGCCCATGAAAATATTTTCTTGGGCATCTTTACTTTTTTCAATTTATACTTATCTGGTTAGATATGGCCTCTTGTGTTTTGCCGCTTAAGAGGCTGGCTTTTTTTCTCTTCTTTGTTATGTATTAAGAGCGTTTAGCGTATTTTTAGATCGTTTTTAGCATTTATGACCTATAACTCAAGGAGAATGAGATGAAAGATACAAAACTCACCACCGCCGCTGGTTGCCCTGTCAGCGGTGCAACCAATGTACAAACCGCTGGCAAACGCGGGCCCATGCTTTTACAAAATGTTTGGTTTTTGGAAAAGCTGGCTCACTTTGACCGTGAAGTTATTCCAGAGCGTCGCATGCATGCCAAAGGCTCAGGCGCCTATGGCACATTCACTGTGACACATGATATTACCCAATTCACCAAAGCTGCCATTTTTTCTGAAGTCGGTAAAAAGACAGACTTATTTTTACGTTTTTCCACTGTGGCAGGCGAACGTGGTGCGGCCGATGCCGAAAGAGATATCCGTGGCTTTGCCATAAAGTTTTATACCGAGCAGGGAAATTGGGACTTGGTGGGAAATAATACCCCCATATTTTTCATGCGTGACCCCTTAAACTTCCCAGATTTGAATCACGTGGTGAAAAGAGATCCACGCACACATATGCATAATGCCCAAAGTAATTGGGATTTTTGGACCTTATTACCAGAAGCTTTGCACCAAGTAACGGTGCTCATGAGTGATAGAGGTATACCGGCCACGTATCGTCATATGCATGGTTTTGGTAGTCATACCTATAGTTTCCTCAATGCTAAAAATGAGCGTTATTATGTGAAGTTCCACTTCCGCACGCAACAAGGCATCAAAAATATAACCGATGCAGAAGCGCAAGCCATCATTGGTCAAGATAGAGATAGCCATCATAGAGATCTTTATGAAGCCATTGAGCGCGGTGAATTCCCGCGTTGGACGCTTTTTGTGCAAGTGCTGAGCGAAGAACAAGCCAATAAGTTACCTTACCATCCCTTTGACTTAACAAAGGTTTGGTACCATCGTGATGCGCCCATGGTGGAAGTGGGTGTGTTAGAATTGAATAGAAATCCGGAAAATTACTTTGCCGAGGTGGAGCAAGCAGCTTTTAATCCGGCAAATATCGTACCTGGCATTGGTTTTTCACCGGATAAAATGCTACAAGGACGTTTATTTTCTTATGGCGATGCACAGCGCTATCGTTTGGGCGTAAACCATAACCTTATTCCCGTAAACAAAGCGCGTTGCCCTGTGCACTCTTATCATAGAGATGGGGCCATGCGTGTGGACGGTAATTTTGGCGGAACCACTCCTTATGAGCCCAACTCTGTGGGTGAGTGGCAAAATCAGCCCGAGTTTCGCGAACCACCTTTGGATTTAGATGGCCCAGCATGGGATTGGGATACGCGTGAAGACGATGATGATTATTTCACCCAACCTGGAAAGCTTTTCATGCTCATGAGTGAAGAGCAAAGAACGGTTCTTTTTGAAAATACAGCACGTGCCATGCAAGGATGCTCTGAACAAGTACAGCAAAGGCACATTGATCACTGCACAAGAGCGCATGTAGACTATGGGGCCGGTGTGGCCGCAGCCTTAAAAGCATTGGCGTAGTTTTTTTAAGACCAAGGAGGGGAGACCTTCCTTGGTCTTTTTTTTTGTAAAAGGATACTAGAAGCTATTTCATAGTTACACGATAGCGTATGTTGAGGAGCTTCTAGTCGCCAAACGACAGTTTGACGCGGTGGCATAGTCATCGGAACAGGCCAAAAACCGCGCTTTTTGGCGCGGTGATACAACATAATTTAGCGTCAGCTGAATTATGAGATGTGCTCTAGTATGATAAGTTGTGGGCAGTGTTAAGAAAATATCTTGCCTTGTATTTTATACTGTTGTACCCTTTTGGTGAAATAGCATTTTGCATAGCCTCGCATGGGTGTCAATTTTATAGTAGCATAAAATGTTTTCTAAGCGTGAGGAAAATATGAGTACTGAACAGTCCCCTTTGATGCGTACATGGCCTGAAGCACCACCTTATATGAAAATGTTTGCCGGTGGGTCAGTGTTGTGGGAACCCACAACCAATCTAACGGGTCCATATATGATGTATATATGCGTGCTGGCTGTGGTGGTTTTAGCCATATCATTTGTGCTTGTTTCCCGCCTAAGAAAAAATCAAAAAAATGATAAGAATTTCGCCTTTGAGGTGGATCCTGATACTGTCATTACCAATATTTTAGAGCGCGCCATTGAGCTTGAAACCAAATTTGACTTGGTGTGCACGCGTCCTTCTCTCAAGCAAAAACATATCCAATGCTATGGCCTGGCCATGTCTCAATTTTCAGGAAAAGAGACTTCGGCCGATGCCGACAAAAACGAGGAAGAGCAGGGTGGAAAGAAGCCTTGTGATCCGTACTTAACGTTGCGCCTTGTCCCCGATTCTTTGCCAGATGGCTGGAATGACGCCCCCATAGATGTCTATTTACAATTGGTGCAAAATGAACAAGGCACTTTGTATCACTTTCCAAGTTTTGTCTGTAATATTCTACACAAAGATGGCGAAATGTATATTGTTATACGACGTCCCAGCGTGCTTGGAAATTCTCAATCACGTGAAGAAGTGCGCATTGAGCCTGCTCCTGGTGCGGTGGCTTTGGCCTCTTCATGGTTGTATGCGCGCGACAGTAATATGCTTCCGGACAAAGTGCACGGGCTTGGCAAGCCTTTTGCTGTATTTCGCCCTGAAGGGAATAGTGATTTCCGTATCATTAATATTTCGGCTTGCGGTATTCGTTTACGCTTTTTGCAAGATGATGTGGAGAACTTGCCCTTTGCTGTGGAAAAATTCATGGAGTTGTGCTTGTTCTTGGCGGTGAATACGCCGCATGAAAAGAATAATCGCCTTATGCTCTGGTTAAAAGCTGAGTGCAAAGGTCTTGCCCCTTGTACAGACCCCGATTGCGTGGATGTGCGTTTTTCCTTTACTCACTGGCAACAAGTGTATGAGCGTAGCGAAAACATAGCTTGGAATGAAGCCGTGGTGGCAACGCGCGTGCCACCAGTGATGCATTGGATTATGAATAATGCTTATGGCATGTATGGCGACAGGCATATTATAGACAATGCCAAGGTGGAGCCCAAACAGGGAAGTTAATCTTGGCAGTGCTGGGTAATCCACGCGGCAAAATGTTTTTCTGCTTTTTCAAGAGGCATGGCTATGATGCAAGGCACTTCATAGCTGTGCCTTTCTTGTATGGCTTGGCTTAAGGCTTCAAATTGCTTCTCGGTACTTTGGAAAAGGCAGATACACTCTTGGGCGTGCTCTATTTTCCCTAGCCAGTGGTAAATGGAGTAAGCACCGGGAATGATATTGGCTCCTGCGGCCAATCTAGCCTCTACCACGTGGCTGGCAATGTCTTTGGCTTCTTGCATGGATGGCATGGTGGTGTAAACAAGTAACATGGTGTCTCCTTGATTAGGGTGTGGAAGGGGTATTCTACCTTGATACGAAGTATTTTGCCGTATTTTTTTTCTTTTGCCCATGTGTTTGTCACAGAAAAAATTCGGCTTCATTTACTTGATATACACTTTTTATGGGGGAAGGAAATACAAGATTTTTCTTTGCTTCTCCAAAATATTCTTGACAGAAGAAGCATTGTATACAATACTCATCAAATGCAACAAAGAAATAACAACAAAGCTTTTTTTAGCAACTATTATTATTACCTGCCAGTACATGTACGGAGCGGGACTTTGTTGTAGCTAAAAAATAACATGATGCAATATAAGCCGTTTCCGTGTGGAAGCGGCTTTTTTTGTGGCACATTATCGAAGAGAGGGTAGTTATGGAAATCATCATTTGGGGCGCATACATTGCGGTATTTTTCTTCCTGGCGCGTATGGGCGCTGGTAAAGACGCTTTATTGAGCGGTAAAGTGGGCTTTGGTGTGCAATCTTTGGCTTATGTGGCCACCTATATTTCTGCTGTGGCGCTCATTGGCTTTGGCGGATTGGCCCATAAGTACGGCCTGCAAATGATGCTGATTGCTTTGGGTAATGTGCTGTTAGGTACGTTGTTTGTATATTATGTTTTGGCGTGGCCCACCAAACAATTACAAATGAAGTTGGGCGCGCGCACGCCGGCGCAATTGCTCTCCTTGGGGCATAATGCACCTTTCTTGCGTAAGATTTTAGGCTTTATCTTTGCTTTCTTTCTTTCTGTGTACGCGGCTGCTGTTATTAAAGGTGCAGCCATGATGCTGACGGAAATTTTCCCCTTGGATAAAGAAGCATGCATTTGGTTGTTGGCTGCTGTGGTGGGCTTGGCCGTGCTGTGGGGCGGCATGCGTGGTGTTTTGTTGACCGAAGCCATGCAGGGGGCCATCATGCTCTTTGGCATAGGTCTTTTGGCCTATGAAGTGCTATCCTTGGTGGGTGGTCCTGTGGACGGCGTGAAGTCCTTAGCTCTTTTGCCCGCCACACCAGAAGCAAATAATGGCTTTACCTCACTCTCATCGGGTGATTCTGGCATGTTTATTTGGTCCTTGGTGGTGGTGACTTCTGTGGCCGTGTGGGCACAGCCGCAAATGATACAACGTCACTTCGCGTTGCAAAGTAAGAAAGAAGTGCAAAAAGCCGCGCTTTTGGCTTCGGGTGTTCTCTTGCTTATCGTGGGCGGCATGTACTTTATTGCCTCACTTTCGCGTCTTATCTTACCAGAAATGGCCAGCAGCGATGCCGTTATTCCTGCTTTGGTGCATCAACTTTTGCCGGGTGTGGGTAAGCAAATTTTTAGCTTAGCCATTATTTCTGCCTCCATTTCCACTTGTACGGCGCTGTTTCATATTGCTTCATCGTCGTTAACAGAAGATATTTTTAGTAAAAAAACCAATAAGATAAGCTGGTTTTGTGCCATTATGGCTTGTGTGCTTGTGAGTGCAGTGACAGCACAAATTGAAGGTAAGATTATTTCGCTCATTTACACCACAAGCTGGAGCGTTATCGGTGCTACGGCTTTTGTGCCTTATATCAGCTTGGTGCTCTTTAAGCACGCACATGCCAAGGCCGCCACGGCCTCAGCTGTGGCCGGTGCCGTGTCTTGTATAGGTTTTTATCTTGTGGTATCGCCACGTACAGCTTTGATTATGCTGGAAGGTTTACCTGCTTTTGTACAGCAATGGCCTCCCTTTGTGGTGGGGCTGACCGTATCAGCTTTAGTGTATGCTGGACTTAGCTTACGCGTGGGTATGCCAAAAACGGTCAAAGAAGGCTTTTAGATATGATGGTGCATGAATGCTAGAAATAGTACCATGCACCATACCTTTTTATATGTGGAGGTGAGGATGACTAAATCACTGAAAAAACGCGCGGCCTTGGTGCAAGAGGCTTTGGCCACCAAGTATCCTGAGCCGGAAACGCACCTGCATGCCGAGACAGCATGGCAACTTTTGGTGGCTGTGGTATTATCAGCCCAATGCACCGATGCTCGGGTAAATATGGTGACACCGCATTTATTTGCGCGTTGGCCCGATGCGGCGACGTTGGCGGATGCCCCCATAGCAGAAGTGGAAGAAGTTATCCGGTCCACAGGGTTTTATAGAAATAAAGCTAAAAATATTGTGGCGGCGGCGCAACGTGTCATGCAGGTGTATGGGGGGGAGGTTCCTCCTCGTTTGGCGGATTTGATAACCCTTGGTGGCGTGGCGCGTAAAACCGCCAACGTGGTGCTTTGGAGTGCCTTTGGCATCAATGAAGGTATTGCCATTGATACCCATGTGGGGCGCATTGCTTTTAGATTAGGCTTAACCAAGAGCACTGCACCTGTGACAGTGGAAAAAGACTTAATGGCAATCTTCCCTCAAGAAGAGTGGGGACGAGTGAATCATCGTATGGTATGGTTTGGGCGCCATGTGTGTGATGCGCGTAAGCCTTTATGTGAACAATGCGAGATGCAAGACTTTTGCCCAAAGGTACCATGGATTTCACCCCATAAAGTATAAAATTCACAAGAAAAGCATGAAAAGCACGCTTGTATAGGAAGGGCTTTTGTGCTAGATATTTTGCAACGATATACCGAGCGTTATTTTTTTGTAATGCTGTAACACAAAAGTTTAGGAGCACACAGTGGAAACACTTTTGCAAACGCCTTTGACTGCATGGCATAAAGCGCAAGGCGCTAAAACCGCTGGTTTTGCCGGTTGGGATATGCCCATTCAGTATGCGGGTATTTTGGCCGAACATGAGCATACTCGCACTAAAGCCTCCATTTTTGACATTTGTCACATGGGGGAATTTCTTATTCATGGCACAGGAGCCGCTAAAGCTCTTTCCGAAGCTGTGACCCACAATCTTGAAACCCTTAAGCCCGGTAAATGCCGCTACGGTTTTTTGCTCAATGAGCAGGGCAATATGCTGGATGACCTCATTGTCTATCGCTTAGAAGAAGATTCTTTTATGTTGGTGGTTAATGGGGCTTGCGCCGCTGGCGATTTTGCCGCCTTACAGCAACGCATGCCTGAAGGTGTCACCCTTGAAGATGTATCTGCTAAAACTGCCAAGATAGATTTACAAGGTCCAGAATCCATTGAAGTTTTAGAAGCTCTTATGGGTGAATCTTTCCGCCATTTGGGCTATTTCTCTTTTGAATACCGCGATTTTATGGGCGAAAAAATGCTCGTTAGCCGTACGGGTTATACCGGTGAACTTGGTTATGAGTTGTATTTACCTTGGGAAAAAGCTTTACCTTTGTGGGAAAAGCTTTTACAAGATGCCCGCGTGAAACCTGCTGGTCTTGGTGCCCGTGATACTCTGCGTTTGGAAGCTGGCTTGCCTTTATACGGGCATGAGTTAGATGATAAGCACAACCCCACCGAAGCCGGTATGGGAAAAATGCTTACTTCCTTAGCTCCCTATGTGGGGCATGAGCACGCCGGTCAAGTGGGCGAAGTTTTATTACCTTTACGCATCGAAGGGCGCAGAGCCGCCCGCGCCGGTGATAAAATATGCGTAGCCGACGGACAAGAAGTGGGTGTGGTGACCAGTGGGTCTTTTGCTCCTTCTTTGGGATATGTTGTTGCTTTTGCTTGGGTTGCCGTCGAACATGCCGGTAAAACTGAATTTTTGGTAAAGGCGGCTAAAACCTCCTTGCCAGCCACTGTAGTTTCCTTACCGTTCTACGATAAGGGCACTGCCAGAACAAAATTATAAAATTTATTTAGAGAGGGACGTATAATGTCTAATCCATCTGATTTGTTGTATGATAAAACCCATGAATGGGTACGTATTGAAGGCGACGAGGCTGTTATTGGCATTACGAGTTTTGCTCAAGAAGCTCTTGGCGATATCACCTATGTGGACCTTCCAGAAGAAGGCACTGTTCTTACTGCCGGTGAAGAATTTGGTTCCATTGAGTCTGTAAAGGCTGCCAGTGAATTGTATGCTCCCATCAGCGGTGAAGTGGTGGCTGTTAATGAATCCATCAACGATGCTCCTGAAACCGTAAACAGCGATCCCTATGGCGCTGCTTGGATGTTGCGTATTAAAATTTCCGGTAAGCCTGAAGGTTTACTCGAAGTTGCAGAATACGAAGAATTTTGCGCTTCCGAAGCCCATTAATAGTTTTTAATTCTTTGAGAGGAGCTTATGGCAAACACATGTGACCTAGGTCACAGTAAAGTACGTGTCTGTTTTGTAAGCTCCTCTTTGTTTTTGTAGTTTTTTTCTTTCATCCCGTCGCTCCGCTGGGGCGATATAAAGCAAAGGCTGGTGAATATGCCCTTTGTCCCTCATACTGAAGCCGAACTGCAAGCCATGCTTGCAACCGTTGGCGTGAAGACCTTGGATGATTTGTTTGCAGATATCAAACCGTCCATGCGTCCCAAATCCTTTAATTTACCCAAAGGTCAAAGCGAAATGGCTGTGTGCTCCCACTTGGAAGCCCTTGCAGCCAAAAACGCACATAACATGACATCTTTTTTAGGTGCTGGTTTTTATGACCATTCCATACCTAAAGCTGTGGATGCGCTTGCTTCTCGCGGTGAATTTTATACTGCTTATACACCTTACCAACCAGAGTCTTCTCAAGGCACATTGCAAGCCATTTTTGAATACCAAACAGCCGTAACACGTCTTTTTGGTATGGATTGCTCCAATGCTTCTGTGTACGATGGTGGCTCTGCTTTATTTGAAGCATCCCTCATGGCCATGCGCCAAACCAAACGTAAGAAGATTGTCATCGATGGTGGCGTGAACCCCATTTGGCGTACCATGGTGAAGGATTACTCCAGTAATTTGACCATGGAAATTGTGGAAGTGGAGCATAAGAACGGTCGTCCTGACATGGAAGGCCTCAAAGCCGCCATGGACAACACCTGCGCCGCTGTCATTGCCCAAAACCCCAACTTCTTTGGCGCCATTGAAGATTATAGCGAACTTTTTGCCCATGCCAAGAGCCAAAAAGTGCTTTCCATCATGTCCGTATATCCCATCATGCAAGCTCTTATTAAGACTGCCGGTGAAATGGGTGCAGATGTGGCTGTGGCCGATGGTCAAGCACTAGGCATGCCTTTATCCTTTGGTGGTCCTTACCTTGGTATCATGACTTGCCGCAAAGAATACATTCGTCAGTTCCCCGGTCGTATTTGTGGTCGTACTGTGGATGTGGACGGAAAAACTGGCTACGTGCTTACTTTGCAAGCTCGTGAACAGCATATTCGTCGTGCTAAAGCAACGTCTAACATTTGTTCCAACCAATCCTTATGTGCTTTGCGTAGCGTCATATACTTAGCTCTTTTAGGTACAGAAGGTCTGCAACGCGTGGCTCTTTTGGGTATGGAAAATGCCCGTTATGCCGCAGAGCAGTGGACCAGCATTCCTAGAGTAAGCCTTTTACATGATGCCCCTTACGGCAATGAATTTGCGCTTACCTTGCCTTGTTCTGCCAAGGAATTGGCCGGAAAGATGTTGGAACATGGTTTTGCCATTGGTTATCCTGTGGATCGCCATTATGAAGGTATGGACAATGTACTCTTGGTGGCTTGCACAGAAAAAACCACCACAGCGCAAATTGATGCCATGATCA
>CAYJLO010000057.1:0-18914 GCA_964370835.1 uncultured Desulfovibrionaceae bacterium
GAGAGGGGAAACCTTTTTCCGCTTGGAAAAGGTTTCCCCTCTCCCCCACAAAAAAGCTCTTTAAAAATTATTCTTTCCTATCCAGCACCCGCAAAGACACAGCCTCGTGAATATGCCCATGCAAAATATTTTCAGAGCCATCAAGATCCGCAATGGTGCGTGCAAGACGTAATATGCGCGTGTAGGATCTGGCAGATAAACCAAAGGCTCGCACCACACGTTCGAGAGCAGTATGGCCTTTTTGATCAAGGGCGCAATGAGCTTCTAATAATGATCCTGAGAGCATGGCATTGCAAAGACATGATGTGTCAGCGTAACGGCTCAACTGTATCTTTCTGGCGGCAAGGACGCGTTCACGCATGGCGGCGGAACTGTTTTGGGCTGTGGAGGCATCTTGGAAATTGCGTAAATCCTCGTAGGGTACGGCAGGTACTTCTATGTGTAAATCTATGCGGTCAAGCAGGGGGCCGGACAGCTTTGCTTTATATTTGGCAAGACTTTGCGCGGAGCAGGTGCATGGGTGATGCGCATCACCTTGGTAGCCACAAGGGCAGGGATTCATGGCGGCCACCAACATGCATGCGGCAGGAAAAGTGAGGGATCCTCGAGCGCGGGCTATGCTCACAAAACCATTTTCTAGGGGCTGGCGGAGCACTTCGAGGGTGGATTTTTTGTATTCAGGGAGTTCATCAAGAAAAAGCACGCCGCGATGACTGAGGGACACTTCGCCGGGCTGGGGCGTGTTACCACCACCAATGAGGGCTATGTCCGAAATGGTATGGTGCGGAGAGCGGAAAGGACGCGTGTGGATGAGCCCTGCATCGTGGGGGAGTTTCCCAGTGACGCTGTAAATTTTGGTGACTTCAAGAGCTTCTTCAAAACTGAGGGGCGGAAGTATGCTGGGGAGACGTTGGGCCAACATGCTTTTTCCGCTGCCGGGAGGGCCCATGAGTAAGATATTATGTCCACCGGCGGCGGCGATTTCCAAAGCTCGTTTGGCGGCAAGCTGCCCTTTGACTTCGGCATAATCCAGCGCATGGCAATGGTCTGCCTTGAGGTTTTGAACCACGATGGGGCTTGGTGTTTGTTCAGCGGTGAGGTAGGCCACGCACTGCACAAGATCGCGCGGAGCGAGGACGGTAATTCCTTGTACCACAGCGGCTTCTTGCGCATTTTCTGGAGCAATGAAAATACCTTGGGCTTTTTCTTGACGAGCAAGAATGGCCAAGGGCAAAGAACCTTTTATGGGCTTAAGCTGCCCTGAAAGGGAAAGTTCTGCGGCAAAGAGCCAACCTTGTAAGCTTTCTTGGGGGATGATACCGGCGGCGGCCAAAAGGCCTAGGGCTAGGGGCAGGTCGTAACCGGCACCTTCCTTGCGTCTATCTGCTGGGGCTAGGTTAACGGTGATGCGTGCGGGGGGAAGTGTGAAACCACAGGCCCGAAGGGCGGAGTTGACGCGTTTTTCTGCTTCACGCACCGCCCTTTCGGCCATGCCAACCATGGTGAAATCTGGAATTCCCTTGCGAACAAGGTCTATTTCCATGTCTACGCGTAAGGCGTCAACGCCGTGTAGACTTCCACTGATCAGCTGGACAAGCATTATTCCACAGCCTTGCCAAAGCGCCCTAGGCGGATGTTATCAAGACCATTGGCAGACCAATAAATACGCCATGCTTTGCCGTGCATGGCAGATTTTTTTACCGATCCCCAGTAGCGAGAGTCTTGGGAATTGTCGCGGTTATCGCCAAGCATGAAGTATTCCCCGTCTGGAACGGTGTAAGGACCAAAATTATCACGCGTGGGGTAAATTCCTTGGGGGTCAGAGTTACGCGTATACTCTTCTTTAACGGCTTGTCCGTTACGATACAATTGCTTATCGCGCATTTCAATGACATCGCCGGGTCTACCCACAACGCGTTTAATATAGTCGAGGGAAGGCTCTTTGGGATATTTGAATACTACTACATCACCGTATTGAGGATCGTCCCCTTCAAAGAGGTAAGAATCCGTAAAGGGAATTTTTACCCCATAAGAAAATTTGGAAACGAGAAGATGATCACCCACCACAAGGGTTTGGAGCATGGATTCTGAAGGGATTTTAAAGGCTTGCGCAATGAATGTGCGGATGAAAAGCGCTAAAAATAATGCGATGATAAGGGCTTCTGCATATTCGCGAAACATGGATTTGGGGCTTCCGTGGGTATTTGCTGATTTGTTAAACATACTTTTTTCCGTTGTTAATAAAATAATATAAGTAGGCAGTACTATGCCGTACTTTGCATGTAAGTCAAGCGCTTTGCAAAGGTGCTAGGTATTTTTTTGCTTAGAATGTATACGCGCACTTATTGCAAAGTGGGTAAAATCTTCTTCGCTGCCTCTACCACGGGTAAGCCAGGTTTGCATGTGATGTTCAGGGGTAATGGTGTCGTCATGTTTTGTGCCATCATAACAATGGGTAAAAGGGCCATGGGCTCAGTGGGGGCAAATGTAATTTCCACGGTGCCGGGGTGTTCCATGCATTGTTGTAACGCAGCGTAATTAGCTTCACTTACGCGATGTTTCCAGTAACGTATTTCCTTTTCAATGCCGGATATGGTAATTTCCTGCGCTAGCTCCAAGGAAATAAGCGCTTGTTTGCTCACACTTATGATGGTTCTGGGGATGAAACCTTGGTCTTGAAGATGTATTTGTATGCCGGCCAGCTGTAGCGTGAAAAGTATTTTTTGAAGAGTGTTGAAGGTGTTTTCTCCAGAAAACAGTTGTGAAATTTTTTGTAGGGGGAGGATGGCCTGTATGCCCAATTGTGCTTCGCCCAGATTTTTTATGCCAAAGCTTGCTTTCACAGAACTAGTTTGTGTTGTGGGTAGCAGCTCGGTGGCAAAGGCAGCTTCCACATCTAGAAGCTGTGTGCCAAGCATGTTTTGAATGATTTTACGCACCTGTGGGTCAGGGCTTAGATACTCAAAATGAACTTGAGCCCCTTGTACTTGGGTGCCAACGCGTAGACTTGTATCCTTGAGTGCATCATATTGAGCTTGCAGGGATATGAGGTCAAGGCTAAAGATGGGACTTTTTTTGCCAGCTTGCTCGTGCTCATAGGTAAGGCCTGTGAGCTGAATTTTTGAGTTAACACCGGTGGAGAAATATTCACGACCATGGGTAAGGAGCTGCTCTTCCGCCATGCCTTCATAGGGGGTAGGAGTAAAATATGCTTGCTCTGTAAGAAGAGCCACAAAGGCAGGGGAAGGAAGATCCATGGGGCCCACTTGAACTTTTTGTATGGTGGTATGCTGTATTTCTTTTTGATTGTTCATGGAGGTTTGGGAAGCTACATCAAAGAGTTCTAGGGAGGTTATGCTTTTGGGATTCATGTCTTGAATGGTATAATTTTCGACATTAATGATGTTTTGCCATTGTGCTGTTTTTACGGTGCTGACGGAATGAGTAACTTGTAATTGTGTCACATATATATCCATAAGGGCAGTTATATAAACAGCTAAATCTTTTTGGGCTGAAGCTTGTAGTGCTTTTCCCACATTTTGTTTCCAACCTAAAATACGTAAGCTTTTATTATGCGTGCTGTATTGCGTTTGCTGGGTTGTATATTGGGTTGTAAGGTCGGTGATAATAACCTCATCGGCCACCAGAGGATGTCCTGAAGTTTGTGGTGAAAAGGCATCCAATTGAGGATTGAGTGCCGTGATGCTGGCCGCACTAAAAGACCCTTCAGGCGCATAAGGAATGGAACCACTGATCCCTTGAATTTCTAGCTTGTCTTTAATAAAGCTAAATTGCACGTTTTGAACTTGAATATTGTGTTGTTCAAGGCTTTGCTTAATGGTGCTTTCGGTATGTTTTTCCAAAAAATATATGCCAATTGCAGGTAAGGCCATAAGAGCTATGATGCAAGAAATAAGAATGGTATTACGTTTTGACATGAGATTTTCCTTGTGGGGATTTTTCTATTTTATGGGTTAAATATGAGATGGAAAGTGTACATGACTTTGATGTTTTGTCAAAAAAAAGCCCCTGAGCCTTATTACTCAGAGGCTATTTTTTTATGCTATTTTGCTTTGTCTAACCAAAAATCCAAGGCTGAGAATAGAATATTTGGCGAAATGGGCTTGGTGATATGGTCATTCATGCCGTGAGCCAGGCTTTTTTCCTTATCTCCTGTCATGGCGTGTGCAGACATGGCAATAACGGGAAGTGTGGCCCACTGCGGTTGTTTTCGAATGTTTTCTGCGGCGGTGAGGCCATCCATAATGGGCATTTGAATGTCCATAAGCACTAAGTCATAGTTTTTTTGCTCCAGCATATCTAAGGCTTCTTGTCCGTTGTTGGCAATGTCTAAGGTATAACCGGCGCTTATTAAGAGTTCTTGTGCAATGAGTTGATTAATTTCATTGTCTTCCACTAGTAGAAGGTGCCCTGCGCGTTCTTGCTCCTCCTTGGCTAAAGCCATGGAAGGAAGCGCCAAAGCGTCTTCAGGGCTGGCAAGGTCAAAGCATGCAGTGAAGTTAAAGTTTGAGCCTTTGCCCGGAGTACTTTCAACCCAAATGGTTCCTTGCATCATTTCCACAATGCGCTTGGAAATGGTGAGGCCAAGGCCTGTTCCGCCGTATTTGCGTGTGACGGAAGTATCGGCTTGCGTGAAAGCGTCAAAAAGTGTGTCTATTTGGCCTTGGCTAAGGCCTATACCTGTGTCAGATATGGTGAACTGACAGCACAATTTATTATGCCCCACTTCGGTATGAGATACAGTAAGGTGTATACCGCCTTTATGGGTGAACTTAATACCATTGCTTAAAAGATTTAGCAGTACTTGTTTTAAGCGCAAAGGGTCTCCCATGAGGGGGAGATGTGCTTTTTCATCTACGCTCATGGTGAATGTGAGGCCTTTATCAGACAAGGAATGGTCAAAAAGATGTTCCAATTCATTACAAACATGCTCAATGCTAAAGAGGGTATATTCCATCTCGAGCTTGCCGGCTTCAATTTTTGAAAAATCAAGAATATCGTTGATGATGCGCAAAAGCTCATTGGTGGAGAAAAGAGCCTTTTCCACATAGTCTTTTTGTGCATTATCAAGTTCGGTGCCGGAGAGAATACGTAAAAGCCCCAAGATTCCATTCATGGGAGTGCGAACTTCGTGGCTCATATTGGCCAAGAAGTCGCTTTTGGCTTGTGCACTTTTTTCTGCAGCTTCTTTGGCCAAGTGTAATTCGTGTAAAATACGCTTGCTTTCACGCAAATCGTGCCCGTAGCCGATGAAAATATCTTCATCATCGCTGAGCTTGGCCCGAACCAGCGTCATCTCCATGGGAAGATCTTCATGACCATTCGCTATGGCCATGACTTCAAAGTGAGCAAAGCCTTTTTTGGTGGCTTCAATGAATTTTTCTCGGGCAAAGACATAAGAATCTTTTCCGGAAGGTTGCAATTGGGGCACCATGTTAACAAAGTTTTTCATGTATTCTTCTTTGTTACCATAGCCTGAAATTTTTACGGCATTTTCATTGCAATCCACCAACTCAAAGCTGGAAGTCCAAATGTTGATGCCCCACGGTATACCATCTAAGATGGCGCGGGTGCGCGCTTCTGCCATCTGTATTTTTTTCTTATGCGCTTGTTCTTGGCGCAGGTCGTGTACATAGCCAATGGCCATATAGTTGTTGCCATGCTTTACGCGTACAAGGCTCACTTCGCAAGGCACGGGGGCGCCGTTAATATCTATTCCCATCCAAGGGTTAGAGGATTTCCCTTCTGTGAAACAGGTCACAAGGTGCTTTTGCATTTTTTGAAGAGAGTTTTCGCCATCGGGTTGAAATTCGGGTATGAGACTATAAAAGTTTTCCACAAAATCACTGGCTTTTTCCAAGGCAAAGTTTTTGGCTAGAGCCTGATTAACCGAGATGAGATTGTAGTCGCTATCCCAAATAAGTGTGCCCAGAGGACAAGTGTCCAGCATGAGTTTGGTGTATTCATCGGCTTCGCGCAGTTTTTGTATGTGTTCTTCTTCATTGCGCAAATCTTTAAGGAAAGCCAATACGACGGTTTCGTTGTGCAAGGTGGCACGGGTAAAGGTCATGTCAAAGGGAATGATTTCGCCTTTAAGATTTTTATGTTGCCAAGGGGTACGGAAATGACCTTCTGTTAAAGCTTTTTGAAAACAGTAAGGGCCGTATTCGGAAGATTTAAGACCATTGGCTTGATATTCTGGATGTAAGCTGAAGAAATGTTTTTTATATTCGTCTTTGTTTTTTAAATCCAAAAGGCGTGTGGCGGCGGTGCTGGTTTCAAGCAAGGTCATGTCTTCCGACCATATATGTACCGCAAGGGGCATGGTGTCGAGCATAAGTGACATGCTATCTATGGCAAATTGTTCTTCTTGGTGGGCTTGTTCCAGTTCTTTAATGGTGGCAGCTAGAGTATTTTCCAAGGTTTTTTGCTTGCTCACATCAACAATGACACCCACAAGGCCCTTTTCTTGTGCATCGGCTGTTTGAAAGCTGCGGCTCCAATAGAGGGTTGGTTTAGCTCCACTGGCTGTACGAAAGATTTTTTCGTAATGCACGTCTTTTATGTGGGAAGCCAAGTCGTCATCTTCGTTTTTTGGGGAGGCTTGCTTGCTTTTTTCCAGTGTTTTGGCTGTGAGTATGGAGTCTCCCAATATACTTTTTTTGTGAACGGAAAAGAAGTCTTCGTAAGCCTTGTTGATGACGCAAAAACGTGCGGAATTATCTTTAGCAAAAACTGGTATGGGGATAGCATCCACCAAAGCTTCCATGTAGGAAAGTTTTTGGCGAGTAAGAGCGAGTTCCTCCAAGAGCTTTTCATAGTCTTTTTGAGAAACAGTGGGGGGAGTTGAAGGAGTTTTATTTTCCATAAATATCTCAGTCTGTTGGCGAGGTGAAAAAGAGGGGAGAAATCTAGCCTTGCCCTCGTACAAGGGGATAGTATAATATGTTTTTTTTGATTTGCGAATGGAATGAATAACGTACAGGTAAAAATGTGAGTACTTGCACAAAGCACTAATATAAAACTATACTAATTCAGTATTTTTTTCAAGGTAAAAAATGCCCCTTCTGGCGAGATATAAAGATGTTCATAAGTTGCTTTAATAGTAGGACAAAAAACGTGTGTGTTTGCGTGCTTTGGCAACTTTGAGAGCTATGACTTGACAGATTCTGGCTCTAAAAGGCACACTGGTACAAAGCTGTTGAATAATGGCGTTTTGCATGACGCATACGTGTAAAATATTTTTAGCATATAACTGTAAGGAAGTGTTTCATGTCCATAGAAGTTTTCAGCATTGGCCCTTTGGAAACCAACTGCTACGTGGTATATCAAGAAGGTTCTGCCGTGGTGGTGGATCCAGGCGGCGATCCTGCGCCGGTAATAGCTTTTTTACAAGAAAAAAATCTTACATTACAAGGTATTTATTTAACGCACTTGCACTTTGACCATATGTACGGGGTGGCAGACTTACATGCAGCCACCAAAGCCCCTGTGTATATGCCAAGTGATGATGCCTTCATGTTGGAAACACAGTACAGCCGAGGCGGTATGTGGGGCTTTCCTGATGTGAAAGCCTTTGATGCTGCACCGTTAAATACAGGAAAGCATACGGCAGGCGCTTTGCAATTTGAAGTGATGCACACCCCAGGTCACTCGCCGGGCAGTATGTCTTTGTATTTTCCGCAACTGTCTTTAGTGTGTACCGGTGATGTGCTTTTTTATCGCTCGGTGGGGCGTTCTGACCTTCCCGGAGGTCATTTGGAAACGCTTATTGAGTCCATTAAAACGAAACTCTTTGTACTTCCCCCTGAAACCATGGTGTATCCAGGGCATGGGCCGGAAAGTAGCATTGGCGATGAAATGAATAATAATCCTTACTGTGGATCTTTCGTACGCTAGTATGTCTGTGGTGATTTTGGCTTGTAGCCCACGTGCGGGCGGCAATTCCGATGCCATGGCTCAATTGGTGGCACAAGGCGTGCGGCAAGAGGGAAAAGAAGCGCAGGTGGTGTATTTGCGTGATTATTCCATATTGCCATGCACGTCTTGTGGTGCCTGCTTTCAGCATGCTACACAGCGCTGTGTTTTGGAAGATAAAGACGACACAGAGCGCCTCTTTCAGCTTTTGGAAGGGGAGGGGGCTGTGGTTTTAACACTGCCTATTTATTTTTATCATGTACCGGCTGTGTTGAAGGCTTTGCTGGATAGGGGGCAAAAATACTGGGCCAAGCGTCAAGCCGCAGAACAAGATGGCACCGCGGTACAAAAGCATGAAAAGCATCTTTACCCCGTATTGGTGGCGGCACGACCTCGAGGGGAAAATCTTTTTACGGGTACATTGCTATCTTTACGTTTATTTGGGGAGCTTTTTCAGCGTACCGTGGGAGATGGATCTGTATGGCGCGGGTATGACGGCCCGCAAGACTTTTTAGCTGACGCGCAAGCTTGTGCGGCCATGGTTGCTTTGGGGTGCGAAGTGGCTCAAGAGAAGAATGGTGAGGTGCTTTTATAAAATCCATAGGGTGGTAAGGTGTTCCTTTTTACATCAAAGAAAGGGGAGATTTTATGGGCAATTTTCGCAAAGAAAATTTTTTACTCCAAGATGTGCCCCGCATACCTTTGCCTTTGTCACGGCGCGTGGCCTTGGGAATGGAACGTTTTTGGGCACATTTTTTCTCTGATCGCCTTTGCCCCGTATGTCATAAGCCCTACTATTCCCCCTCACCGCAAAAAACTCGTGCTGTGCAAAACTTTCTGTGTGCTTCTTGCGCGGTAGGCATTGAGCCCATCTCCTTTGAACCTTGCGCGTTATGCGGCCACGCTTTACCCCAAGGGGTGAGTATGCCCATATGCATAGCGTGTCAGCGTAATCCACCTCCTTGGCAATCTTTGCATTATTATGGGCCGTATTCTTCTTTACTTAAGGCGCTCGTTTTACAGTATAAATATGGAAAGGATTTCTCTTTGATTCCTCTTTTGGTGGCTTTTTTATACGAAACAAGCTTGTCATTGCCCATTTGCGATATACTTATTCCTATGCCTCGCCATGAAAAACGTTTGGCGGAGCAAGGATATAATCAAATATTGGAATTGTGTCGCGTGTTGCAAGATTGGATGGTTCTGCCCTTGGATACGCGCGCGTTATATCGTACAAGATATACACCGCCACAAGCAGGGCTACGTAAACGAGAGAGACAGAATAATCCGCGTGAAAGCTTTGCAGCGCGGGATGTGCAGGGTAAAAAAGTTCTCTTGGTGGATGATGTCATGACCACGGGTGCCACTGTGTATCATGCATGCCTTGCATTGCAAAAGGCCAAGGTGGCTTCCATTACAGTGCTTTTGCTGGCTCGAGCTGAAAAATAGCTTTGAGTTGGAATATAAATCTTGTATCATACGACTAATTATTAACAGAATAGCATTTTTTTCTCATGGGAGAGAGTATGAAAAATATTTTTGATGTGGTGAAAGGTGGTAATTTTGCGGAAATAAGCCAAGGACTCAATTCTGCCCTCGGAGGTAAACTTGATACCGTCATGAAAAATGCTGGCTCCATGACAAAGGGCTCAGCCCCTTCCATGCCTAGTGGTCTTAATGGTGTGGGTGGTCTTTTGGGTGCCACCGCTGTGGGCGGAGTGCTGGGGGCCTTATTTGGCGGTAAAAAGGCAGCCAAGAAAATGGCCAAAGGTGCTGTTCTTGTGGGTGGTACTGCCGCCGCAGGCGCTCTAGCATGGAAGTTTTATCAAAAATGGGCTGCAGGGCAAGGTCAAGCCAATCCTACAGCTTCGACATCCTGCGGGCAATTTGGTGATGCTCCAGCTGCTACTCCTTCGATGCAACAACCCGCGCAGCCAGCCCCAGCCATGGCTGTGGAAGATTCTACGGCCTTGATTTTACTTGAGGCCATGGTATTTGCTGCGCGTGCCGACGGGCATATTGATGCAGAAGAGCAAGCCTATATCCATAATGCCGTGGAGGCCCTATTCCCCAATAAAGAAATGGCGCTTGTGCTCAATGAAATGTTGGAAAAGCCCATAGATCCTTTATCTTTGGCGGCCAAGGTGCAAAATCCTGAAGAAGCGGCAGACTTGTATCGTTTATCTTGCGCAGCCATCAATGTGGATTCTTTCATGGAGCGTAGCTACTTGGATGGCCTTGCCAAGGCGCTGAACCTAAATGCTTCTCAAAAAAACACCTTGGAGCAAGAAGCCGCTGCTGTTCGCCAATCCATGGGAGAATAGCACGCTCTTTGTTGTCACAATTTTGAGGCCTTGCTGTTGTATGACACAAGGCCTCACTGCAAAACACCCACCTCGCTTTTGCCCTCTGCAGACCTTTAGCAGTGGTCTTGTCTTTGTTATTAGCAAAAAACAGCGTTAAAAATGAAATATGGCTATCTTGCCACGCAATTCATCTTAGGATAATGTGAGTTATTCTCTTAACTGTTTTTCAAGAAGGCATGTATGCGATTATCTACCAAGCTTATTTGTTTAACTGTGTTTTTGCTTTTGGCCTTTGTGGGCTTAGGTTTTTTCAGTATTATGCAATTACAACAGGTTAACCAAAAAGCCACGGATGTTTCCACCAATTGGCTGCCTTCCACCGTCAATGTTCAGCGCATTAATACCTTAACGTCCGACTATAGAATATATGAAATAAGTCATTTGTATAGCAGAGATTTAAAAACCATGGAAAAGTTTGAGCAGGGCAGAATAGGCTTGCTCAACGAACTGACCATGGTGAGAAAAAATTATGAGGCCCTCATTTCTTCTGCTGAGGAGCAGGCCATTTATGACACTTTTTCCGGACAGTGGGAACGCTATCTGGAGATGAGTGAAGAAATACTCTTCATGTCGCAACATAATTATATGTCGCAAGCCATTGATTTGCTTCAAGGTGAATCGCAAAAGCTTTTCGACGAGCTTTCCAATCAACTTATGCTGGCTGTAATGTTCAATAGAGATGCCGGTTTAGATGCCTCCACAGAATGTGATATTGTGTTTGAGCGTTCTTTTCTGCTTATTTATCTGAGTCTTGCTTTTATTGTTGTCATGTCTGCCACCGCCTGTGTGTGGGTGATAGTGACCATTAACAAGCAATTGGGCAAAGATCCCGGCGAGTTGATACAAGTTACCGGTCGCGTCATCAATGGCGATTACGATATGGAAGACCATACCCAGCAAAGTGGCGTGTATAAGCATGTGCTTTCCATGGTGGCAACATTGCGCCATCATATTGAACATGCTGAAAGAAATGCTCAGGTGAAGAGTGAGTTTCTTGCCAATATGAGCCATGAAATTCGCACACCCATGAATGGTATTCTTGGGCTTTTGTACTTGCTCTCCAAGACAGACCTAGATGCAAAGCAGAATGATTATGTTAAGAAATCCCTTTTTTCGGCACAGAATTTATTGCGCATCATCGATGATATTTTGGATTTTTCCAAAATGGAAGCAGGTAAGCTGGAGCTGGAAAAAATTCCTTTTACTCTCAATGGTATATGTGAAGAAATTGTCACTCTGTATGGGCCTAAGGCGCAAGAGCGGCATTTGCACCTTAAAATTCAAGCCTATGAGCATCGTAACACGGTGATTTTGGGCGATCCATTACGCATAAAGCAAGTGCTCTTTAACTTGGTGAGTAATGCGCTTAAATTCACAGAACAGGGCGGCATTGTGGTGAGAATAGAGTGCCAACCCACCCATACAGGCGAGCTGCATTGTGTTTTTTCTGTGAAGGACAGCGGCATTGGTTTAAGCCCTGAGCAGCAAGAAAAGCTTTTCTCTGCCTTTACGCAGGCGGATTCTTCCACCACGCGCAAGTATGGCGGCACAGGGCTTGGTTTAGTGATTTCCAAAAAAATTGTGGAATCCATGCGCGGTAAACTTTGGGTGGAGAGCAAGCTTGGAGAGGGCGCAACCTTTTGTTTTTCCTTAAGCTTGCCCCGTGTGGGTCAGCAAAATGTACCTGTTGTTGAGGTGCAGGCCGCCGTACCTTCCCAAGAGGAAAATACAGAGCATGGTATTGCCCGTAAGATAGAGCAAGATCGTCCGGCGCATATATTACTGGTGGAAGATAATGAAATTAATCAGCTCATAGCCCAAGAGCTATTGCTAGAAAAAGGCTATACGGTGGACCTAGCCTCCCATGGGCAAGAAGCTGTGGATATGGTTGCTGAGCACAGTTATGCCATTGTGCTCATGGACATACAAATGCCCATTATGGATGGTCTAACGGCGGCTAAAAAAATTCGCCAAGATGCTGCCCATGATGATGTGGTTATTATTGCCTTGTCTGCCCATGCCATGGAAAGCGACCGTGAACTGAGCTTGCAAAGCGGCATGAATGATCATATTACCAAGCCCATAGATCCGCAACAATTGTATGCCACATTGGATAAGTGGCTAAGTCAAAAAGCTTAACCAACAGCGACTTTTTCGATGGGTTGTCAATGCCCTTCATAAAACAAGAGTGAGCGATTCCCCTTACAAAAGGCCTCTCTTATATTTCTTCACACCACGTGATGTTATATAAGCATTTGTAAAGGGCTTCGCTCACTTTCTTACGTATAATATAAGCACAAATTCTCTCTTGCCAAGGTGTGAAGGGCAGGTTTTCTTTGTTCATGCGCGTTCATCTCTTTATGGACGGCTTTTGTTTTGTTCACGCCCATGGTTTTTTACCGTATTCCTACTGGTTTTGCGCCATATGTCATGGGGATTTTTCCCACAAAAAAGCCCCCCGAGGCCGAAGCTTCGAGGGGCTTGTATTTTAGGTTTTAGCTAAGAGGCTTAGAAAGCACCATCGCGTACTAAGATGGTGAGCATATCACCATTTTCGTCGTTCTTAGTGAATTGGGTAAATGTATTACCACCAACATTCACAGTATCAGAGCCTTGGTTCCAACCAGTAAGGTTGGCTTTATCTTCAGATGCCTGCTGTTCTTGTAAGGCTTTGGCAGCATCCACATTGTCACCCAACATGATGATGTCAATGTTGTTGATGTTTGTAGCATCTTTAAGTTCCGTTGTGATGTTATCCACACCGGCCAAGAGAATGTCTATGCCTTCACCGCCGTCGATGTCGGAGCTTAAAATCTCATTGATGTTAGGCAGAACAATGATGTCATGTCCTTCGCCACCGAAGATCTTATCTCCTTTACCGCCAAAGATGGTGTCGTTACCGCTACCGCCAAGGATAATGTCGCTACCGGCACCGCCGTGTAAAACGTCATCACCACCAAGGCCAAGCAGGATGTCGTCGCCATCGCCACCGAAGAGTACGTCGTTGCCGTCGGTGTCGCTTTCCATGCCTACAGCAAGGTCTTTGAGGGTTTCAACGTCGCCTTGAGCTGCGTCAACAAGAGCTTGTGAAAGCGCAAGTGCTTCGTCTGCTGTACTTCCACTCTTATCGTCGTCTGTTAGAGTTGTGAGAGATTCCTTGGTATAATCTTCATGCTCTAAGTCAAGTTCGCCAGCTAGGTTTGCAAGTTGACCGATATTACCGTCACCGATGAGTAGATCCTCACCACCTTGACCGAAGGCTGTATCGTCTCCGGCACCGGTGATAATAATGTCAGCATCAGCGTCGTCAACAGGTTTACCTGTTGTGGCATCAATCTCTGTTTTAAGACCGGCAAACCACTCTGGGTTATTGGTTACATATTTCAAAGCTTCGTTTACAGAAATTAAGTTTTCGTCAAGGCCTGTTGCCGTTATGACAGCGGCTTGGATTTGAGCAAGTGTCATACCACCCATAACAAAGTCATCACCGGCTTCGGTATCAGCCACGTTGGTATCCGTAGCATCACCGCTCACACCTCCGGGTCTTGGTGCAAAGAGTTCGCTTGCATCTGTGGTTACTATGAAGTTACCGCTTCCAAATATCGTGTTAAGCGAATTAGTCAAGGTGTTTCCGGAGCCAAAGCCCACTGCCAAGAATTCACTGTTTTCACCTTTGAGTACGCCGTCCATCATATTCTCAACGGCAGACTGCGCACCGGTCACATCTGGGTTCTTTAAGCTACCGTCTGGGTTGGTTGCGGTAACGCTATCAGGGTTCCCATCGCCCAGCACATCAACAGTGGCAGAATCTGTCTTCTTGCCATTGGTTGCGGTAAGCGTCCAGCCTCCTTTATCATTGGTGGAAAGAGTAAGGGTATAGCCTTGGTCAGTCCACGTATCTCCGGGAAGCTTTCCGTCAATGTTAAAGGTTTTGTCATCTTGGTTCTGCCACCAGTACTCTTCATTAAACTCCATAAAAACAGTGTTTTCCATATTGTACGAAGGCGCACCGTCGGTAATAAAGTACACTTTGTTATTCTCTGTACCGTTTGGATCAACTTCCTTGAGCCATTCATTGGCTGTGCCAAGAGCTGTTTCGTAGTTTGTACCACCACCTGTTTGGATATTACCATCACGGTCGGATAATTCAGCAAGGACAGCCTCAGAAGCAGATGTATAGCCCTCCTCACCACCAGGATAGATTTCTACGTTTTCGCCCTTACTGTTCTTAGTGAACACTTTGCCATCTTCCAAAAGGAACTCATGGGATTCTGCTGTTTCTTCGAAAGGTACAACTTGCAATGTGATGGTACCGCCATATTTTCCTTGGTTGGCGTGGTTGTACAAGGTGTCATTGATGAAATCTTCAAGCGCGTCTTGCATAGTGGACTTCATATCCCCAGAGGAACCATTTGCAGCCATGGAGCCGGAAGTGTCTAACACAATAGATACATTGTAATCAAGTGCGGGGTCGAATTCACCTGAAGTACCTGCTAAGCCCACAGCGTCATTACCGGCCGGAGGAGTATAATCCCAGTCAGCTTTTACCGTAGTTGTTGCAGTGTCACCATCGGCATCGGTAATTTTGATATCGATATCTTGACCATCTTTAGACTTAGGTACAGTCACACCCCAATTGTCGTCAGTGCCTTCGGTAAGTTTTACATCACCAAAGCCAAGTACGGTATTGCCATTTTCTACAGTGACAGTAACACCGGTGGTGCTTTCCCACGTTGTACCATTCCATGTGGCTGTCATATCGCCAATGGTAATGGATTTATCTGCGCCATCATCAGCACCAAAGTCAAGTTCAACCAAGCCGTGTGCTTCTGTTGCATCGGCAGTTGCAGGAGCAATGGTTTCGTTGCCTGTTGCCTCTGGCGCATCGTCTTTCACGACAACTTCAATTTCTACTTTTTCACCTACTTCATCCTTTTCACCCTTGATGGTCATATCAAAGAAGATAGAGTCTTGGTCTACATTGACATAGTCCTCATGACTAGGATCAAGATCGCTGCTGTCAATGGCCTCGTTCAAGGTGTACTCATAGGTGATGGTATGCATACCATTATGATCGGTTTTCACACTTAAGATTTTCACTGTGCCATTGTCAACGTTGGCTTCGCCTGTCGTCCAATCACCATTAACTTTCGTAAAGGTATAGTCACCAATGGTAATCTCTTCGGGCTTCTCGCCGTACACGGTGACAGTACCTTCTTTGGAAAGCGCATTTTCATCAGGATTAGTACCGTCAGGAAGATGAGCTTCGTCTAAGATTACTTCCGTGTGAGAGATAACATCAATAATCTCAGTGCTGCCTCGTACTACCACATATTCAGTGTCAGTGTCGCCATCGCCGTCAGTGGCAGTGAACTTGAGGGTAAGCTCTGTATCAAAGGGTTTGAACTGCTCAAAGTCCCATGCACCGGTTTCTGTGTTGAGCGTAAGTGTAAAGTACACTTCTCCATCAAACATGGCGGTGTAGGTTTTTGAATCGCCGTCTCTTTCTTCACTAATACCAACGGGTCTACCCTCAATGTTGATGAATGGTGCAGTCCCGGCGTCTGGTAAGTAGATAAAGTCCACATCCACACTGGCAAGTCCATCAGCCGCATCAGTAGTTATGGTTGAACCTACTTTTGCGCCGGTCGCATCAACAGACACTTCATACTCAGTTACACCCTCAACTTTGGAGTTATTTATACCTACGTAATCAATAACTTCAAAGCGTTCACCAGAGTTTACATGAGCTTTGTCATGCACGTTTTGACCATAATACTCACTCTCTTTATCAGTATTAAGTATTGGTTCACCGCTGGCATCAAACTTAGCATAAGTCACGCGATACTCGGTGAATATTTCCTTATGCTCTTCATAAGTGCCACCGACAGCACTGATATCAATGCCATCGTCCATAACGGTGACGGTGATAGTACCCTTGCTTTCGGCGTCTTCATCAGCGAGTCCATCACTATCACTTATAGTTATGTCGAACTTGTCGGTGACGCTGTCGGTATTGCCTTGCTCTAAAGGTCTGCCTGACTGTTGATGGTCTTGCGTAGCATCCGTCTGTGTATAGGTGTAGTTGACAGTAATGCTTCCATCAGGATTGGTTGATGTGGTAAATCCTGATAGATCACCGTATTCGCCTTTAGCAACAGCATTCTGAGTAATTAGCGTGCCATTGGCGTCAATTTCAAGGTTAACACCGTTAATGGCCACAGTAGTTATTCCTTCGCCAAGAGTTACAGTAAAGCTGCCATTTTCTGCACGTGCATTACCATCAAGTTCACGGCCATCGCTAGCATCGTCATAAGTGATAAGATTATCACTTCCAACCATATTTACAGTGGGCTTCTGATTCATAGGAGCCTTCACCGTTTCTGTGGTGGTGTCACCATCACCGTCGGTGGCTTTGAAGGTAATCTCAGCATCACCTGCGAGCGCTGCGTCATTGACATTAAGTGTCCATGAGGTAGTGCCGTCGGCTTTTGGGGTGAAGGTTATGGAACCTATTTCATTCTTAGAACCATCTTGTACTGAGTAACTACCGTCTACACCCTTCACAACAGTATATGTATTACCATCAATGCTCACTTCAGTGGCTTCAATGGATGCACCGTCGGCAGATTTAGCTGCAAGTGTACCGGAAACGCTGGTTAAGCTGTCTACAGTTGTGTCGCCAACCGTTGTTAAGGAAACCACATCGTCCACGATATCTACTTGAATACCGCCAGCTGCGCTGGTGGTGTCACCATTGTTATCGGTTACGGTGATATCAAAGCTTTCAACGCCTTGAGCTGTATCAGTTTCATAGTCGCTGTTGTCACCATCTCCAGAGGTGTTTGTACTATGCTTTTCATAGTTGTTGGTTTGGGTATAGTCGTAATTGACTGTATAGGTTCCATCATTATTGTTGAGAATTTCAACATTAGTAATATAACCATAGTCGCCTTGTATCTGTGTATCGCCGGATGGAGTAAGAACACCATTTTGATCAACAGTGAATTCTGTATTGCCAATGCTAAAGCTTGCCACACCATCTTCAGAAGTGATGGTGAAAGAGCCTTCTGCTTTGGCGGTTGCACTTTCATTTTTTTCTGTATTTGGGTCATCCTTTGGCTGTGCACCGCTAGCGGTTACACCTTCAACAGCTGCATCGTAGGTTTTGAGGGCGTCATCGCCATTATCTAAACCACTAAGCTCAGGTGCTTTGGTTGTGATGGTGTGCTTTACGCTGTCGCCATCGCCGTCGGTGAAGGTGTAGCTTGGTGTATAGTCACTATTATCGTTTTCATAACTCACAGTCCAATTTTGATTGTCGGTACTGGTGAGGGTTGTGTTGCCAAGGGTAATGGTATGCGTTTTAGTTGATGCATCATAGCTGTAGTCGACCAACGGAGCATCTTTATCTTCCCAAACGTTTTCAACCTTTACCCACTCTTCTGTTTCAGCATTCCATTGGACGCCTGTGGTATAGGTAGCCCCATTGTCAAGTTCAATTATGGCACCATTCATGTCTGCACCGAAGTCTACATTCACATCGGCAGAAACTTGATTATCAGTAACATTACCTACGGTAGTGTAGATTTCGACACCGTCTTTATCTTTGCCTTCAAACGTAGCATCTTTCACAACAGGAGCGTCGTCTTTAATGGTAACATTTACAGTCACGTCAAAGAAGTTACCGTTAGCATCTTTAACGGTTACATCAATAGTGGTGTCAACATTTGCATCTGCAGCTAAAGTGCTTTCATCATCGTTGTTTGGATCGCTATGTTTTACATTGTCTTTTAAGGTAACTTCAAGCTTACCGTTTACCACTTGTACATCATAAAGATCTTTATCATAACTGCTTTCGTTAAAGCCGGTTACAGTAAAGCCAGCGGGTGCCCATTCTTGCTTTGCAATATCATTGCTGGTGTCGTTATCGCTGTAGTTGTCAGGGGTGGTGCCATCGGCAAGACCACTTTCATCAACGGTGATGTTGAAACCACCAGCAGGAGGTGTAGGTCCAGCGGCGTCGTCAATATTCACAGTCACACCAGCAGTGGCTTTGTCGCCATCGCCATCGGTGATTTGGAAGGTGAATTCTTCAGTTGTGTTACCGGTATTGGGCTTAGCTGTGAAGGTATAGCTGTCACCATCAAAGTTTACGTAGCCATTACCAACATCCCAACCTTTGCCTGGAACTTCGGTTGCCTGAACAAATTTACCTTCAGCATCTGTAGTACCCACTAATAAGGAGCCTACGTTTGCAGCACCATCGGCACCAAATATGTCTGTGATGGTTCCGCTTACTGCGCTACCGCCTTCAACGGCATCCACAGTGGGGGAAGTTGCAGAAATGCTTGGGCCATCGTCAAGAATGTTGATGTCAACGTCTATATCATGGGAGTTACCATCGGTACCTAGCACAGTTACCTTAATGCTTCCGCCGTCGGTAGGCTCATTAGAGTCAGTTGTATCGCCGTGGGTTACGTTATCTTTTAAGGTAACCACAAGCTTACCATCTTTAACAGTTACATCATAAAGATCTTTATTGTAACTATCAGCGTTAAAGCCGGTTACAGTAAAGCCAGCGGGTGCCCATTCTTGCTTTGCAATATC
>CAYJLO010000057.1:19014-19189 GCA_964370835.1 uncultured Desulfovibrionaceae bacterium
AATATGTCTGTGATGGTTCCGCTTACTGCGCTACCGCCTTCAACGGCATCCACAGCTGGGGAAGTTGCAGAAATGCTTGGGCCATCGTCTTCAATGGTAACATCTATTTTGCTACCTGTTGTTGTCCCGCCCTTTCCATCGGTTATGGTGATGTCAAAGCTGTCGCCATGCTTAG
>CAYJLO010000058.1:0-19072 GCA_964370835.1 uncultured Desulfovibrionaceae bacterium
TGATTTCAATAGGTTACAAAAGGCGATTTTCCTTTTGGGTCATATTTGGGTCATGGGAAATTGATTTTTTGAAAGTCAGTTTCTTTTTTTGGGGGTGAAAAATATTGGCTAATGTGCAGTAAATTTTGCTTTCCACATTTATAAACAGACATGAAGCAAATAATCCTTCATGAGGGTAACGCTTATGGTTCTATAAAACATCAATTTCTCCTTACTCAAAAGGTGGAAGTTTTACAAAATTAACGTACTACCCTCAACAGATTATTTTTCATAATGGGTTTTGCATTGAACAATTTCAAGCTTATCATCACGAATCCTATAGACAATGCGGTTAGTATCATCTATGCGGCGGCTCCACCATCCCGATAAATCATGTTTGAGTGGTTCGGGTTTGCCTATGCCCTCAAAAGGATTTCTTTCAATATCCTTTATAAGTGCGTTAATTTTTTTCAGGGTTTTCTTATCTTGGTTTTGCCAGTAGAGATATTCTTCCCACGCGCTATCGTGCCAGACTTTTAGCATGCCACGTTCCTTTAGTCTTCAATAAGTTCATGAACAGAACCTTTTCCGTTATCCATTTCAGCGGTCACCCTTCTTAAGTGCTTCATATTTGCACTGCTATAAAATGGTTCGGCGGAAATTTCAAAAGGTATGCGTTGCTCTTTTACAACCGTTTTCGCAAAAATGCTAAACGCGGTCGTCATGTTCATACCAACGGCAGAACAAAACTGTTCAAACTCACGTTTCAAGTCGTCATCTAGACGTATATTAATACTTGCCATGTCATTTGCTCCTTTTTATATGTACATTGTAAACATTTGTATAGCTAATGTCAATCTTTGGGTGTGTTTATTGTTGCTAGTTGACATATGAGTGCTTACATTGTATTGGCTTTGTATATAAAAAATTGATAGGTAGTGTGAAAGTACTCCTCTTATGGAAGAAGTTGATAAAGATTGTGTTTTGTAATATTTTGCTTATAATATTTTACGAATTAATCGATGTGCTTTTGGTAGAGAATTTTTTATAAGTTTATCTGAGAGAGGGATGGATTCACTAGGAATCATCATATGATGTTTACTCCATATGGCAGGATAGATATACAGTTGTCGCCCCATAATAATTATCTTTTCGTGTTCAAACACTAATTCTCCTGAGTTGAATAATAGTTGAAGGGGTTTTGCTAATTCAATTTGGGTGTTGTAATCAATTGCTGGTGGTAGCACATTTTGTTTCGCCCATGTAAATAACCAGTGTCCAACTTTTCTGTCTAGTAAGTGCTGATGTTGTTGATTCCAAAAGTGTTTAATGCAACTGTGGCACGCTGTATCACAATTATTTACACATGAAGACAAAATCTCAGCTGTTTCTTTTAATAGTTCGTCTGCTAAATCACATAAAGCTGAACTATAGCCTGCTCCGCTAGATAAATTGTCAAATAGATAACAATCAACATAAGTGTAGTTATTGCTGTATCGTATGCGATATCCAGATCTTATATCTGTAAATTCGATATCCATTATTTTTCCTGCGGCAAGTGCAAGTGCTTCGGAGAAAGTCGTTGCTGCAGATTTTAGCCACAAATTTTCAGGGGTTATATCAGCAATAGCATTGTCTATAGTTATCTCAAAAACTAGCATGTCAGTTAATAGTTGATGCCCAAGAAATACTTTTTCAGACTCAGACTCTGGATGTTTACATTTTTTATTTAATCTTGGGTGTTTATATGGCGATGAAATTTTTTTAAGTACGTCATAGTCATTACCAGGAACAATTGCTCCACAAAGTTTACACATTATAAAACCTTGCCTTTGATTATTTTCATAAGAACCAGTATTTAAAATAGTTAAAGGTTGGTCAGGTAACTTAGCAATTCTAATATTACTAAAATTTTCCAGTGGAATTAAAGTATTATTATTCATTGGGAGAGAATAGCATGGTTCTGTTGCATAACTATTCTCTGACTCAGCTTCAGCTTCACGTATCGAAGTACCATTTAGCGGAGCGAAACCCCAAGGTTTTACCATTTTGTATCTACCTGTAATTACTTGAGAACAAAATGGGCACTTTTGATTTTGGGGGCGTGTGATGTCTTGCCAAGAACAAGATCGATTCTCACAATAATAAACAGTTTTAAGATATTCTGAACTATTCAAAAATTTTTCTGCTGGTTTCTCATATTGACCATAAATGAATTTCGAATAAAAATTGTATATTCCTGCTGATTTATAAGATTTTTTATTTACGACTACTATTCTGCCTGGCGCATATTCACTTAGTGCGACTTCAAGTGCTCGATCAGGCTTTTCAATAATTTTGTTTCCTGATGAATCTTCGATATAAAAACCTACAACATTTCTTGGAAAAGAATATGTTGGAAAAATACCTTCCTCGAGGAATACGTTTAGTAGTGATTTTTCTTCATTATTTATATCTGAGTAATTCTCAGGAAATCTAGAAATTTTACCACATAGGTTTTTTAGTTCGCTAAGTAATTTCTCGATAGGAAAATTTTTATAATAACTCTCTAACGGGAGTAGTCTACTAACTTCAACCTCTGAAAGATTTATCTCTTGTAAGATCTTTATAGTGTCATCGTAAAATTTACTTGCCCATTTTTTCGCACCTATTTTATCAACTGTATAGCCAATGGCTTGTATTGCTTTACAAAGTAATACAGAATTAAGGTGTCGAAAAACAAGTTTGGTGTTATTTATATCAATCCAAGGTTTTCTTGGCGCACCAGAGATGATTCTTTCTGGGTGAAAAAAATAGTAGCTATCGTAAGGACCAGAATCAGTATACGTAACAATTGTAGAAATAGAACTTCCTCGTCTACCAGCACGACCAGCTCGTTGTTGGTAGTTTTCTCGCATCGGTGGAATATTTCTAAGTCCGACTGCTGTTAGCGAACCTATATCTATACCAACTTCCATAGTTGTTGTACAACTTAACACATCGACTGGTTTGTCGTTATGTGCATAAACATTTTGAAATCTCATTTCAAAATCTTCAGTTGTAGACCAGGTTTGTATGCTACCGTCTTTATGTGATAGCTGAGCAGTATGTTCCTCAACATTGATCCTTGTCATCGAAGATTTTTTTCCAGTTTCTTGTATGACTTGTTCAACGGGCCCTCTCCAAAATTTAATTCTTTCATAATCCTGGGGGGTCATTTCAGTAGGTTTTCCCTTTCCGCATCGAGCACAAGAACCCCATAAAGTAATAGGGAAAACACAACTACATTTAGGACATTTGAACCACTTTTGTTCTTTATCATACTTTAAACAAACTAAAGCCAAATTCAAATAATGTTTCTGTCCTTCAAGACCTTTAGCGGTATATTTTTTTAACTGCTCATAAATAATATCTATGTCATTATTTGAAAAATTTTGTTTTTCTAAAATGGCTTTAATTTTTTGAGAAAATTTTTCATCAGGAGCAATGCCAAAATTGTAGTAGGGAGTTATTTCACCTCTAATACTATCATTTATATCACTACCGATAGCATACCAATCAATCATTATTTCACAAGCCCATGCAGTAAATATATTTGAGAACTCTTCTTCTGAGATTTTTACATTTGCTTCATCGAGTTCATCTAAAATATCCTCAAGCATTTCACCGTGATTACTGGGAGTTATATAACAGAGTGCAGCGTCTATAAGAGATCTAAAGCTATGGCATAGTTGCTTTATTATTTGTTCTTTATATAGTGATGGTACATTGGAATACCTTGCTTTCGCATCCTCAAAATTAAAAGGTCTATTTCTTTTTTTACTTCTATTGAGGCTGTTTTTAATAGAAAGAATGTCATCTTTTAGTGTTTGCTCATCTTCTCCATAGAAAAATCTTAAATTATTTTCAGCGGCTACTTTTAGAAATGCAACATATAATAAATCTAAAGTTGGAGCTCTAGCTGTAGTCTTTCCCCACTCTTGAAGCTCAATTGCAGCTAACGTTATAACCTTTCTCATTGCATTTTCATCAGCGGATCTTGTAAGATCTTTTGCTAAAATTGCAGCTTTTTGCCTACTGTCCGAAAATAATAAAACTTTTCGGCCAGCATTAGGAGTTTGTTCAAGTTCTTTTTCTGTGAAAAGTAGTTGTGGTTGTAGATAAAATTGTTCCGTAATTAAATTGAAAAAAGATTCGTTTCCGCGGGTTACAAAATCAGATAGTCTTAGTTTTCTTTTTCCACATTTTGGACAAGTTGTAAAGGTGTATAGCTCGCGTTTTTCTTTTATTACTTTAGTAGAATATACAAGTCGTGTATAACCCGATTTTCCCATAGGGGAATCATTTTCTATTATTTTGCCAGTTTTGCTTTCAAGCCAAATTATTCTTTGCTCTTTCTTGGGTTTGTATTCTGCAGAAGTATTTAATATGAAAAAATGCATCTCTTGAAAACTTGGAGAAGGATATTCACTTGAGGTTGGCCAAATAAAATCGTTTTGTGACGGATCCATGTAACCCTTGATGAAAAGAGCACCACAAGTTCTATCGTTTACTAGTTCATAAATTACTCCGCCACACTTACAGTTTCTTTGGTAGCTGCCGAGGTATATTTTCCCTAAGTTCATTTTTTTTGAAAAATCATTAGCAATATTGCAATCTGGATTTGAGCAGGTAAAAATTCCTTTTAATCCTCTAAACATAAGATGCAAACGTGTTGGAAGAAACACATTGCCATCTGGAGTTTTTGCCATATGAGCTAATGAAAGCAGAATATTTGTTGCTTTTTGTGCAGTGATAATATTTGTATTAGGAAATGCTTCAAGACAAAGGTCGTCATATTTTGTTGCATGCCCTCTACATTTTAGTATTATTCTAAGCAAAGGTTTGCATTTGGAAAGCTTTTCGTATAACCAGGCGCTTAGTGCCGTATCATCAGATAGAGTAGTGTCCGCAATTTTCCAGTCTAAAGCGTCTGAAATGTGTTTAATACATGCTATCTTCATACTTGAAGTGTCATATAAATCATCGCTTTTTACTTGGCTTAGTTGCAGAGGGTCAATTTCGAAGCTTCCCTCAAAATTAATTTGTTCAACTTCTCCTGTGAGAATTACAAAATTACTATTTTTATGATCTCCTGCTGTGAGACTATTTGCGAACTCTTCTACTGCATTCATTTCATGTTTCGGAATACTAGCGCTTGTAAGAATGAACTGGATTTTATCACGATCAATTTCTAATTTATGCATAAAACGACGAATTAATAGTGCAACTTCTCCGCCGGATGAACCACGATACATATGAGCTTCATCAATAATGAATAATAATTTGTTATTAGGGGATGCTGATAACCATTTTTTTGTATCAGCCCAGATACTTTCTTCTATTGGTCTAATTAGCATGTATTCGAGCATTGAGTAGTTAGTAACTAGAATATCAGGACAAGTTTGTCGTATCTCTTGTCGTGTAATTAATTCCACATCCGATATATCAGTAAAGTGTTCGCCATTGGCAAGTTTTTCAATAAATGCTTCAAGATTTTTCTTGGCTGGATATTTTCCAAGTTTAATTAATTCATTTATACTTTTTTCTTTATATATAAAAGCTTCTTGTTCTGTTTCTTCATCAAATTGGTTTATTAAATCATTTTTTATTGTCTGTGAAAGCTTTTTATCTTTCTCTATTTTGGGAGAGCCTGCATAAGGTGTACGTCCTGTATACATCCCGAATTGTGGCACTCTTGCTGTAGGAGATATAGAGTTTAGAATACTATGAAATTTGTTTTCTCTATCGCCTATTAGTTTCCTTAATCTGCCAAGTTGATCAGAAACAAGAGCATTCATAGGGTAAAGCATTATAGTTCTAACTCCTCGTTCTTCCCATGTTTCTGGTTGAGTAGCAACTTCTTCAAGGAGTTTACTTACCATAGGCCACATGAAGCATTCTGTTTTACCAGATCCTGTACCCGTTGCAACAAACACGTCTTTTTCTTTTGCAAAAGCTTCAATGGCTTGTGTTTGATGCCTATAAGGATTTTTAAATACCCCTAGGCTTGCTTCTGAAAGTTGTATTAGTAATGGCTTTAGAGTTTTTCTGCTATCCGGTAATGATAGATTTTCAATTCCATTCTTATCTACTTGGTAAGCTTGACTTGCTTCAATGTATGGTGATTGATATAAAGCTCCAAGTAGATTCAAATCGCTTTCACATGCAAGCCTTAGATCATCGTTTTTGCCAAGGTAAGCCGTAGAAATATAGTCTATCATTTTTTGTTTTAATGATTGATGTGTATGTTGTATGCTGTATTTTTCGCTCATACTATACCTCTTTTATTTTTATATATTGCGAGATTAGAATTTCTACGAAGTCATTATACATAATTGAAGGTAAAAACCAGTTATGAGTATCATATAATGAATTTACGGGATATCCTATTGATTGAAGAAGTACTTCTGCTTCTCCTGTAAAGGAGTTTATCCATCTTTTTAAAATAAAATGTGTAGGATGTTTTTTTATTTCTACTACGACTGGGTTATCTACTTTATGTCGTAAGTAAAATAGAATTCTTTTTATCATATTGCTTTTTACATGTGAGTCATCAATTTGATGTGAATAGAGTCTGTTATATTTTGTTTTTTCAAAGTAATATCGGTATACCCCGAGTTTGTCTTTAGATCTCGATAAGTAATAGTGTTCACTGGGTCGTGTAGTAGTCCATGACCCATATAAAGAGTTTGTTTTTATATGTGGATTAAAGTATTCTTTTGCTGTATTCCAATCATTTTTTATAAAGTTAGATGTGGATATATAATCTTCATAAAATTCTTGAATATTTTTTGAAAGATTGGGAAACGGACTTAGGAAGTTGTTTGCTGTAATAAGTGCAACTCCACTGCATAATGTAAAATTATTATTAGGTACTCCAATAATTTTAGAAAAACTACCACTAATTCTCACTATATCATTAGTAGGTAAATAAATTCTATTATTTTGATTGACTACAAGCAATTCCATTGAATGGATAAGTCTTTCTCTTATAAAAACAATTGGGTTTTTCTTAGGCTCAGTAAACCACTCCTTAGAAGTTGGAAAGAATTCTATGAAGTCATTTAAAACTTTAGAACCTCTTTGATGGAAATATTTTTTTGTGATACTATAATTTTTTTGATTTTTCTGAGTTATACCATCAAGACAAATTGTTTTTAGCCAGAGTGCAAGTGCTGAATACATTACCCGAGAGGTATAAGAATTATAATTCTCGGTAGGGTATTTAACAATTTGTAAATCTTCGGAAATTTGAGACAGTAGTTCATTATTCATATACCATTTACTCGTTTTACTCGTTGTCTTTATTTATATTATACTTAACTTGTAGATAACTTTGAAGTGTTTCAAATTCTCCATAAATACACAAAGCCGTTCTAAGTAGTTGTTCATATGCAAGTTTTTGCGTATAACACGGAGAGAGTAAAAGTCCTTCAGGTAACGTGCAAGTCAAGTTAGCCACAGTTGGAAACAGAGATGGCTTTGCTGTGTATGAGTATAATTGTTCGTGAGACTTATGAATTAAATTTTTAGCAACAGGAATTTTAAATGCATACTTGTCCCAATGTGAGGGAAGAGAGTTGAAAATCTCCATATCTTCACATGCGAAAAAGATAGTTTTATTTGGACACAGTAAAGACAAATTTATAAGAATTTTTTCATTATATGTATCAAGCGCTCCATATATAAGGATTATATTACTTGTAAGATTGTTTATTTGTTTAGATAGTAGATCTAAGTCGATTAACATGTTTGTGAAAAATATTTTATCGGCTTTTTTGCCATCGATAAGAGCAGCAAAAGCATCTGCGATTTCACAGGGATTGCCATCTAATATAATATTTTTGTTTATGACATATAAACTGATAAGAATTTTTGAAAGAGCATATGCAAATTCCCTATCTATCCCTGAAAGAATAAGATTCTGTTGAAAATCTTCCGTCAAATCAATAATTGTGTCTGCGGTTTCATCATCATTTTTTAGGTTTTCACCTGGTTGGCAAACAAAGCCTGAATTTGTCGCTTGATCGCTTGTTGCTCTAGTGTTTGTAAAAGCTGTAAAGGATGCAAGGTGTACAAGATCTTCTTGAAAGCATTTGATTGATGAAGCTATTTTTTGCTCTACTTCACTCACCTGTTTTTCTAACTTACAAAGTAATAGCTCTTTTGTTTCTTGTATTTTTTTTAATTCTTCTAGTTTTGTGTGGTAGGTGTTATGTTCTTTTATTACAAGCGTCGACTGAGCAGTAAGCTTTTCTAGTTTTTTTAACTCTAGCTCTTGTTCTGTTTTCAAACGTTGTCGATTTTCATCTGATTGAGTAAGCCATATTTCTTTTGCAATTTCGGTGTATTTTTTTTGTAGCTCAGGGTCACTCTCAAAGATATCTTTCATAAATTTTATAAAATTATATTCTCCAGATAATAACTCTTTTAATTCAGAAGATAAATTAGTAGTTGAGGACTCAAGGTCCTGCAATGTGTACCCTGTTTCTTTGAAAAAATCAGCTAGCTCATTTTTATCATTAATTGCAAGGTCAACAACATTAATCACTTTTTGCCTATCTTTCTTAGTTAACGATAGGGTTTCACTATTGATTTTTATATACTTTGAAAGAAATGCTTTCAGATAATCTTGCGCTTCTCTTACATGAAACATTCTTATGGGAGGAGGTGGAGATAAAAAGCTATAGAAGTACCTTGTGTTTGCTATCTGGTTTTGGTGTTCTATAATGAAACAATCAGAAGTATCTAAAAGATATTTTTTTTCAAGTATAACGACTTCAACTGTATGAATTACAAGTTGTATATTTTGACATGTTCTTTCAATTCGAAAGAATTGTTTATTATTATCTGCTGAAAACCTTCTTTTTAATTTTAATGCGTGATAGTAATTAGGTTTCTCAGTTATGATCAAAAAAAACTCATCGCTTATATGTTCATGTATATCAAAACCATGATATAGGAATTCTCTTACATCGTTATCTGTCTTTGTTGCTGTTTGAAAATTTTTCTCTGGTATAATAACTTCAATAGGTGAAATATTTAAATTATCAGAATCTATACGTCTATTATCATCTACCGTCCAACAGAATATTGAAGGTTTATATGGAATGGTTGTAGTAGGTTGTGCATAAATTCGTCGAGGAAGAAATTCTTTATCACCAATTTTTGTATAAGGTGCAGGGATAATTTTTCCTTCATCAGGAAGAAAATCAGCTATACGCCATATTTGCGAGTCTACCTTATTTTCTTCAAAGTTATAGCTTGGTATACATAACGAAAAATGTTCTTTAGTCATTAAAGAAACCTCCATGAATTAATGCTTCTAAGGATTTTTTAGGGATAATACCGGCATAAATAAATTCTTTAAATAATTTTTGTAGCTGTGGTGTTTTTTTGATTATTTTATATATTTGTCTGTATTGCAGTGGAATATTGATTTTTTCAGAGTTTAGTCCTCTTATAACTTCTGCGATTGTAATGTCCAGTTTTTTGTTTTGATAATAACTAGTATTGCAGGTATCTTCTTTTCTGAAGATGCTGAGAAAGTCTATTGAAGGAAAGTATAAGTTTGATTCTTCAGTGAGTACAATTTTTATATTAGAAACTATTTCTGCTTTATTTTCTTTTATATCTAGTTGCGATAAGTTCCTAATTTCTAATAGATTGTCAATATGATAGCTTTTATCTCCAATGCTGATATCAATATTATTCTTTGTGTCTATTTTGGGAAGCCATGAAAAAGTAGATGCATTTGCTAAATATTTTCTATCCACAGAAAAGGGACGTGGAATTTGAGCAAGTGGAAAAGTTAGATACTTTAGTTCTTGTATATTTTTCCATGGATATTGAGTATAACTATTTTCTTTATAACTATAAACCTTTGGGTTTTCAGCAGAGGAGTTTAGCATACAAAAGATCTCGTTGTTTGTACCTAATTGGATTGAGAGGTTGCTATCATCGGTTATAGCGGCAGGAGGCCAAAGCTGTATTAGCCTAGGTTTTTTATACAATAATTTAATTTTGAAAGCTTCTTCGAAATAGCCTTCAAGAACCATAAAGTCTTTATCTGTTGCAGGATCTAGATACATTTTGTAAACATAGCAGCTTAAGTTTTTTAGCTTTAGCAACCCTAAATAGTTCATTTTTAGACCATTATAAGGAAGAGTTTCATTTTTATAAAGAACTAAATAATACTCTGTTTTTATTGTGATTGTATCGTTGACCCTGTACTTCTTTCCATGTTGTTCCGAATATGAAAAGATAGCCCCCATATTTGAAAAGCCATCTGCATAATTGGACCAACGCTGTTTAATTTGTGATAACATGGCATTATTCGCTTCAGGAAAGATTATCTCGTACTGGCTTCCAGGGAGGGGGATCTCATTTAGTTTTTTTAATGTTGTTTCATTTTCAAAAAATGTAAAATCCACTAAGTGTTCTTCTGGAGGAGATGAAGAGTTTTGTTTGATGAAAACTTTAAAATTACTTTGTTGTGTTTGTTGTAGCAATTCAAAGCCTAAAGCATAAAAACCAATATATAATGAAAAAAAGTTTCCAGTTTGTGCTATGTATATAGGCAATCCCACTTTTTGATAAAACGACAGATTTTCATCATTGTTAGCTCTACGTTCACAGTCAAGTCCAGAGTTTTTGTAATGGCGAAAACTATTTTTTTTACCAACTGCCGGAAATACATAATTGCCACATTCTGGACATATAAATCTATTTTGTGATTTATTGCCATCAAATTCTGAAATGTCGATTTCAAATTCTTTACCAGTAATTAATCTATCTATGGCTGTTTGCATTGGTTTTATCTCCCTGACGCAAAGCAACGTCCCGAAAATTATGAAAACTGAGAAATTATACCAATAAACGTGATAAAATTCAAGTTTATTTTAGGCAAAAGTAGATATAGTTCACGTCATTCCAATTTGCTTATTCTTGGGAGAGGGAAAACCTTTTTTGTGAACAAAAGGGAGTTTTTCATCTTTATAAAAAGGGCAAACCCTCCCCCTTTCCTCAAAAAACTTTAATAGTGGGACGGTAATTTTTAAAAAAGTATGCATTTTATTATATCATACTTTTAGGTTTAAAGAGAATTGGAATGACGTGGATATAGTTCACGTCAAGCCAGCTTATAGTCAAATCATCAGACAATGCTTTTTTGTCAAGCCATTTGAATATGCTATGCTGTAAGTTAAGCTTCATCCTACCCCCTTTCTTCGTCATTATAATAAAAACCACACAAAGAGTAGTCATCATTCAAAATCATTCCGTGATTATACAAGTTTTCAATGTGACTTCTGAAATTCTGTTCACTTAATAACGGTTTCAAAAAGTAATCATAAAAATTTTTACTCTTTTCCATGTTTTTTACATATTCTAATACATTTTTGGCAATAATTCCCAACTTTCCTTGTTTATTTGCGCAACGGTTTACGGTCTCTTCATTTTTATATGCATAATAAGTCATAGTGATATAGCATGCCAAAGCGTCGGAAGCTATTATAACAAGATCATCTTTTTCTAGGTGAAATGTTCCGCTAGAGTATGCATTTTTTTTAGGTATATCTTTCCAATTGATTAAATGCGGGTTTGTCTCGTAAGTTTCAAGTGTTTTAATTGATAGAAAACGCATTTTATCTTTGCGTGCATTGTAAACAAATAAAGCTGAATCTCCGTACGAAATCCATTCAATTCGATTTTCAAAATACCAAGCTACAGCCAATGTTGCCGCACTACCTTCATTATTAAATTTATTTATAACAAAGGTGTCATATTGTTCTAATTTTTTATTTTGATTCTCATAAAATTCTTCCCAAATTGAGTCCGTCCATTTTACAAAATTTTCAAACGTATCAAACGGTTGTTCGGGAAGTTTGTGAAGCAAATATTCTGACCACTCCTTAGCAAAAATACCATAACCGCCAGCCCCATCACTAATGGCCATCACATGCTTATTGGTGAGAATAGAGTCCTCATTAGGAGAAATATCTGCTATTTTATGCGTAGTTTGTCCAACAAAGTGCTTATTCATTATTTTCCGCCATATTGGTTATTGTGCCAATATTTAGCATATTTACAAACTGAACACTTTGATTATACCCCATAGCGCGAAATCCATTATCTGTTTTTCTGCCCACAATTTTTTCAATTTCAGAATTGTACATTTTAGGCAAAACGCTGGACATTTCATAGAGCATTTGGGAATAGCTGTCCTCTCCGACTTGCTCATTAGAGGTTGGAAAAGCTATACTGTTTTCTGTCATATCACTAAGATGGATATTAAAAACCAAGACATTTCCATCAATTGTGTTTAACTGCATAATTTCTTTTGCTATTTCTATCATTTCCTCGTTTTCGGCATCCGTTTGTAAACCATCTGTAATATTTATTAATACAGGAGGATAGCAATCTTGCCCAAGCTTAGACTCACACCATTCTTCCATTAAACCTTTCGCTTTGCTAAAAGCGTTGTGCATAGGGGTTCGATATAAAGCAAGAGGCTCAACCCAATAGGGTACGTCTACTTCTCTGGTTTTTATTGTTCCTCTAATGTTTTGCTCAATGGTCACTTTTTTGTAACGGGCATACTTTTTTAAGTCTTCCGGGGTTAGCCAATCATCAACAATTTTATCACCAAAAGAAATAAATTCAGCATTTTTATCAGCCCCATAACCAATGAGGGCAATATCAAAGTAATGTCGTATTTCTTCGGGCTTTGTACAACGATTAATCAACTCATCTAAAAGCTTATTTACCGAATCGGCGACTAATTCTTGCTTGGTGGTAATTTTTCCATCTATACTGACCTCTTCTTCCATTGATCCTGACTGGTCAATCAAAAAAATAAAAGCAGTCGGGTGAGACCTATCAACTCTTGCGGTATAGGGATTTAATTTTTCCATTTGAGATTGTATAGACATAAGGATTTCCTTAATGAACTTTGTATGTTAGAAAATTTCACTTCCAAAACGTGTAATTAAATCTTGTGTTAGTTTTTCAGGGAAGTTACAACTTTGAAATGCACCATGTTCTATTTCAGTTACAGACATTGGTATTTCTATATAAGATAATTTTCCGCATCCACAAAATGTACTTTGCATTATTTTAGTTACTCCATACGGAATTCTAATACTTGCAAGCTCAGAGCAACCGGAAAACGCACAATCATCTATAAAATTAATAGTGCTTGGGAGATCTACCGTCTTCAGTGAAGTGCATCTGTTAAATGCTGAACATTCAATACGTTGAACTCCGTCTTGAATTATAATAGTTTTTAGTGATGAGCAACCAGAAAAAGTTGTCTCGTTTATTTGTTTTACGCTACTCGGAATTATAATTTTTTCCAGTGCTGAGCATCCTTCAAATGCAGATACCCCAATATGAGTAAGCGAACTAGATAGCTGTACTGTGGCTAGGGATTTGCAATTTTCAAAAGCTGAATCTCCAATATGGGTAATTGTACTAGGTAGTATGATTGTATCTAAATCAGATCCTAAAAATGCTTCATTGCAAATTATTTCAGTTTTATCAGTAAAAATTTTTTTAGTGGGAAAATTATCATATTTAATAAACTTTTTCATATCATTACTAAATACTCGCCCTCCAATTTTTTTTACTCCATCTTCAAGTGTCGCTTGGGTGATATTTTGACTATTATTATTTTGGCTATTCATTTTAATTTATCTCCTATTTTTTATAGTTGTTATACTTGTAGAATGATGTTTTAGCATAAAGTTTACGTCCAAAGCTAACGATAGAAGATATTGTTACCATAACGAAATATGTGTTGTTTGATAATCTCAAATGGAAAGGTAAGAATGTAAAATGCATTATTCCCAATGGTCATAACTGAATCAGGGATAACCATTGAAGTCAGTGAAGTACAACCATAAAAAGCATAATTTCCTATTGTAGTCACTGAATTTGGAATAGTCATTGAAGTCAGTGAAGTACAACCATAAAAAGCCTCATCTCCAATTTTTGTCACTGAATTTGGAATAATCACTGAAATTAGTGAGTTGCAACCTGAAAATATTTCATTATCAATGATTGTTACTGAGTCGAGAATAGTTATATGTTTTTCAATAACTGCTTGTATAGTAAATAAAAGTCTTGTTTTATCTTTACTATAGAGTAAACCAGAGTTGTAATAAAAGTTTTTGTTGCTTATTTCAAAATTTATAAGAGAAGAACAACGTGAAAAAATATTTTTCCCAATTTCTGTTACAGAATCTGAAATAACTATACTTGTGAGTGAAGTACAATCACAAAAAGCTTCATCTCCAATTTTTGTTACTGAGTCTGGGATTATTACGTTTGTGAGTGAATAACATCCTCTGAAAGCCTCATCTCCAATTTCTGTTACTGAATTCGGTATAGTGTATTTGATAATGTTTTTGGGAGTTTCATATAGAATTGTTTTACTTTGATTATATACTTCAAATAAACAATCATATTCAATAGCAGAACTGAAATAGCTACGGTCTGTCACAGAATCTGGGATTATTATATTTGTGAGTGAAGTGCACCCATAAAAAGCTTCATCTCCTATTTCTGTCACAGAATCTGGAATTGTTATGTTTGACAGCGAAGAACACCCATGAAAAGCCCCCTCTTTAATGTCTGTCACAGAATCGGGAATTATTATGTTTGAAAGTGAAGTACACCCATAAAAAGCTTCGTATCCTATTTGTGCTACAGAGCTTGGGATTACTATATTGGTGAGTGAAGTACAACTATAAAACGCCTGATATTCAATTGCAGTCACAGAGTCTGGGATTACTATATTTATTAGCGAAGTGCAGCCATAAAAAACTTCATCTTTAATTTCTGTCACAAGACCTAGAATTACTATTCCTAAAAGTGAGGAACAGTCTATAAAAGCTCCTTCTCCAATTTCTGTCACAGAACTTGGGATTATTATGTTTGTTAGCGAAGAGCAACCATAAAAAGCACAATTTCCAACTTCAGTTACAGAATCTGGGATTATGATGTTTGTGAGTGAAGAACAATCCCTAAACACCCGTTTTCTAAGTTTTGTTACAGAATCTGGAATTATTATACTTATCAGCGAAGAGCAATCTCTAAAAGCTTCTTCTCCAATTTCTCTCACAGAATCTGGAACTTTTATACTTATCAGCGAAGAGCAATCTCTAAAAGCCTCTTTTCTAATTTCTCTCACAGAATCAGGAATGACATATTCCATAACATTTTCAGGGGCTTTGTACAGAATTGTCTTGGTTTCATTATAGACTTCAAGCAAAGAGCAGCCCATAAAAGTTTGATTTCCAATTTTTGTTACAGAGTCTGGAATAATTATACTTGTCAGGGAAGAGCAGTCTCTAAAAGCCTCCTCTCCAATTTCTGTCACAGAACTTGGTATGGTGTATTCGATAATATCTTTTGGAACTTCATACAGAGTCGTTTTACTTTGGTTACATACTTCAAGTGAACAATTACATTCAATAGCAGAACTGAAATAGCTACGGTTTGTCACAGTATCTGGAATTATTATACTTGTAAGAGATGTACAAGCATAAAAAGCCTTATATCCTATTGTAGTCACAGAATCAGGGATTATTATGTTTGTGAGTGAAGTGCATCCATAAAAAGCTTCATCTCTAATTTCTGTTACAGAATCTGGGATTATTATACTTTTAAGCGACGTGCATCCATAAAAAGCCTCATCTCCAATTTCTCTCACAGAATCTGGAACTGTTATACTTATCAACGAAGTACAATCTTTAAAAACCTGATATCTAATTTCTGTCTCCGAATTTGGAATTACTATACTAGCGAGTGAAGTACAACCGCAAAAAACGCCTTCTCCTATTTCTTTCACAGAGTTTGGAATTATTACACTTGTGAGTGAAGAGCAACCTCTAAAAGCCTTATGTCCAATTTCTTTCACAGAGCCTGGAATTATTATACCTGTGAGAGATGTGCAAGCATAAAAAGCTTCATCTCCAATTTCTGTTACAGAATCTGGGATTATTATGTTTGTGAGTGAAGTGCACCTATAAAAAGCCTCATTTCCTATTTCTCTCACAGAATCTGAGATTCTAATGCTTTCAAGCGATGTACATCCATAAAAAGCATCAGAACCAATTTTTGTTACAGAATCAGGGATTATTATGCTTGTCAACGAAGTACAATCTTTAAAAACAGAAGATCTAATTTCTGTCACTGAATTTGGAATTATTACCTTTGTGAGAGATGTGCAAGCATAAAAAGCCTTATATCCAATTTCTCTCACAGAATCTGAGATTATAATGCTTTTAAGCGATGTACATCCATAAAAAGCCTCATATCCAATTTTTATTACAGAATCAGAGATTGTTGTGTTTGTGAGTGAAGTGCACCTATAAAAAGCTTCATCTCCAATTTCTGTTACAGAATCTGGGATTATTATACTTTCAAGCGATGAGCACTCATAAAAAGTCTTATGTCCAATTTTTGTTACAGAGTCTGGGATTATAATGCTTTCAAGCGACGTGCACCCATAAAAGGCCGTATATCCAATTTCTGTAACCGACTTCGGAATATTTATACTGCTTATTTTTTTTGGGGCTTTCAAGACAATTGTTTTATCTTCGCTATACTTTACGCCCTGTGTATCATACCAGTGACCTTTTTCGTCTTGCCTTACAAAAAATTGTTCCACAACAAGCGAAGCCGTTTCTTCTAACAACTCTTGTAACCCCATCAACTCAATTATTGGCTGTGTGACAGAATACATAAGCATAGAAAATCGAGAATATAAAACTTCATCTTCTGCATGTTCTTGGAAAAATTTCAAATGCTTGAATGCAAGGAGATTTTTATAATCCTCAGATCTAAATAATAGAGCATCTCCGCCCTGTCCTTTATTGTATAAGGTAGGATTTTTTGCCAAGGCGTGTAATGACAGTGACAGTACAAGAATGGGAAAATCGTCTAAATGCTTATTAAAATCATTCCCTGTTCGTTTAGGATGGCGGTACTCGGCTGTGCCAAGTTCGGGGGATTTTGTCCCCTCAAGTTCAGGCACAAACATTCCATCATAATCTACAAGCATAAGTTCGTTATCGGGAGTAACAATTATATTATCGGGTTTTAAGTCGCCATGTGCCATTTCTTGGTTTAAAAGCCATAAACCCATTTTATCGAATTTATTGGCAATATCTTGAATTGCTTCTTTATTACTTGCTAAGCAAAGCTTAGCAATATGAACGCCTAAAGTTTCACCCTCAATCCATGGCATGCATAAAACAGGATATTCTGCATCATTCACCCATAGCTCTTGATTATAATATTGATAAGGAGCAAAGTAGGGATTATTTTTTATGGTCGCTAAATAGTTGCTAATGGCATGAAAACTTTTATGACGAGTGGCAAGTTCTTTGACAAAACATTTTATTGCCATAAATTGATTTGTATTGATATTGTGCATTTTAAATACAACAGCAGGGCCACCTGTTGCAAAATAAATATCATTATTAAGGTAACATGGTTCAAGATCGTTTAATTTTGCAAAACTTTGCGAAGTTGTTATGGCGTTTTTATAATCAGAAATTAGGGGATATGTTTTCATTTTTATCTCTTAGAGGGAAACTATTTCAACATGATCTTTATCAATGTCATCTAAAAAAGGAGAATATTTTTGATCGCTTGCAATTATATATAACTGCTCTCTTGCTCTTGTCATTGAAGTAAACAACTTTCTTCTATGGGTTGAAATATGCTCCTCATCAATATTTTTAGCGTGTTTAGGGTATGGAAAAGATTCATAATTACAATTTAAAATAAAGACAACATCAAATTCTAAACCTTTTGAAGATGTATAGGTGCATAAAAATAAGCCTGTTTGTTCTATGGGGAGGTCTTTTGACTTTGAGAGAACTTGCGGATTATATTTGTGTAAGGTAAGTAAGTGGGCAAAAGATTCAATGTCTGTTTTATTTTTTAATAATAATACAACGGTTTTGAATTCTGCGAGAAGTTTAGGTAAAAGACTATTCAGAAAACCCCACTGCTCTTTAAAGCTTGTAGCCTTATAGATTATAGGAGTATGGTCACCACGCCTTGCACTTTCAATTTGGGTAAACTCTTCTCGTTGAGGGTCTTTATCTAACAATGATAATGCAGCTCGTGAAATACTGATTGTGCCACGGTAGTTTCGCTTTAAAACGCAAGTATTTCCTTTAAATTGAAAACCTACTTCGTCCCATGTAAAACCACTTTTATATATTTTCTGAGCAGAATCAGCCACTATGGTAATGCTGTTAGTCTGTGGATCAACCAAGCTTTTTATAACAAGAAGCTGAGCTTTGCTTAAATCTTGTGCTTCATCAACAACGATATGAGTATAGGGAGGTACAAAATTGGGGTCTTCTGCAATAAGATTATAACAAATAATGGCATAATCATCAAAATCAATAGATTGCTTTTCGTACAATACGCCATTATATGCTTGTAAAAATTCCCATAACTCTAGTCGTTGAGACTGACTTATTCTTTCAGAAGTGCCACGACCTTTACGGCTTACGGCTTGATACTCTTCAAGAGAACTAATAAGTTTACCCTTTATCCAACTTATTTCCTCGGACAAAAATAACAAACTTTTATCTTCTATTTGTAAATACTTGTTGCTTGAAAGTAAGGTTTTAAGGATATTTTCTTTTTCTTTCGATGATACGGTATGCAAATTTTTGTATCTATCATAATTTTGCATAAATTTATATGCCCAACGATGAAAGTTGGTGATATAAGCATTTAGTGGCCTGTTTTCATGTATTTCATCATTATAGCAATTCACAACATCTTTTTTTAGATTTTCCAGATAGTTGGAAAGAAGCCTATTATATGTAAAAATAGCTGTTTTATTTTTATTGAATAAATCTGAATGATTATCCATAAGATATTTTGCACGATGCAAGGAAATCGTTGTTTTACCACTACCGGCAACACCTTTCACCAAAATTGCTCCCTTGGCAGGAAGTTTTAATACTTTTTCTTGCTCAGGCTGAAGTGTTATTGAGGGAGATTGAGCATTATGTGCAGTTTTAGCCATATTACATTC
>CAYJLO010000059.1:0-18738 GCA_964370835.1 uncultured Desulfovibrionaceae bacterium
TACTGCGCTCATAGACAATATCGGGATTAGAGTGACTTTCACGCTCACGATTATTATGACACTGGATACCACGCACAGCTTCAGCTTTAAATTTATCCATATGTAAAACGAGATAAGACATATCTACCCCTCACTCTTGATATTTTTACATAAAATAGCTTGTAAATGCGCATGAATATCATGTCGCACGTAAAACTCTGAATGCTGGCGAAACCTATCAAGCAAGCCTTCAAGGTGCTGTTCTAAAAAGTCATTCCCCCCAGAGATGCGTATATTCCGTAACGTATGACAAATACGTCTTTCTTGGTAGTCACGTACCTTTTTGAGAGAATGCTTTTTTCTGTGCTCTTGCTTTACAGGTTGTGTTTTTTCACCAGAAGACGACACTAGATTGAAATACTGGCATATCAACTCCTTAGCTTCCATAAAATTCACATTGCTCAGGGCTTGCACCAGCTTAAAAATGTCGCCACCTTCGCCACAAGAAAAGCATTTGAAGTAATCATCACCCACGGCAAAATTATTCTTCACGCCGCCATGAATGGGACAAGGGATGCGCTTTTTCACTTCAAAACCATACATGGCTAGAACATCAGCCACCGACACTTGCTTTTTTACGTTTTCAACTTGCATAGCGTCCCCCTATTTTCCGTATAAAAACCCCTTGCGCAAAATACTCAATATTCTCAAAATACCTATTTTGAGGATTTTGCACATTTTGAGTAAGTATTTTTTTGTGGATATATGACATTAGGCTTGCCCCCAAAATTGTGGGTTCACAGCGTATTGCATAGAGGGTCTCCCTACGCTTTTTTGCAAAGGCATTTTTTTGATATAGCCGCGCTCTTCAAGTAAGGTCAGTCCAGTATTCACTTCTGCTTGCTTCTTAATACGTCCACGCACCCCTTGAAAGCAGTCCCTTGCCGAAAAGCTTTGTGTTTTAGCACTGCCAAGCCATGCAAGAATTTTCTTAGCCACTTGCAATTCTTCATCATCGAACATGTAACCATAGGCACGTTTGGCATGAGCAGTAAGGAAAACCATAATAGCGCACGCCTTACTTACCGTATCTGCCTGTATAAGAGCCTTGTGGGGTTCCGCATAGGCCGTGCAGTGCAACAGCCCGGCAATACGTGCCAAAGTACCTTTTTTACCTGCCCAGTCGCGCATATGCTCCAGCGCATTACCTTCGCGCATACTCACTTCCAAGGCGTCCATAAAAAGCCCGTACATATGCAACGACTCGGGTGCCATACTTATGGAATAGGGCTTTCCTTGCTCCAGCGGCATATCTAAATAATGCTTGATAAGAGTTTCATAGCGGCGTGAATAGGCTTCATTGATGGCCTCCGTTTCAAATTTCCTATACCCTACCTTGGAAGTGGGGATGACGTACAAAAAACGTGCATCCAGCCCACGCCCCTTGAAGGCTTCACTGTTTTCTCGATTTTTTAGTAAATACGGCTGAATGAGAAAAAGCAGGGTCAGACAGGGATTTTTGATAAAAATGGGTACGTGGCCTTTTCTATCAATGCGCACGTTTTCCCCATTATAGGCTTTGAGTATCAAGTCCAAGTTGGGAACGCCTTTGGCATAACGCCCTGCCAAGGTGGCAAAAAATCCACCTTCCGCTTCGGCAATGGTGAGTTTACCCTGCTGATTTTCCATAATAGCCCCCAAACTTTCGGGGGTAATGTCATCGGCAAAAAGCCGTGTATAGTGAGGCACTGTTGCCAGCTCTTGTTCAAGGCTCAGTATTTCCTGTGAGAGCTTTTGCAATTCAGCCTTATCCTTCACACGATTAGCCTTAGAACGCTTGCCTTCAATCATTTTTTCAATGGTTTTATTTTCACTGACAATAGCATGAATACGCTCCTTCTCTTTGCTATGTTGCTCTTCCTCCCACGCTTCTAAGGGCAGCTTAAAACGCTTTAAGGTGGGACTTTTCAATTCACTGGGTTCTGCGGTGATGATGGTGTACAGGTTCAGCGGTTCCATATATCCTTGTTTTACCTCCACTTGAAACTTGCCCTGCACAGCTGTAGCAAGGCAGGACAAAGCACAAAAGAAGGGCATTTCAAAGGCTGTCTGATAATAACGCGCACAGTCCTGCGCATAATCACGCAATACCGGGGGACAAAATTCAGGCGCAAGATTTGGCAAAGCCGCCACATCATCGCGAGGAACAATAGCCTCCCAAATGCCATTTTGAGAATTTTGAGGATTTTGAGCATGGGCTTCTAAGTCTGCAAAACACTGTGCGTAGACATCTTCTTCTCGTTCAGTGCCATAATCAGGCCATGCCTTCTCTGGCGGTAAAGGGGTAACGGCCATGATTACACCTCTTCTTCCAAAATCTCGTGAAGCGGCTTAACAGTGGACTGCTCAAGAAATTCCAGCAAATCACTTTCACGATAACGCACTTTGCGGCCTATTTTCAAAAAACGTGGCCCCTTTTTGCTCCAACGCCTTTGGCGTAAAGTCTTTACGGAGAATCCTGTAATCTCACTAGCTTGAAATTCGTCATAAGTGATAAGGGTAGAATGAATATCTTTGGAATGAACTATTGGCATGATGCCCTCCTATTTGAATGTGTAATTTCCATTCTTGTAAGATGGCAAAATAAAAGCCCTATTTCTACGAAATAGGGCAAATTTGCAATTCGTTGTTTGTTCGATTTATTTTTGCTATATTTTTTACTTATCATTACAGTAAGTTACAAAAGATAAATTCAGCAAACAAAATTACTAACTCTATTACTTTGACTTTCTCCCTGCTCCTGCCTTGTACTCTTTCGTAACATGTTTACGGTAAAAATTCCTTGATACCGTGGTAACAAGACTCTCTTCTTTGCTCAAAAACGAGGCCGCAATTTCGTGAAACATATTCGTATTGAGGGCTAAAATTTTTTCCTCTTGAATTTTCTCCCACGCTTTTTGGCAGGCTTCCTTTGTGTGCGCATGCTTAACTGGATTAATTCTGCTACCACTACGATTGCCTTGCTTCTTGTTTACTCTCTTGGGCTTCGGCTTATACTCTCTATCTATGTATTTCAACAAGCTTTCGGGTAAAAATTCTTTCCCGATTTCTTTGTCATGTAAATACAGCACCACCTCAAGAGGGTTTATATAGCCAGTAATCTCCACCTTAGCCTGTACATAGCTTCTTTGAATCAACATCGACTCTTGAGGTGTATAATGCTGCGGCGCATGTTGTAATACCGCATAATTTTTTATGGCCTTATAGAGTTTCTCTCCATTATCTATTTTCGTCACTGGATTTTTAAGAAAGCCAGCTTCAACGCTTTTATAAATAAACATCAACACTCTATCGATAATATTGGTTTTCTCTACTTTATCCAGCTCTGATATGATATTATTGGCTTCAAATGTGGAAGTTCCTCTGCCTGTAATCATTATGAATTTTGTTCCGTTCTTAAATGCCTCTTCTGAGCATTTAAAGAAAAACAAATGTCCGCAAAATTTTTGCAGTTCTTCACGAGGCTTTTGTAAAAATCTTACCCATTCTCCATCAAAATTTATATGTTCATTGTCATCAATATTTCTTAGTGTATTTTCAATCATAGTATCCTTCAACCATTATTCTTTATTCAAAATCTTCTTCAGCGTGTCCATTTGTAAGTGTGCATAACGCTGGGTCATTTCGGGGCTGGAATGCGTAAGCAATTTTTGCACGCTGTACAAGTCCGCGCCATTATTTACCAATGAGCTGGCAAAGTTATGTCGCAATCCGTGTACAGGGCGAAAATCCGCGTCTAGCCCTGCTTGTTCCTTTATTTTATTGGAAAATTTTCGTATATCCTTGCGCCGTCCGCCTGTTTCATTGGGAAAGACGTAGGGGCTTTCCGTTCTTACTATGCTTTTAAGTATAGATAAAGCTTTATCACTCAGGGGTAAAATCTCCGTTTTATCGCTTTTAGCATAGTCCCCTTGTAAAATCACAAAGCCATGTTCCAAGTTCACATCGCTCCATTTTAAGCCAAGGGTGGCACTTTTGCGTATGCCCGTATGAAAAATAAATTTGAGGATATTCGCTGTCTTTTGATTGGGGTCATTGTCCAGTAGTTCAAGGTATTTTGCTTCTTGCTCTGCCGTCATAAATTCCGTCTTTTGATTATCCACGCGCGGCATCTTGATTTTAAAGCTAGGAACTTCACACAGCTCTTTGTCGTTGGCATAGGCTAGCAAGCGGCGCAAGAGTGCCAACACCATTTTTTGTGTTTGCACAGAAAGGGGCTTCTGGGTCTGTTTAGAGACTTCTGTCTTCAAGGAGACAGTCAAGGCTTCCACGTCCTGCTTGGTGATTTCAAGGGGCGTTTTATGGGCAAGATGGCGTAGGCGGTGCATTTGTGTGAGAGCACTCTTCATGCCTGACTTGTGCGCATTTTCTGCGGCGTAGATATCCCATATCCTACCAAGGGTGTAGTGATTTTCTGCCGCTTGCTTCTCTGCTTTGCGCTGTTCTCGGCGTTCGGTATTGCTGAGCTCCTTATTGGACATGCGTTCGGAGCGGATAAGATTTGCCTTGGCGGCGGTCATACCTTGCGAAGCTTTGCCTACAGGCTCAAAGAATTCCTTAGAGCCTCTACCACCTCTACGATAGCGAATATAAAAGACTTTATCCTCATTATCGTTAATGAGAAAGGTCACACCTGCATATTTTGTCTTTTGATGTTTCTTGTTCGCCATGGGTATTCTCCTCTTGCAATATATTTATCGCACAGGCAAAGCATTACCTATGCAGATTTGGCGGTATTACTGGACTTGCGCCCTGTGTTCTTATCGCACCATTTATCGCACACAAGATAGAAATAGAGGAAAATAGAGAGAAATGCAATAAGCCTAAGCCTACTGCATTTTTTCGTGAAGTCTTTATATTCAAGGGATTTTCTAGGAATTTAATGGCGCGCCCGGCGTGAATCGAACACACGGCCTTTGACTCCGGAGGTCAACGCTCTATCCAACTGAGCTACGGGCGCAAAAACTTTTTATGTCCTACCCTGCGTACCTCTTGCTGTCAAGGAAACAGTGCTTATATTGAGCATAGAAAACAAAGGAGTATTTCATGACAAAAATCACTTGGCTTGGACATTCGGCTTTTCTTTTAGAAGAAGACAATATACGCATTGTCATTGACCCTTTTCTTGACGGTTGCCCCACGGCCAGCACAGCCAGCGCTGATTTACCCCCCATAGATATGGTACTTGTCACCCATGACCACGCGGACCATGTGGGCCAAGCGGTGGAAATTTGTCAAAAGCATAAGGCCATGCTGGGCGCAGTGGTGGAAACAGCATGCCGTCTCACCGATGCCGGAGTTCCCGCCGAGCAAGTACTCAATGGCATTGGCTTTAATTTTGGTGGCACTGTAGTGCATAAGGGAGCATTCGTTACCATGATTCCCGCGCACCACACCTCAGGTACAGGTGCTCCCGCAGGATTCATCATTAAAATGCCCAGCGGGAAAACCATTTATCATGCCGGAGATACGGGCCTCTTTGGAGATATGGAAATGTGGGCCAGACTATACCCCATGGACGTGGCTCTTTTACCCATTGGCGGCGTCTTTACCATGGATGCGCGCCAAGCGGCCCATGCTTGCACGCTTTTGCATGTGGATAAGGTCATCCCCATGCATTATGGCACCTTCCCTGCTTTGGATGCCAATACCGCTTCCTTCGAAAAAGCCCTCTCGCGACACGCCCCCAACTGCAAATGTCTTGCCTTAAACCCAGGCCAACACACTGAAATATAAATAGCAAATAAAAAGGCTCCTTGTGAAAGGAGCCTTCAATCAGAGAACAAATCTCGCTTTATGATATTCGTGCCGCCATTGCCAGCAATGCTGTTAGTCAGGAAAGCACAAAAATCAACACATAAACGGGTAGCAAAACTCGTCCTATTGTTGATTTTTAAATCGTATTGACTTTGCCAATACTTGAAAAGGCTCCTAGTGAAAGGAGCCTTTTTGCTTATGACGTGTACTTATGCGTATTTGTGAGGAGTTCAAAGGGCAAGTACACTGAGGAATCGTAAAAAGTACACCCAGTTGCTTTTTACGCCCTTAAAATTTATTAATCCATCTGAGTCTTGAGCCATTGCTTAATGCCGCCGGTGGGGGCAAAAATACCTCTTAAGTTGGCGTTTTCCTCGTAAAACTCTTCGCGCAATTCATGCGGCAAAGGCATGGTGAAAATATCTTCAGCATTTTCAGAGTTACGACGCACTAAACGCAATAAAGGCTCATCACCCCAGGTATCCACCACAAAATAGGTGGAAAAGTCGTCCTTAGAACGTACAGGAGGATATTCTGCGTTCCAATCATTATTTCCCCATTCAAGGTACATGGTCACGGCATGTTCAGGGGTCAAATTCCAATCTATATCATAACGAATTTCTTGTAGGCTAGTCATGGTGCCCTCCTTGTCTGTGGCTTAATAGTAATCATTCCTTTTATCAAAAGCAAGTATTTTCTCATAGGAAAAATCACTTTTTTTGATGGCCTCGTTTTATTCTTACTAAAATCGTATGTTTATCATGTAAAAAAATATAAAAAAAGGGAGAGACTCTCGCCTCTCCCTTATACATAAGTCTTAAATATGACTAGTCAACATATTCTTCCACTTTGGCCTTATTGCCGCGTAGCATGAATACCACAAAGCAAAGAAGCGCAAAGCCAATACCGATCATGTTGCCAGTTTCATAGCTTAAACCAAGCCCCATATTCTTTTCAGAAAGAATATAGCTGGTAGCCACAGCCGTCATGAAAGTGGCTGGTAGGGAGGCGATGAAGTGGAAGCGGCCATTACGGTATAAATACGCAGCACCGGCCCACAAGGCTAAGGAAGACAAAGTTTGGTTAGCAAAACCAAAGTAGCGCCAAATGATGTTGAAGTCCACTTGAGAAAGAATGCCGCCTAAAACAAAGAGAGGCACAGCAATCATCAAACGCTTGGCAACGTCGGTTTGGCTAAGGTTAAATACTTCAGCAATGGTCAAACGTGTGGCGCGGAAAGCCGTATCACCGGAGGTGATGGGCAATACGATAACACCAAGCATGGCGAAGATGCCACCCACGCTACCCATGAGGGTATACGCAGCATCGCTCACAACCTTACCGGGACCACCGGCGGCCAAAGCTTCACCAAGGGCGGCAGGTTCTTGATAGAAAGTCATACCCACGGTGGCCCATACAAGAGCAATGGCACCTTCGGCAATCATGCTACCATAGAACACAGGCTTGCCCAAGGTTTCGCAGGGCAAGCAGCGAGCCATAAGTGGGGATTGCGTGGCGTGGAAACCACTAATGGCACCACAAGCAATGGTAATGAAGATAAGAGGCCAGATGGGTAAGCCCTTGGGATGTTGGTTGGTCCATTCCAAAGCAGGATAGAAAGTATAATCATCCACGATGAGCATGGTGATCATACCCACAGACATGATCATGAGCACGGCACCAAATATGGGGTATAAGTTACCAATGATTTTATCGATGGGTAAGATGGTGGCTAAGAAGTAGTAAGCAAAGATGATCACAAGCCAGGTGTTGAAGTTCATCCAATCGGGGGTCATGATGCTTAAAAGCTTAGCAGGGGCAGATACGAATACCACACCTACGAGCAAAAGTAGTACCAAGGAGAACACGCGCATGAATTGTTTAGCTGTGCTTCCAAGGGTATAACCCACAATGTTTGGCATGTTACTACCGCCGTAACGCATGGACAACATACCGGAAAGGTAGTCATGCACGGCGCCGGCAAATACAGCACCCACCACAATCCAAACAAGAGCGGCAGGACCATACAAAGCACCCAAGATGGGGCCGAAAATGGGACCCACACCAGCAATATTCAACAATTGAATAAGCCAAATTTTAGATGGTTTCATGACCACATAGTCAACGCCATCGGCTTTCACTTGTGCAGGAGTGGCTCTCTTGGCATCGGCACCAAAAACTTTATCAACAATGGTACCGTACACAGCATAACCCACGATGAGGGCAGCAAGTGCAGCAAAAAAATACAGTATACTGGACATAATTCCTCCATTTCTTGTAGCCAAAACAGTAGCCACAAAAGCAATATATAATTCTTTTACCGACCTAGCGCATTTATTATGGATGGTCAAGGAAAAGCCTTTTTTGTAAAAAAGACTTTCCAGATACAAACTTGATATTACACACTATTTTATTTTATCACACCTCATTTTTTTGTAGGTAATCACTTTTTCTTCTAAAATATGAAGAAAAAGGCTCCATTTTTACCTTAAAGTAAAAATACATACAGCTTAAAGTAGCTGGTTTACAATAATTATATATAGACAAATTCTAGAAAATTCTTCACACTAAATGCGGCGACCTTTGCCAAAACATATTTTTTTGCATCGAGGATATCATGACAGATTTTAAGCACGATACTCTACACTCTCTGCCCAAACCTGCTAAAAGCCGTGGCGGTGCCGTCAAACTTGGCATGCTCACCCTCACCGTCCTGCTTATTACAGGAGCCGGCTTATATTGGTTATCTCGCGATGAAGAAGATAAAGAAAAATTCACCGCAACGGTAAAGGAAAATGTGGACTCTGCCGTGAAGGATACCCCTTTTCAGCAAGTTGTGGACAATTACCTAGAGCCCAAAAAGCCCAGCCTTGCCGTACCAAGCACAGCCCCCGGCACCTTGGCAGGTCAAAGCGTGCAAGGGCAAATGTCTGCGCCCCCTTCCAGTACTCAAGCAGCAAGCCTCAGCACAGAAAACACCCTAGCCTCTAGCTCAGAGCAAAATATCACCGCCGCCACCAGTGCAAACACCGTGGCCGAAGGTGAAACAGGCATGGGCGCCGGCACCAATATAGCCCCGGAACCCATCACACCGCTGGCCCCCAAGGTACAACAAGATAAAAAAGTGCCCCTCACCTTTGTGGATGACATGGCCTCGTGGCTGGTGGGACGTTATCACCCCCAAAAAGGGCTACGCTTAAGCCTTTCTTCTGCCAATATGCGCTATGGACAAAAAATGCATACCCTCATGCCAGAAGGCTCCCAAGACGCTTTGGGCGCCAGAGCAGATCTTTTGCGCTATGCTTTTAACAGCTCCATGATGTCTGCCCTCTATAATCTGTATGCCGAGCGCTTTGTGCAAAGCATGCAAGAGGCAGCTCAAAAGCCCATGAATGGACAAAGCGCGGCGCAACCCGAGAAAGTACTCCAAGCTTTTGCCCAAGAATTTTCCACTCTGGGATCCACCTTACAAGGCATAGGTTCCCTACCCGACTTTAGCCAACGCATGCAAAATATTAAAATCAGTGTTGGAGAAACTCTACGCATTCACAACGAACTCACCGAAGCTGTGTTTGCCTTTGATACCGCCGTGGAAGAAAAAAACACCGAAGCGGCAGACACTTGGCAATTACGCATTGATGGCTTAAATGCTCAATATCAACGTAGCATTCATGATCGCACCCTGGCCACGGAATCACTTTTATCTGCCATACGCAAAAAAGCGCCTGCCGCCAATCGCATGGACGCAGACACCATTCTCTTTATCTCTGAATGGCTAGAGCGGCGTGTGGGCCGCGGCTATTCCGCTGAGGATATGAGCCAAAGCGCGCAAAAAGCCGGCGAACTCTTACAAAATCTTTCCCAAAAATTGCGCAGTGCTCAACCGCAAGAACATGCGCAAGTAAGACCATAGTTTTTTATGTTTGCGCCGTAGCCCCTTGCCATGGCGCAAACATACCCCCTTGAATTCCAACATTAACTATCTGAGGATTACCATGAAATATCTAGCCTTATGTTTTCTTATGCTTTTATGTCTCACCACCTCGGCCCATGCCGGCTCCAGCCCTGTACAAACCTTGCATGACATTCAACAAGCCCTCGACACCGGTGACCAAGCCTTTTTTGACGCTTCAGTAAATATGGAAAGCCTGGTGGGGCAATGTGTGGATATTTTCATTGAAGATGCCAAAAAAGCTGATCAAAAAACACTGAACCCCATGCTGGCTCTTATGCTTTCCACCATTACGCAAAACGAAACGGCGCGTAAAACCTTGCATGACACCTTGGTGGGTGAAGCTTCGGCTTTCGTGCGCTATGGTGTACGTTCCGGTGCCTTTAGCGGTAAAGAAATTGCCACGGAAAAACCCGGTGGATTACTCTCCACCCTCTTTGCCGATGCCTCCATGGGCCGTAAGGAAATTATGCACATTGGACAACCCGTGGAAGAAAGCGGTGCGGTGTATGTGCCTTTTACCTTAAAAGACCATGGCAATGGCAATTCTTACCCCGTGGAAGCATGGATGCGCCAAGAAAATGGCAGCTGGCGCGTCATTGGTTTGCGTAATGTTCGTACTTTGGTGCGTATTATTAGCGGTGAAAAAGCTCAAAACGAGCAACAAGTATAACCATAGTTTAATCTTTTAGCACAGCAGCACAGGAAGGAGCTCTCATGCGTCTTGTATCTTTTTTTGTAAATTCGGCACCCACAGAAGTTCGCTGGGGGATTTGGCAACAGGAAAATGACACCATTATGGATGTGTGCCGCGTGGATTCAAGCCTGCCTCCCTCCTTGCGTGCGGCGGTGGAAGAGGGATCTTCCCTATACCCACGCTTAGAACAAGTGCTAGAAAAAGCCACTTCATGCGCCGAAGCTTGTGTAAACATGAGCCTTTGTACCTTACAAGCTCCGTACACCAATCCCCCGCGCAATATCTTATGTACGGGCATAAACTATGTGGCGCACTTGGAAGAGTTTCAACGCCCAGATGCGGAAAAAAAGATTCCCGAATTTCCCTTTGTGTTTACCAAACCTTGCACGTCCATTGCTCACCCTGACAGCACCGTGGATGGACATGCCAAAGTGACAGAAAAATACGATTACGAAGTGGAACTCGCCGTCATCATAGGCAAGAAAGGTATCAATATTAGCATGGAAGATGCCTTGGATTATGTTTTTGGCTACTCCATCATCAACGATTTGTCTGCACGAGACTTACAAAGACGCACCACCCAATGGTATGCCGGTAAATCTTTGGACGGCTCCGCACCTTTTGGGCCTTGCATTGTATGCCGTGAGGCCCTTGCCGATCCGCAAAGCCTCAAGCTAGAAAGCCGCATTAACGGAGAGGTGCGTCAAAGCTCGCACACATCTCTCATGATTTTTACTGTGGCAAAACTTATCCACATCCTCTCCCAAGATAGCACCTTACTGCCCGGTGATATCATTGCCACGGGCACCCCTGCCGGCGTGGGCATGAGCTTTGACCCGCCTAAGTTCTTAAAAAGCGGTGACGTTATGGAATTGGAAGTGGAAAACATAGGTATTTTACGCAATACCATTGCTTAAACAAACACAGAAAACGCTTTGCCAATCTTCTATGACTTGCAAAGCGTTTTTTTTGCGCCACAAACTTTGCAACAACAAAATCCTAACAAAACAGCATGTTAACTAGAACACAATCTCAAAGCATATCTTCTTACAAGCGCAAAACACAAAAAATATAAAAAAAATATTTTTTTCCGTTGACAATGGGCGTCACTTCTTATAGAACATCTTTCGCGGGCAGTTAGCTCAGCTGGTAGAGCGCCGCCCTTACAAGGCGGATGTCGGGGGTTCGATCCCCTCACTGCCCACCAGAGATTTCAGGCGCTTGAAACGAAAGTTTTAAGCGCCTACTTCTTTTTCGTAGACCCGCAAGCAATGCCGATTCATCACAAATCTTCACCAAAGATAGGGACAGCATGACTGTTCCAGTAAAAACATTGCATTTTTTGCACGACATATATTTTTTACGCAGACAGCATTCTTTTGTCACAAAAATGCTTGACAATGGGCGTCACTTCTTATAGAACATCTTTCGCGGGCAGTTAGCTCAGCTGGTAGAGCGCCGCCCTTACAAGGCGGATGTCGGGGGTTCGATCCCCTCACTGCCCACCAGAGATTTCGGGCGCTTAAAACGAAAGTTTTAAGCGCCCATTTCTTTTTGTAAAACAAGAAAGAAATTTTCCACCAAATTACAGACAATACAATTGAGATAAAATAACATGGACATGGCACCTTTTATACAAGGTTTTGGCATGGGCATAAGCCTTATCATGGCCATTGGGGCTCAAAATGCATTCCTACTTTCACAAAGCATCCGACAAAATCACCATATCCCTGTGTGTATTATTTGCATCACATGGGACACCATTCTTATAGCTCTTGGGGTTCTTGGCTTTGGAGGCTTTGTTGTTGCTCACCCACAACTCCAAAAATTCGTCACATGGGGCGGCATTATTTTTCTCGCCTACTTTGGCTTGGGTGCCCTCCGCTCTGCCCTTAAACAGCACCCCACCGGCATAAAAATAGAACATGTTCAACGCCCTTTAAAGGCTGTCATTTTAACAACTCTTGCCGTGTCTATCCTTAATCCCCATGTTTATCTTGATACTGTGGTTTTACTTGGATCCATTAGCACCAACTATGAGGGAACGGGACGATATTATTTTGGCATGGGGGCCGCTTGTGGCTCGCTCATTTGGTTTTCAAGCCTTGCTCTTTGTGGAAAACTTCTTGCCCCATACTTTACGAACCCCTTGGCGTGGAAAATTCTTGACGCAATAGTATGCCTCATCGTGTGGAGTTTGGCCACTTTTCTCGCATGGCAAATGCTCTCTCTCAACTCATAACTTGCCTCAATCTTAACACTTATGCATAAAAAAGGCTGCTTCATGAGCAGCCTCTTCGTACCATGTATTCTTTCACAAAAAGCTAAAATCCCCATTTAAACTTCATACTCATGCCTAGCTCTGAGGCTTCAGCACCATCTTTCCCAAGCACAGAGGCTCCTTCACCGGGGATATGTAGCTCAGGCCCCATGGACATTTCAAAATCGTCATCGGCCACCATTTGCCCATAGGCTCCCACCACATCGCGTTTATCGTGCAACATATCTTCGTCAATGATAGGCTCTTGCGCGTGTGGAGTATGCCATGAGCTACCCATAATCTCAGAATTCCCTTGAATGGCACCGCCGGCAATACTTACACCAGTATCCTCTTGAGCGCGTTGCGTAGGAGCGTGTTGCGGCCCCATGGAATCTTTCTCGCCTTTAGCTACAGAAGAAACATGCGGATTTTTATTACGGAGCAAGTCTTGAGCGGAAGTGCCCTTGTGCCACAGAGGATCTTGACTTTGGGGTACAGCGTCCGCTTTTTTCCACGGCCCAAAATCAGTGCCTTCGGCGGATGGTTGTGATTGAGAAAAAACTGAAGTATCCATAACTGTGCCAGCCACGGCCATACCTTGGGACATGAGCACAAAGGCCCACAGTACCAACAATACAAACATGGATGTACAATATATCTTGGTGCGATTTTGAGAAAAATCATAAACTACTGTGTTCATCATTTTTCCAATATAAAACCTTTTTTTACATCAGGCAAGACCTCACCCTTGCAAAAAAAGAAGTGATTACCCACAACAATGCGGATTACCAATGCTTTTACACATGGGTAATCCGGCATTTTGTTCTAAGTCATATTAGATTTGACGGAAAGGCACTTGGCCTTGCTCGTAATAGTCATTGCCGTCACAGTCTATGACCACAATGGCTGGAAAGTCCACCACTTCCATGGCGGCTACGGCTTCTGGGCCCAAGTCTTCATAGGCCAGCACTGTATATTTTTTGATACTTTTGGCAATGAGCGCACCGGCGCCGCCCACGGCCGCCATATAAGGCACACCGTGCTTTTTCATGGACTCGATGACTTCGGGCTTGCGATAGCCCTTGCCAATCATGCCGCGCACACCTTGCTCTAAAATGCGTGGTGTATAGGCATCCATACGGCCAGAAGTGGTGGGCCCTGCAGCGCCAATGGCTTCACCGGGCTTGGCAGGAGATGGCCCCACATAGTAGATGAGGGCATTGGTCAAATCCACGGGCAAGCTTTCACCGGCGTCTAAGGTTTCCACCAATTTTTTATGGGCAGCATCACGAGCAGCAATAATGGTACCGCTGATGAGCACGCGGTCGCCAGCACGTAAAGAACGTGCAGTGGCATCATCAAAAGGGGCAGTAATACGTTTGCTTTCAGTTGACATGACCTTCTCCTTATAAAGTGGCTTCGGCATGGCGAGCCGCATTACAGTTAATATTCACAGCCACAGGAAGAGAGGCAATATGCGTGGGGTACCACTCCACATGCACGCGCAATACGGTATTCTTACCGCCAAGACCTTGTGGTCCTATGCCGGTTTTATTGGCCATATCTAAAAGTTCTTTTTCAAAAGCTGCATAGCGCGGGTCAGCATTTTGGGTATCGATATCACGGGCAGCGGCGCGTTTAGCACAGATGGCAGCCATTTCTAAATTGCCACCAATGCCCACACCCACCACCATGGGAGGACACGAGTTGGGGCCGGCTAACTTTACAGCTTCCAATACCACTTGACGCACGCCTTCAATGCCATCGGCAGGAACCAACATTTTCAACATGCTTTTATTTTCAGAGCCTGCACCCTTGGGAGCCAAGCGCAAACGAATGGTATCTCCCGGTACAATGCGCGTATGAATGATGGCCGGAGCATTGTCCTTGGTGTTTTTTCTTTCAAAAAGCGGCTCTTCTACGCAAGATTTACGTAAATAGCCGTCGGTGTAGCCACGGCGAATACCATCGTGAATGGCTGTTTCAAAGTCACCACCCACAATGCGCACATCTTGACCCACATCGGCAAAAACCACTGCCAAGCCTGTGTCTTGGCAAATGGGAATGCTATCTTGGGCAGCAATGTCTGCATTAAGAATAAGTTGTTCTAAAATACTCTGCCCCACAAGGGAGGGTTCGTTGTCTTTGGCATCTTTAAAAGCTTGGTACACATCCGAAGGAAGTTTACAGCACGCTTTAATGGCGAGTTCCGCCACGGTTTTGGTAATGGCCTCTGCCTGAATTTCACGCATAATCATCTCCTTACGCACCCTTACGATGCTAGCTAGTATGCGCGACAAGACTAGCGTATTTAGTATGAAACTTCTATGTTTTTTTTCTTCCACCAAGGGATAAATACTTTTTTCATACAGCACCAAAAGAAAAATAAAATTCCCCACTCATCTTGCCAAAGCGGCACTTAAGCACTACTTTTCACCCATGAAAAATTGTATTTCCATTCAAGGTGCACGCCACCATAATTTGAAAGATATTTCCTTGGATATTCCGCGCGATGCCCTTGTGGTCATTTGCGGCCCTTCTGGCTCAGGTAAATCCACCCTGGCCTTTGATATAGTGTATGCCGAAGGCCAACGTCGCTACGTGGAATCCCTCTCGGCCTATGCGCGCCAATTTTTACCCCAAATGAATAAACCCGCCGTGGAAAAAATTGAGGGCTTATCCCCTGCCATTTCTCTGGAGCAACAATCCACTGCGCGCAATCCCCGCTCCACCGTGGGTACCGTCACGGAAATTTACGATTTTTTGCGCGTGTTCTTTGCTCGCTTGGGGCGCATGTATTGCCCTCAATGCAATGAGCCCATCGAAGCCCGCGCCGCCGATGAAATCATCGAAGATATTTTGCAGATGCCCATTGGCACCAAGTTTATCCTCATGGCTCCCTTGGTGGAACACCAAAAAGGCACCCATGCCGATCGCTTTAAAAAACTTAAGGCAGAAGGTTTTGTGCGCGTGCGCGTCAATGGTGAAATCCTCACCTTAGACGACGTTCCTGCGCTGGATAAAAATAAAAAACACAGCATTGATTTGGTCATCGACCGTTTGGTCAATAAAGAAGGCTTACGCGGTCGCTTGGCCGACTCTGTGGAGCTAGCCTTGCGCTATGGCGAAGGGCGCATTGCTTTGCACTTGCCCGATGCCGACAATGGTAAAGGGGGCAAAGGGCAAGATGTGATCCATGCCACCACCTCGGTCTGTAAAACCTGCCGCGTATCCTTACCGGCACCCAGTCCGCAATTGTTTTCCTTCAATAGCCCCCAAGGTGCTTGCCCTCGCTGTGTGGGCCTTGGTACGGTGGATTATTTTGAACCGCTCTTGGTGGCCCCCAATAAAGGCCTTTCCTTACGCGGCGGTGCTCTTTTACCTTGGGCCTCAGCCAAGATGTTTGTCCGTTATGAAGAAGCTCTGGCGGCTCTTGGCAAACGCTGGAAATTCACCTTGGATACGCCTTTGTCCGACTTTAGCCCCAAGGCTTTGTCTGCCCTCTTTTATGGCGAAGATGCCAACGGCAAGCCTGCCCAAAGTTCGCAAGGTTTGCGTCGCAATTGGATGGGCGGCAATGTGGCTTTGGACGCCCAAGGCGATTACAATAGCCAAAACTTTGTTCAAGAAAATAGCGAAGAAGCGCAAGGTTCTGTGCCCATCAATGAAAAACGCTGGACAGGCGTCATGCCTCTTTTGGAAAAGGGCATGCAATATGGCGATGCTTGGCGCGAAACCCTTTCTCGCTATCGCCAATCCACCTATTGCCCTCAATGCCAAGGAGCGCGTCTGCGTCCGGAAGCTCTGGCCGTGCGCGTGGGCGATAGTAATATTGATACTTTTTGTCGCCTTTCGGTGGAAAAAGCCATTGAATGGCTGGAAACACAAACCTTCGGCGGACGCCATGCCCTCATTGCCGAGCCCTTGCTTAAAGAGTTACGCCATCGTTTACGCTTCATGCACGATGTGGGCTTGGAATATATTTCTTTGGGACGCGCCATGTCCACCCTTTCCGGCGGTGAAGCCCAGCGCATTCGTCTGGCCTCACAACTAGGTTCCGGCCTTGTGGGCGTCACCTATGTGCTAGATGAGCCTTCCATTGGCTTGCATCCGCGCGATAATGAACGGCTCATAGGCACATTGCGCTCCCTACAGCAGCGCGGCAATACTGTGCTTGTGGTGGAGCATGATGAAGCCACCATTTGCGAAGCCGACACTGTCATTGAATTGGGCCCAGGATCCGGTTCCTTTGGGGGCGATTTGGTTTTCATTGGCGATGTACCCACCTTAATGAATAAGGCCGACACCCTCACCGCCAAGTATTTACGCGGCGACATAGGCATTGCCCTGCCCGACGAAAGACGCGAAGGCAAAGGCACGCTAACCTTAAAAGGCATCACCACCAATAATCTCAAGAATATCGATTGCCATATTCCGCTGGGAGTACTTACTTGCGTCACCGGCGTTTCGGGCTCGGGAAAATCTTCTTTGGTGGTGGACACTTTATATAAGCATCTGGCCTTATCCCAAGGTATTCGCGTGGACCAACCCGGCACCATTGCCGGCATGAGCGGCCATGAAGGCATCGAACGTATTGTTTCCATTGATCAAAGTGCCATTGGGCGTACGCCTCGCTCCAACCCTGCCACCTATACCAAGATTTTTGATGAAATACGTAATATCTTTGCCAGCACCGCCGATGCGCGCAAACGTGGCTACACGGCCAGTCGCTTTAGCTTCAACGTGCGTGGTGGTCGCTGTGAAGCGTGCAATGGTGATGGACAAATTCGCGTGGAAATGCACTTTTTGCCCGACGTGTACGTGCAATGCGATGTATGCAAAGGCAAACGCTACAACCACGAAACTCTTGAAGTTCGTTATAAAGGCTTAAATATCGCCGAAGTTTTGGATCTTTCCGTGGAGCAAGCCCATACCTTCTTTGAAAATTACCCTGTGCTTGAGCGACGCCTTTCGGTGCTGAAAGACGTGGGCTTGGACTATATTCGCTTGGGGCAACCTGCCACCACCCTTTCGGGCGGTGAGGCACAGCGCATAAAAATCTCTCGCGAGCTTGGTAAAAAATCCCTGCCCGGCACCATGTATATTTTGGATGAGCCCACCACGGGCCTGCATATGCACGAAGTGGGTAAGCTCATCACAGTCTTGCACAAATTGGTGGATCGCGGCGCATCGGTGGTGGTCATTGAGCACAATACCGACGTGATTCTCACCTCTGACCATGTGTTGGATTTGGGCCCCGGCGGCGGGGAAAATGGCGGGCGCATTGTGGCTGAAGGCACGCCCGAAGCCATTGTGGCAGATCCTCACTCCGTGACGGGTAAATTCCTCATGGAAGAGCGTAATATTAGGCGTAAGAGAAAAGTTTAACAGGCATAAAATATATATTTCTCCACAAGCGTGAAATTCACATTCTCTACGACAAAAGAGTTTTTTTCACAGCATTCCCTTAAAAACCACAAACCGCCCTTGAGGACAATGTCCTTGGGGGCGGCTTTATGCATACCTTATCTCATTTAACTCTAGAGACTTATTTACGACAAATCAAACTTTGCATACGTCTCTAAGCTTATTTGATGCCTAGTTTTTGTAAAACAAAAGCACGCATGGTGGCAAAGTCTGCGCTTTTACCCAACCAAATTTTTTCTTGCTCCAAAGCCTGCGCCACAAACATATCTAAACCATCTTGCACGGCCCAACCAGCGGCGGCGGCCTCACGCAAAAAACGCGTTTCCAAGGGGTTATACACTATATCATAGGCCAAGCTGTGCTTTTCCACATTTTGCACCAAGTGTTTTTGCGCAAAAGGACTTTCTTCTTCATATTGACCCTGCATACCCAAAGGAGTGGTATTGATAAGCCACGGGGATTTTATGGTGTGTCGCTTTTCCCACGCCACCGCCGTCAAAGAAAATTCCTCTGCCAAGGCTTCGGCTTTGGCCATATCTCGCGTACTGATGAAAATTCTATTCATGCCGGCGCTACGTAATTGCTTAAGCCCCACAATGATGGCAC
>CAYJLO010000060.1:0-18600 GCA_964370835.1 uncultured Desulfovibrionaceae bacterium
GGGGTCTGGGGGGAGGAGACCTTTTGTAAAAGGTCCCTCCCCCCAGAGAAAAAATAAAATACTAAAAAACTAAAATATAAATACACTTAACGCTGCTGAGGAATAAAGTTTTGCAAATCTCGTGAAACCTCAAAGGTAGCAAGCTCTGTACTGGCCGCCGCCGCAAAGGGAGAGTCCGCATAACCGGTGGCAATCACTTCTAAAATTTGTTTAGCCTTTTCCGTATTACCAAGCTTACGATACAAGCGCGCCTCACGGAAGCGAAGGCCCGGATATTCAGGTGATGCCGTGTCCACAAATTGATTGTAGCGGTCCACCCATTCCAAAGCCTCAGGAATTCTATTGGCCACTTCGGTAATATCCATCAGCGCGCCCATGGCTTCCTTTCTACGTCCTTCATCTGCCCTATCAGAGCGTTCTTGCTTAAGCTCATCAAAAAGCTCAAGCGTTTTTAGATTATAGGCATAAGCGTCTTTAATATCTTTGCGTTCTTCGGCATCTTTAGCAAGGAAGTAGGTGGCATAAGCTCGTTGATACTTAGGTATATCCATATCTTGCGACAAGGCTTTCCACAGTTCAAGAGAACGCGTGCGCAAACCTAAATTTTCCGCCGAAAGAGCCATGGCATAATCCAATTGCCCTCGCATGGCCTTGGTCATATCCCAGTCTTTCACCAATTCACCAAGGTCAAGCATGGCATTCCAATTACCTGTCTCCAAGTATTTATTAAAATACAGGGCAAAGGTAGGATCACTGTATTGAGGGTGCTTAGGCGTTTGTAAAAACTCAGCAAAAAGCTCCATGGCCTTTTCATCTTCGCCGCGCTCCAAATAGCCGCGAGCCAAAGCGTTGCGCAAATCGGGATCAATGTCGCCATAGCGTTCACGCACAAGGGGGAAGCCATTCCACAGCGTTAAAATGCGTCCGTAGTTTTCTTCAAGCAGAGAATTTTTCAAATCCGCCATGAAGCCGCGCATAATAACATCTCGAGCCACTTCCGCGTCGGTGTTTTCCGGATATAAATCTATAAAATCAGCCGCTGTGCCCATGGATTCAGCATATTGTTTATCCCATAATTGCCACAATGCATATTTTAGCAAAGCCGAAATGGAACGCGCATCTTCAGGACGTTCTTTATACAAATCCTGATACGTCACTTGCGGCAAAGGATTGCCGGGATCTTCAAACACACCAAACATTTCTGCCATGTTCAAAGGACTGTCATAACGCCCTTTCTCGGAAAGACGTAGCAAAGCAAGGGCTCCAGCATTGGTATCTGGAAAGCGCTCAAGCACATCGGCAAAAACTTCCAAAGCAGGTGCAGGTTGTTGCAACTCAAAATATAAATCCCCAATGCTGGTAAGCACATCCGGACTGTCGGGGTCTGTGGGTAAAAGGTTATAAAGAAGCCAATATTTTTGCAATGCAGCTTCTTTTTTACCCAAATTATAATCTATATCCGCCAAAGTGAGGAGATAGGAAGGTTTTTCAATATAATAACGAGCCCAGCGTTTATCAGCAAAGTCTGCGTACACTTGCGCTTCTTCATATTTTCCTTGACCGGTCAAGGCTTGCACCAAGGAAATGGTACCATCTTTCACAGCTGGCGAATCGGGATAATCTTGTAAAACACCACGAAAAATTTCTTCTGCTTCGGCAAAAAGCCCTTTTTCCATTTTCGCTCTGCCCAAAAGATGAAAATCCACCGGCACGTGCGTATCATAGGGATAGCGACGACGCAAAGCTCTAAAATAGCCCTCTGCTTCGGCAAGATTCCCCACATTTAAGTTGGCCATACCCAAACGATGCAAGGCATCAGGCACGCGTGTGGAGCGCAAATTGGCATTCATGGCTTCATTGGTGGAGGTTACGATATCTTCATAGCCTTCAAAGGGCTTTCCTGTGTAAATGGCCTCCACGGCATCACTGCGATGGTATAAAATTTCTTCGCGCATCTCGGGCGTCAGCGCGGGCATGCCCAAGAGCATTTCCAGCAAAGGCAAAGCATCTTTAAACTTGGCCTCATTGATATTCTTCATGGCCTCAGCATACACATCTTCCAGCACTGGTGGCTTGGGCACCACATTACCCTCTTCATCCTGATAAATAATAGGACGCGGCTCTTCAGCCAGCTCGGCTTGTGCCGAAGCAGGCTTACTGGCAGGATCAATGCTTTGTACCACATCCATAGATTTTTGCTTTTCGGCATTATAGGCCGTCACAGGATCGGCAGAATCTTGTGATGCATCAGGGCCTTCAGCGGTTTGCGTCGTCACAGGCGGAGTAGAGGCTGCCGAGCCAGAAGGAGTTGCTTCGTTTGTTTCTCCGCCGTTAGTTCCTAGCTGGGTTGCGATGCCCGTATCTTCCGGCCAATATTCAGGGCCAGATTTATTAATGGAGCCCAAAACTTCTTGAGGACTTATGACCGTACCGCGATTGGCTGAAGATTCCGTATCATTTTGTTCGCCAGCATTATTTTCATCGCTAGAGTCGACAGGTTTTACCGATGCAGTATTTTCATTGGTGGGTGTAATTTCTTGCGTTGGCGCTGTTTGCGCACTTTGCGATGTAGAAGCACTAACCTGAGGAACCGGTGCTTGCGATTCTTCTTTCGCCTCTGCACTATTTACCTCAGAGCCATTTGTGGCAGAGGCCTGCACCCCAGGCTTACTCACCTTACCAATGGTTTCCTGTACTCGTGGATTTTCTTGCGCAGGCGCAGAATCAACATTGGAAGTATTTTGTGTACTTTGCTCTTGCTCCACGCTTTTTGGACTAGATGTGCTTTGCGCAGGCTTTACTTCCACAGCTGTGGCATTTTTCACCTCCGCAGGCGCCGCAACATTACTTTGAGGGGCGACAGATTGTGCTACTGGTGTCTTAGGAGCAAAGTCCGCTTCTTTTAATTGCACCGTATCTGCCACCGCAGCTGGAATGGTGGCTGACACTGTAGTATCTTGCACAGGCATCATGTCCACATTCACTGAAGGTACATCTTCCACCTGTGATGCTGCTGTAGGACTAGCCTGTGTGGGCGCACTCACCGTATAATTTTGAGCCTTAGTCCCCACGGGGGCTAGTTCGCCATCTGCTTTCCAGCGAGCGCCCAAAGGATCAGAAAAAACATCAATAACAATTTGCTTGGGAGAGCTTTGCGTTACGAGGTAACCAAAAGCAGAATTTGTTAATTGTAATTCTAACCCATCAGAATTTTCTTGCACTGTACCCACAAGATTTTTTCCACTGGGGGCTTGTCCTTGTAATACTGCAGGTGTGCCGGATTTTGCACCAATGAAAACCGTATTTTGCCCTGTGCGCTTCACTTGTAAAGGAGCTGCTACGCTTATATCGTCAAGATCAATAACCACGCGCTCTCGGCCTGCCGCACTTTTCCACTGCCATGTGGTGCTTTGCGCAAAACCAACACAAGGAGCCCATAACAATGATGCCATGAGCACGCTTGCCTTTAAGGCAGTAAGAAGAGGCCGGCTACCGGTCGCAGAGGTATATCGCATAAAGAAATTTTTGCAATTTTTGTTCCAAATTATTGCCAATTTTCTGAAAATAATTTACATGCCTTTTTTCTTTAACTTTTCAATAAGCGTGGTGCGTTTCACACCTAAAAGCTCCGCCGCTTGATTTTTTACACCGTCAGATTTTACCATGGCTTCATCGAGCAAACGGTCTTCCACAGCTTCCAAAAATTCTTTTAAACCCATATTATATTTTTCTAACTCTGCCAAGGTGGGCCACACAAAACCCTGACCTGCATCTACAGAGATTTGCTCTGGCATACCAAGCTGCGCATTAGCACCTGTCGATTCTAAATTTTGAGAAGTATTTTCAGCTATCACGACACCTTCGCCGCAAGCTTGCAACACTTCTGCTTCGCTGACTCCTGGAAATTCTTGCGGTAACTCTTCCAATGGCCCCACAGCATCAAGAATTTTTTGCGGCAAGTCTTCCATTTCAACTTCATCACCATCAGCTAAAATGCTTAGCCGCTCCATGAAGTTTTCTAACTCGCGCACATTGCCGGGCCAAGGATACGCAAGGAAAATCTTTGCAACCAAAGGGGAAATTCCTAAAACAGGTCTTTTTTTCTTTTCGCAAAAACGCTGCAAAAAGTGACGCACCAACAAAAGAACATCTCCAGCACGCTCACGTAAAGGTGGTAAATGTAAAGGAATAACGTTTAGACGATAATATAAGTCTTCCCGAAAGCGCCCTGCTGCCACTTCACTTTCAAGGTCGCGATTGGTGGCGGCAACTATACGCACATCCACCTTTTTCACCCCTTGCCCGCCCACTTTTTCAATTTCTTTTTCTTGGAGCACACGCAAGATTTTCACTTGCAAGCTTAAATCCATCTCTCCAATTTCATCAAGAAAAATAGTACCACCGTCGGCCATTTCAAAGCGACCGGACCTTGTACGAATGGCGTGGGTAAAGGCGCCTTTTTCATGTCCAAACAGTTCTGATTCCAGTAATTCTTTAGGGATGGCACCGCAGTTAATGGGTACAAATGGCTTATCAGTACGCTCACTATACGTGTGTAAAGCACGCACTAAAAGTTCTTTACCTGTACCGGACTCACCAGTAACAAGTACGGTACTATCTGTGGGCGCAACTTTTTTTAGCACACGAAATACTTCTGCTAATGAGCCGCTTTGCCCTATAATACCACTTTGTTGCCAATCCATATCGACTCCACTACCTTAAAGCCACATCTAAAATTACAACATACCCCAAAAAAGCATGCCACCGTTACCACTTCTCCATGTGTCAATACACTGACACACAAAAAAAATCCAGTACAATTATACGTTTCTAGAGAAACTCTAGGGAATCCACAAAAAGGAAGTGCTCTGCGCTTAAAGCTACCGAAAAGAAAAAATGAAAGTAATGTGAACTTGAAACAAAACACAAAAATTGTTCAAGCCGAAAGAGAAAAATTAGAGAATGCTAGAGAAAGCTAAGGGACCCTATGTAAACATAAGGTCCCTTGGAAACACCTCGAGTCTAAGATAAACAGACTCTTTGTGTGAAATCAGAGCCGTGGCTATTATGCTTCAAAAGCACGCATGGCGGCCAAAGTATCCACAAGAACCTTGCGCAATTCTTCAATGGCAGGCTCAATTCCGCTACCTTCTTTAATGGCAGCTTCTAAATCTTTACCTGCATCTGCAAGCACTTCTGCTCCAAGGTTAGCAGCTGTACCCTTAACGGTATGAGCTTGCATTTGCGCATCTTCCATATTACCAGCAGCCACAGCAGCGGCAATTTTATCAGGAGCGTCGGCAAGGCTATCGGCAAAACGCCCTAAAAGCTTTGCATAAAGTCCACGATTATTTACAACACGAGCTACGCCGTCTTGCCAATTTAAAATCTCAGGTGCCATTACATCCTCCAAGGTAAGGAATATGTTAACAACCTAGATAGGTCGATTAATACATTCATTTTCCGTATATACAAAAAATTTATTCGATGAATACTTTGTTAGAATACACACTATACGCCGCATAGGCAAGGGGCTTTACCCCTTATTTTTTTCTAACACTGGAAATCTTGAGGAACTAAAGACCATTGCGCACGCCCTCCCGTCATTAAAGAACCCACACTTAACGAGCTTTGTGAGCCATGCACACCTAAAGCTTTGGCACCATTCACTGTGAGCATTCGAAGCAAAGCCCTGCCCTCTAAGTCCATCTCCTTTTGTAGATAAAGAGCCTCCTGCCATACATCCACATGTGTATTGGACGTTAAACCATCAGTTCCTAAGCAAAGATTTATCTTTGAACGCATGAAACGCTTCACCGGCGCCATACCCACGTCAAGTTTTGCATTGGAAGAGGGACATAAACAGACAGATATTCCTGCTTGCTCCATAGTTTGCACATGCTTTTCTTCGCAATGTACCGCGTGCACCGCCATGGTATTTGACGTGAGCACGCCTAGGTGTTGTGCAAAGTCCACAGGATGTAACCCCGGAGCGCGCCAATTTTCTGGCAGGACCATGGGTTTAAATAAATCCACAAGAGCCCCCTTCCCCCGAACCAAAGCTTGCACCTCTTCGGGAAATTCTGCCAAGTGAAGCACAAAAGGCTTTCTATGAGCTTGCTTTTGAGAAGAACACCATCCATGCACTCTTTGTATGACTTCTGGCGCTGTGGAATACAAGGCATGTATGCATGGAATGCAATGAGCTTGTTTGTCTTTAGGTAAAAGCGCAAAAATTTCTCTGGCACGTGGCGGGAGGCACATGTTCTCACCTGCCATGTCCGTATCATGCCACTTTTCCGCAAAGCCAAACCATTCTGCCAAAAAAAGTCCCTGCATGGCGGCCTCATCGGCAGATTGAGCCACCAAGTGCAAAGCACCATGCCCATAATCGGCAAAATAGCCCGTTCCTGCCACGCGCATTTGCCGCACAGCCTCATATATGGCATGGACATCATAGGGCAAAGAAAGTAATGGAATAAGACTTTTAAGCCAAGGGACAAAACCCTGCCCCCATGTGGTCTGATGTGCCATATGCGCCAATTGTGTATGCGTATGCGCATTGACAACGGCCGGAACCATGCACGCATCACCAAGATCTTGAACCTCAGAAAGGTCCATACCTGCCGGCAATTCCTTAGGAGAATAAGGCCCCACAAAAAGTAAACGCCCCCCCTGCACCAAGAGCAAAGCATTATCTATGACATGTAATGGAGCCAGTAAACCTTGTCCGCATGCGGCATCCTCTCCTTGTAGGGGAATGCATTGCCGCACTCGATAGGCTTGAATACCAGATGTTCTGCACATATTTTTCACACCTAAAAAAACCTGCTGAGAAGCCCCAGCAGGTTTACAAGTACATCTATAAAAGAAAAATTAGCCGCACAATCTTTCAGCAGAAATAATGGAAATATTATTGGCTGTCAAAGCTTCCACTGCCTTTTCTGCCTTATCAAAGCGGAAAATCATGGTGGCATTGTCCGTATCTTTTTGCACAAAGTTGTACATATACTCTACGTTAATGGTGTTCTCTGCCAAAATTTCCAAAATATTGTTGAGGCCGCCGGGCTTATCTTCCACTTCCACAGCCACAACAGTGGTGCGCCCTGTGGTAAAGCCCTTATCTTTTAAAATATTTTTTGCTTTTTCGTGATCTTGCACAATAATGCGCAAAATCCCAAAATCAGAAGTATCTGCCAAGGATAAAGCTCGAATGCTGATGTCAGCTTCGCTCAAAGCACGAGTTACTTCGGCAAGACGTCCGGCCTTATTTTCCAGAAAAATTGATATCTGCTCTACTACCATACTCTTCCTCCCATGACCAAATCGTTTTAAGCTTTCGGCTTTTCGTCGCTTGCAGCTTTATCTTTATTAGGGGTAATATCCACCTCATCAGGCTCTGTAGAAGCTCGCTTGAAATTTCGAATGGCCTTTCCAAGCCCATTACCAATCTCTGGCAATTTCGGTGCACCAAATACCACCAAGGCAATCACAAGAATAATTAAAATCTCTTGAGTTCCAAACCCAAACATATGACCTCCAAAATATCAATCAAGCATTTATCATCTTATACGCAGGGCTGGGGCTAAGGTCAAGGAGCAAAAGTCATCTCGTGAGAAGAAAGGCCACCATATGGCCTTTTGACATGTATGTACTATTAATTTTTTTCAAATCAAAAGTAACATCACTAAAATTGGCTCGTCCAAGAAATTGACATTGGCTTTTTTTTACCTGTGCAAAGCATTGATTCCTAGTGCATCTATGTTTATAGTGGTGCTCAGCAGTCTATAAACATTTATTAAGCACTCTACTTGCTCAGAGGAGACCCCATGCCCCCAGCTTTCCCCATGCTAAGCCTTCCCCTTTTGCACAAAAATTTGGGTCATCCCCTCCCCTCTGCCCTACGTCACATCCCCACTTTTTGGCCTGGACTTGGCCTACCGGACGATTCTGACCAAGCAATCATGTGGAAAGCAAATGATTTTCCCTTTTCCCCCAAAGAAGCTGAAGCTTGCCTTAAGGACATTCAATCCATGGGTGAAGCTGCCCTTTCCGGCGTACCTTTACAAGCCTTCATGTCCGCACAAAGCACCCGAAAAGAGCTTAAAGAAACCGAAGAGCAAGAGGCGCTGGAAAATTTCATTCAAACGGGACAACAATCTGCTCCTGTGGCTCAAATCAGCATACACCAACGCCGCCAAGCACAAAAATTTATTCTCTGGGCATGGCTCATGGAAAAGCACCTTCTAGAGGTGCAAGAGCTTACAGAAAACTACAGCCTTAGTGCAGCACAGCTTACCTCTGTGCTTGAGGCAGAAAAAGATGCCGACTTAAGCGGCCTTGAACTTATACAAACGCTCTTATCTTCCAACACCTTTGCTCTGCCCCCATGGAAATTGGTTTTGGAAAATATGGCCCTTTTTCTACCGGAAGAAAGCACTGTTATCATCAACCATCCTGAAATGATAGAACATATGATGGAAGAACGAGACATGTATGCTTTGCAAAAGATTTGCTCACAAACCAAGGACAATATAGCCCTTGATGGTACCTATAAGGGTTTTCAATGCACAACAACCATTGAAAATCTCTTACAAAAAAAGCCCTCAACCACATCTAGCCCTTGGCTTAAAAAAACTTTACACTGCATTATCATAAAGGATTAAAAATGCCAGCTCCCATAATGTTACCAGCCCGTATTAAAGGCGTTATTTTTGACTGTGATGGTGTTATCATCGACTCAAAACACGCCAATGCTCTTTATTACAATAAAATTTTACAAGCCTTTGGCCTTGCGCCCTTAACAGAAGAGCAACTTGCTTTCACTTTCATGTCCACCGTACCGCAAGCTTTGGAATATATTATACCCAAGCATTTGCAGCCTCAGCTACCGGAAGTACGTGCAAAAGCAGTAAGCTATAAGCGAGACATCATGCCTTCAGTGGAGCTTAATCCTTCTTTTCAAGAGTTTGCCATCTGGTTGCAACAAAATAATATCAAGCGCGCTGTGCACACCAATCGCTCCAATGGCATGCAGTACGTGGTGGATAAATTTACATTTCTTGCTGAATTTAGCCCCATTATTACTGCCTCTACTGTACAGCCTAAGCCGCATCCGGAAGGAATTTTTAAAATTCTAGAAGCATGGAATCTTGAACCCACAGATATTATTTTCGTGGGAGATAGCAAAAACGATCAAGATGCTGCGGCAGCAGCCGGCGTGGCTTTTGTGTCCTATGGACACGAAAAGCTAGAGAGCGCCCTCGCCGTGACATGCTATACAACACTACAAAAACTGCTGGGCGCACACATCAGCGCCTAGCCATACATAAAGAGGAACACATGATTATATTATCCAATGCCTTAAGTGGCATAGCTCTCGTTTTAGGCGGGCTTTTACAAGTGTACTTTTGGGTAGTTGTGATTTCAGCCCTACTCACTTGGGTGCGACCTGATCCGTACAACCCCATAGTACGCACCTTGCGCACACTCACCGAACCTGTATACTATCGTATACGAAAACTGTTGCCTTTTACCTATACTAGTGGCATAGACTTCTCTCCCATTATTGTATTGCTTTGTATTGAATTGATAGATAGAATTGTGATACGTTCTTTGGTACAGTATGCCAACACCTTGGTATAGCATGTGTTAAAAAGGATAAAACGCCTTAGGGCTTTTATACAAGTTGTTGATTTTCCTAATTTCTAACATGAGGAGTGTTCAATGGATACGCATGAAAAAGAGTTATTAGAAAAGTATGCAGAAAATGATCCTGAGCTTCAAGACGCGTGGGATGATCACCTTTTATACTCCAAGCAAGTAACCAAGCTTGAAGGAAAAGGTTTTCGTACCCCCACTGAAGAGCAAACGCTAAAGCAACTTAAGAAGCAAAAACTCGAAGGAAAAACACGCCTTATATCCTTGCTTGATAAATATACGGAGAAATAAAAAATGAAAATGACTGGTGCACAGATTCTGCTCGAGACATTTAAACGCGAAGGCGTAGACACCTTTTTTGGCTACCCTGGCGGGTGTGTCATCGATGTGTATGATGAAATTCCACGCCACCCAGACCTACGCCATATTCTTGTGCGTCACGAGCAAGCTGCTGTGCATGCAGCCGATGGCTATGCCCGTGCTTCCGGTAAAGTTGGTACCTGCCTGGTTACTTCAGGCCCAGGTGCCACCAATACCGTCACAGGCATAGCCACAGCCTATTGTGATTCTATTCCGCTGGTTGTTATCACAGGCCAAGTACCTACACCACTCATAGGTAATGATGCCTTCCAAGAGGTAGATATTGTAGGTATTACTCGTCCTTGTACCAAGCACAACTACTTGGTAAAAGACGTAACTCAATTGGCTAAAGTTTTACGCCAAGCTTTTTATCTGGCACGTTCCGGTCGCCCTGGGCCTGTACTTGTGGACTTGCCTAAAGATATTATCCAGGCAACTACTGAATTTATTTGGCCAGAAAATGTCCAAATGCGTAGCTACAACCCCACCTACAGACCCAATCTTAACCAATTGCGCAAGTCTGTAGATATTTTAGCTAAAGCAGAAAAGCCCCTCATTCTCATAGGTGGTGGTGTTATCAATGCCGATGCAGCCAAGGCTGTGAAAGATATGGCAGAAACACTACACATTCCCGTGGCCGGCACCCTCATGGGTCTTGGCGGCTTCCCCGGTGATGATCCTTTATGGTGCGGCATGGTGGGCATGCACGGCTGTTATGCTGCCAATATGGCTGTGAACAACTGTGACGCTTTAATATGCGTTGGCGCTCGCTTTGACGACCGCGTTACGGGCCGTATTTCAGCCTTTGCTCCCAATGCACGTGTGGTACACATTGACATTGACCCCACTTCCATTCGCAAAAATGTTAAAGTGGATGTGCCTGTGGTGGGTGATTGTCGCAAAGCCATGGAAGGCATGCTGGAAATTGCTAAGACTCGTCTTGAAGAAAAAGACTGGCAAGCAGTACATGGTCCATGGGTAGAGCAATTACAAAATTGGGGCAAGCAACATCCTTTGTGCTATACTGAAGGGTCTGCCATTAAGCCCCAAACGGTTATAGAAGCTTTGTATCGCCTCACCCAAGACAAAGAAACCATCATCGCCACAGAAGTTGGTCAACACCAAATGTGGACTGCGCAATTTTACACCTTCCAAAAGGCGCGTACTTTGCTCACTTCCGGCGGTCTTGGCACCATGGGCTATGGTTTTCCCTCCGCCATTGGCGCGCAGTTTGCCAAACCGGATGCTCTTGTGGTAGCAGTGGCTGGCGACGGTTCCATACAAATGAATATTCAAGAAATGGCCACAGCGGTGGAAAATAACTTACCGCTCAAAATCCTTATTTTGAACAACCGCAATTTGGGTATGGTACGTCAATGGCAAGAGCTCTTTTATAAAAAGAATTACAGCTATACCAATATGGAAGGGCAACCAGACTTTGTGAAACTGGCTGAAGCGTATGGCGCAGAAGGCTATCGCATCACCGATGCTGCCGAGCTTGAAAGCACGCTGGCCAAAGCCCTTGCCTCACCCCATACGGCCATCATTGACGTGGTGGTAGAACGTGAAGAAAACGTAGCCCCCATCGTTCCCGCTGGTGCTGCTTTGAACGAAATGCTGTTAGTCTAGGAGAGCTGAAATGCAACATGTTCTTTCTGTCTTGGTAGAAGACGAACCAGGTGTTTTGTCTCGCGTGGCCGGCCTTTTTAGCGGGCGCGGTTTTAACATCTGTTCTTTAAACGTAGCCCCCACCTTGGAGCCCGGTGTGTCGCATATGACCATCACCACCAAGGGTGATGCTCAAATTATTGAGCAAATCATTAAGCAATTACACAAGCTCATCACCGTTATCAAAGTGCTTGATTTCAGTGAACATTGCTCTGTAGAACGCGAAATGATGCTCATAAAAGTGCATGCCGATGGCCCCAATCGCGGTGAAATTTTACGCACTGTAGAAATTTTCCGTTGCCGCGTCATGGACGTAGGTCATACAGAAATGACCATCGAAGCCACAGGCAACCATGAAAAGCTTAATGCTATTATTAACTTATTCCAACGCTTTGGCATAAAAGAAATAGCTAGAACTGGTACCGTCGCCATGCGTCGTTCCATGCAACCAGAATAATTTGCCAAAAAAGTATCGTCTACTGCGTCAGGCTTGTTTTTTGCTTTGGTCGAGTATGTTCTTATGCACTCCCGCCGCAAAAAACTACCCCTTCCTTGTATCCGACACTTTTTTGAACAAATTATATGAATTTATATAAAACTTGCTTACATAGTAAGATTTGCTTTAACTAACCTTTAGCTTTGAACATACTGAGGATTTCAAAATGAAAGTGTATTATGAAAAGGACGCTGATCTTTCCTTATTGAAGGACAAGACAGTAGCTATCATTGGCTATGGTAGCCAAGGCCATGCTCATGCGCAAAACTTGCGCGACTCCGGTGTTAACGTAATCGTTGGTCAACGCCCCGGCAGCGCCAACTATGAATTAGCCAAAGAGCATGGATTTAGTCCTATGTCTGCTTCTGAAGCTGCTCAAAAAGCTGACTTCATCATGATCTTGTTGCCTGACCAAGTACAAGCACAAGTTTATGAGCAAGACATTAAGCCCCATTTAAATTCCAGCAAATGCTTGCTTTTCGCTCACGGCTTCAACATTCACTTTGGCCAAATTGAGCCCCCCAAGGACGTGGACGTATTCCTTATCGCTCCTAAAGGTCCTGGCCACCTTGTACGTCGTACCTACACCGAAGGCGGCGGCGTGCCTTGCCTCGTAGCCATTCACCAAGACGCCAGCGGCAAATCCTTAGACAAGGCTCTTGCTTATGCTGCAGGTGTTGGTGGTGCTCGTTCCGGCGTTATCGAAACCACCTTCCGTGAAGAAACAGAAACCGACCTTTTCGGTGAACAAGCTGTACTTTGCGGCGGTCTTTCTGCCCTTATTAAGTGCGGCTTTGAAACCCTTGTGGAAGCCGGTTATCAGCCTGAAATGGCTTACTTTGAGTGCTTGCATGAAGTAAAGCTCATCGTGGACCTTATCTACGAAGGTGGCCTTGCTCGTATGCGTTACTCCATTTCTGACACCGCTGAATACGGTGATTATGTAACTGGACCACGCATCATCACCGAAGAAACCAAGAAAGAAATGAAGCGCGTATTGACCGACATCCAAACCGGTCGTTTTGCTCGTGACTTCATCTTGGAAGCTCGTGCTGGTTACCCCATGTTTAAATCCACTCGTCGCCTTGAGTCTGAGCACGGTATCGAAGAAGTGGGCGGTCGCCTACGTGAAATGATGCCTTGGCTCAAGAAAAATGCCTAGGTTTTAGTTTAGTTTTTATTTTGTGGGAGGGGTAACTTTTTATAAAAAGTTCCCCCTCCCACACCCAGTCTTGACTCTCTGTATCCGTAAGGTGCTAAAGCACCAACGGCTATGCTTCGCACCCTTCGGGCAGGCCCCCTTTTCCAAAAAACTTTCATGACGGCCATGTGCTGTTGCTGAACAAGACGTATCCCCGCATGGGGATTTTTTTATGTGGCTTAACACAAACGAAAGGTTCGGTACTATTTTTTAAGCAACCAGCGAGCGATGAAATTGCTCAGCCGCTTAAAAAATAGTACCGAACCTTTTGTTTGCAAGTACTTATACTTGAAAGGGAAGGGAGTTTTTTAGAAAAAGCTCCCTTCCCCAGAAAAAAACAGATGGTGTTTTTCAACAACCTATTATTGAGCTGTGTCAGACGCAGGTGTAGTTTCTGTAGGATCATAATCCATAACGCGCCCTTGTAACCACACATACGCATCAATATCATCCCCCACCTTAGGCTCATAATCTTTAAGTACCGTCTTTGGTACGTACAACATGATATGTAAGGGATCTCTATCTGGCATGGGGAAATCCAAACGAAGCATGGTAATTTCAAGCTTATCAAGCTGGCATTGTTGCACTTCTAAAATGGTGCTCCGCACTTCGTATTCACAAAAGTAACGACCAGGCATGATCACTTGCTTACCGGCAAGATTCATCTTTAAAGGCGGCACATCAAGACGTCCTTTGTCCGTATTTTCAGCAAGCCAGTGCGCCGCATGGGCTTCGTACATGGGGCCTTGAGTGATGGTCATTTCATCAATGAGGGCTTTGCGAATACCCATGGCAAGTCCGGCCATCAAAAAAGTATGGCTAACACCTGGGGTCAAATCTTCTTTATCGCGAAAATATAAGGGGTCATAAAACCAAAGAGGCTTCTTTCCTTCCAAAATACACGCGCTCACATTGGCTTCCACGCCAGACTTCCAAGGCACTGCGCTATCCACCTCTAAGGTATTGGGATAGCCTTCCAAAAAGGGCATGGCAGTCACAGGCTTAAGCTCTGCTTCCGTCGCACCTTGCAAAACTGTGGCTGCGCGAACCGGCTGATCTTCGGGCCAAGCCATGAGCATGGTTTCTTGCTTGGCATCTTTACGCTGCCAGCAAGCACGTGTACCACCGGCGTGCACAATGGTGCCCACAATTTGTGACATGAGAGCCTGAGGATTGCCAACAAGCACGGCCCACTGATTACCAAGGCCTTCAAAATGTGTACGGTGGTCTTCTGGTTCGTATATATTCTCTTGGTTCTTTGCCATATTTTTTTCCTTATAAATCTCTGCTCTTAGCAGAGGCAAAGTCTTGCGCGTCTTCATTGCTGCAAAAGCACTAAAAAGTAATTCTTTTACGAAACTAACACTTAAACATAATTTCCACCCAAAGTATAGTCTTTTTTTATATACAATACAGCAAGGGCTTTATCTTATTCATATTTTTTTGCGATCCAAAACTGTCATAGCCTGCCAAAATATCACTCATCATAAATATACAATTCCACCCTGCATAATGATTGACAAGTATCAGTAGAAACGATATACATCCGTGTTCATTGCGTAGAACCAATGCGAAAAGCCCAGATATGGTGTCTGGGAGCATATATTTCAAACAACCTTTGGAGGAAAACGTGGCTAACCATAAGTCTGCCATCAAACGTCACAAGCAAAGCCTTGTTCGTGCCGAGCGCAACCGTGCTGCTCGTACCCGTGTGAAAAATGTAATCAAAAAAGTACGTTCCGCTGTTCTTGCCGGCGACAAAGCCGTTGCTGCTGAAGCTCTCGTACTCGCAACTTCCATGCTTGATAAGGCTTCCACCAAGGGCGCCATGCATTGGAAAACATCTGCTCGTAAAATTTCCCGCCTTGCTGCGGCTGTGAACAAAATCGAAGCATAATTTTTATAAAATTTCTTTTTAAGAAATAAAAAGCCTTTTTTCTGATGGGTATACCGTCGGAAAAAAGGCTTTTTTTTGTAAGTTGTTTTTATTCTTCTGATTAAAAAAACCCTCGGCTATTCTGCAAAAAATTGCGGGAAAAGCTCAGGCAACGATTTAATAAATTTTTCTATGTCGCACGCCACTTGCACAAAGCAACGCAGTTTATCCGTTTCAGTGTTTTGCAACTTAGCCATCTCTTGAGGATCTTTAAAGCCATAATGAATATACTCTGCCCCTGGAAAAAAAGGGCGCACTTGCGGCGCTTCATCACAAAGAGTGAGCACATAATCAAAGGTCATGGGAGGAAAATCCTGTATGAGCTTAGAGTGCTGTCCTTCCATATCCACATCCAAAAGCTTCATGGCTTCTAGGGTGTAAGAGTTCACTCCAAGGGATTCTCCACCTGCAGAGTATATTTGCAGTTTCTCTCCCAAGTATTTTCTTGCAAAGCCCTCTGCCATCTGACTGCGCGAAGAGTTTCCCTTACAGAAAAAAAGTATTTTCTTCATAGCATTAAACCTCTACTACTTAAGCCCATGTTTTTGCTTACCACAATACATGGCGAAAACAAAGATTTTTTATGACATACATATTGATTTTTCCATAAAAGGCGTGGATAATCTGCCTAAATAGCTTGACAATGATTTTCACTTTATTTAGCAATAAAGAATTATTTCGAAGGGTGCAACATGCTTATGATGCACCATTTTTTGTTACCCCCAAGGAGATCATATGGATAACACCACAAAGAGTAATAATTGCTGTGCGAATAACAGTTGCATCAGTATCACAAATCTTAAAGTGGGCCAAAGTGCCACCATTTGTAACATTAAGGCTGAAACAATTTTGGCAAGACGTTTACGAGATATGGGTTTATCCACTGGCATGAAGCTCACCGTCACCAACCGCGCGCCCCTGGGATGCCCCATTGTGGTATCATTGGACGGTTATGAAATTTCCTTACGTTGCGAAGAAGCAGCACAAATTTTAGTAGAAAAAATATAAGAGGCCCCCATGACTCCCATTAATATTGCTCTACTCGGTAACCCCAATAGCGGAAAAACCACCCTTTTTAACTCCATCACCGGTGCCCATCGTCAAGTGGGCAATTACCCCGGCATCACCGTTGAAAAGCACACGCTTAACCTTAAAGTGGGCACCAAAGATGTGGCTTTGGTTGACCTTCCCGGCACGTATTCCCTTTCTGCCTTTAGTGAAGAAGAAATGGTCGTGCGCCATATGCTCAATAAAGAGCGCCCTCAAGTGGCCATTGACGTGGTCAACGCCAGTGCTCTTGAGCGCAACCTTTATTTGGCCGTTCAACTTATGGAGCTTGAAATGCCCATGGTTGTGGCACTTAATATGATGGATGAAGCCGAACAAAAGGGCCTACGTATTGATGTGAAACGCCTTTCTGAAGGTCTTGGCCTACCTGTAGTTCCTTGTGTGGGTCGCTCCGGCAAAGGTGTACCCGAACTCTTGAGCCACGCCATCACTGTCACCGAAGCATCTAAGGCTGTACTCTCTTACGGGCCAGATGTTGATCCCTTACTGGAAGACATGACCAAACGTATTGGTACCGAAAAGTTCCTCAGCCAGTACCCTGCACGCTGGGTGGCGCTCAAATTCATTGAAGGTGATACCGCCATCATGGAAGAAGGTCATCGCTCCAACGCCGTATTTTGCGCGCAACTACAAAATGATATAGAAAGGCTCAGCAATCACTTGCGTCAAACTTTAGACACCACACCTGAAGGTGTCATTGCTGACTACAGATACGGCTTCATTCACGGTCTCTTAAATGAAGCTGTCACACGCACTTCGAACTATCATGCTCGTAGCCCCATCACTGCCGCCATTGATGCAGTGCTCCTCAACCGCCTCTTTGGCCCGCTCATCATGCTCGGTGTATTATGGTTCACATATTGGTTCACCCTAAACCTTGGCGCTTACCCTCAAGGCTGGGTGGAAGAAGGCTTTGGCTGGCTCAATGAAACTGCCACAGCCCTCATTCCCGAAGGTTTGCTCCAATCTCTCATTGTTTCTGGCATCATTGATGGTGTGGGCGGTGTGCTTGGCTTTACCCCCCTTATTTTCTTCCTCTTCATCATCATTGCCATATTGGAAGACTCCGGCTACATGGCACGCGTGGCGCACCTTCTTGACCGCGTTTTCCGCATCTTCGGACTTCAAGGTTGTTCCGTCATGCCTTTCATTGTATCAGGTGGTATTTCCGGTGGTTGCGCCATCCCAGGCATCATGGCCGCACGCACCTTGCGTAACCCACAAGAACGTCTCGCCACCATTTTAACAGCTCCCTTCATGTCTTGCGGTGCTAAAGTGCCCGTATTTCTCTTACTGGTGGCGGCATTCTTCCCCGAAGCACAACAAACCTATATCCTTTTTTCCTTAACCCTCACAGGCTGGGTTGCTGCGCTACTGGTTTCCCTTGCCTTACGCAAAACCATCTTGAAAAGCGATGCAACTCCCTTCGTACTGGAAATTCCACCTTATCGCATGCCCACCTTACGCGGTGTACTCATCCACGCTTGGGAGCGCACATGGATGTATATCAAAAAAGCCGGTACCGTCATCTTGGCCGTATCCGTGGTCATTTGGGCTTCCATGACCTTCCCAGAGCTTTCCATGGACCAAATCAAGCCCTTTGATGATAAGCGTACCACCATTGAGCAAACCATCCCCCAAGGCGAAGCTCGTGATTCTGCCCTCCTCGTGGTCGATGCCGAGCAAGCTGAAGCCGCTTTAGTTAACTCCGTTGCCGGTCGCATAGGTGTTGCCCTTGAGCCCGTCATGGCTCCCTTAAACTTTGATTGGCGCATGAATATTGCCCTCCTCGCCGGCATCGCCGCCAAAGAAGTAGTAGTATCCACCCTGGGCACAGCCTACTCTCTAGGTGAAGTAGATCCAGAAGACGCCACAAGTCTTGGTGAAAAACTACAAAGTGATCCCAACTGGAATATGCCCCTCGCCGTGGCCTTCATGCTTTTTGTACTGCTCTACGCCCCCTGCTTTGTGGCCGTAGCCGTACTCATGCGTGAGGCAGGTTCTTGGAAGTGGGCTGCATTCTCCATAGTGGGCAATACGCTTTTTGCGTATGCTGTAGCCACCGCCGCTTATCACATTTTACGCGGTTTTGCTGGTTAGTGGTTAGTGGTTTATTATTAATTTTGTTATAATTTTGTTATTCTTATGAGGGGGAGAGGGGAAACCTTTTTGAAAAAAGGTTCTCCCCTCTCCCCCTCATACTCCCCCTCT
>CAYJLO010000061.1:0-18404 GCA_964370835.1 uncultured Desulfovibrionaceae bacterium
TGAGTTATAAATTCTATTTTTACTAACGATTAAGTACTTTTTCAGTGTCGACTATATAAATCTCACATTCTACCCATGAAATTTAAGGGGCATCATTTAAAGGCGGTTCCGTGCGTAGAGTTAGATTTTCCTTGGCAAAGTAAAATTTGAACGTCCACAGGCGTGTAGTGGCGTCATAATGACGAATAAAGTACGAAGTTTTGTAATAAAATTCCTTCATTTGTGGAGACATTATTTCATAAAAGGCAAAGAGTTTTTCCCTTTGTGCATTGTCCCAGCGGTACGTACCAATGCGAAGCATATGCCGCATCATGCGCAAAAATTGCAAACCACCCACATCATTACCGTCCAGTGCGGCGTATTGCAATGTGGCACCGCGTATTAAATCCCCTTCCAGCGCCACCTGTAAAGTGACGCCATAGCCATAATCCAGCGTATATCCACCATCTGTGGGCTTTGCTGCATCTATATATACCTTTGACTCAGCGCCTCTGTGCCAAAAGCGTTGATAGCTGGCCCATGTGAAATCCGGCGTCAATGGCACAAAAATTTTGGCCTCAGGCATGAGGCGCACGCCGGCATCTTCATCTTTATCAAAGCCGCAAGCTGCACTCATACACACCAAAACCAACACAAGGCATAGACGTACATAGAACATGAACAGCTCCTTATTTTTTGGGCACCTACTTTGCCGCAGCTTTTTCAAAGGGCGGAGGTGGGCGCCAATACCACAATAAAATCAATAAAGGCATAAGGCCAGCCCCTTCGGCCACCAATCTATGCGTATACGGAGAAAGCCCCCACCATAAGCCAAAAGCCAAGGCCGGCACCAACACCACCGCGCACCACTGACGCGCCAGCATGGGTTTTGCCGCGTATTGAAAATAACTCACTGTACCAAGAGCCACCCACACCTTGGTCAAGGTAATGGCCAAGGCCGCACCCTCAAGGGGCATTTTAGCCGTTAAATAGGCACACAAAAGAATATTCACCACCAAACCCGAAGCATAAAAAGCCAAAAGCAATTTGGACTTGCGCATGCTCATCATGGCATAAGCGGCTAAGTTATGCAAAAAAGCTGTGGCTATACAAGGTGTCAGAATGCGCTGTGCCGTGACGGCAATGGCATAATGATCGCCATAGATAAAAGTTAGAATTCGGTCGCTTTCCACACAAATAAGGTATATAACGGGCATGCATGCTGCCCATAGGGTGCGCGTGGTTTGTCCGGCTAAGGCTTGAAAGGCCGTACGATCTGTGTCCCACAACTTAGCCAACATGGGATACACCACTTTGCCAAGCAAGGCAGATGACACCAATATGGATAATCCATCCACCACTTCCCATGCCACACTATAGGCACCCACGGCTTCATCACCGCCAAATTTTTTCAAGAAAAACACATTGAGCTTATTATAAAAAATGGCACAAATGGAAATTCCTGTAAAGATAAGCCCCTTACGCATCTGCAAAGCAATGTTTTTAAGCTGGGCAAAATTTAAACGTCGTAAAGGATTTCGCCCCAAGGCTTTAAGAGAAATAGCCATGAGTAGCAAGGCTTCCAAGGGTTTAAATAAGGCTATGTAAATGACCGGCGCATCGCAGAGCACAAGAGCAATACCCACACCCAAACCCAGGACCGATGAAGGTACGCGTATGCGCATCTCCACATCTTGGCGCCCTCTGGCCTGACATAGGGCAAAGAAAGAGTTCACCACAGCCTCCAGCCCCAATCCGCCGGCAATGGCCATGACCGTAATGCGCAATTCTAAAGCATAGCCCTGCCATGCGGTGAAAAACCATGTCACCGTAAGGGCCACTGCCAACAAGGCAAATTTAAGCCATGTTATTTCACCAAGTAATTGTAAAGGTCGCGCCTCACGACGCGCAAAGGAAGATATAAGAAAGTGATTTAGCCCCACATCTGCCACTTGACGTACAATGTAGCCAAAAGACAAGGCCAGCATAATTTGCCCCAGCATTTGCGGGCTGTGCCGGGCCAATGCAATGGTGAACAGAGTCCAAAGAACATCTCTTGTCCATTGCCCTCCAAGCACATACCCTAAACGCTGTGGAATGCTTTTCAATTTTGCCATGAAATACCCAATAAAAAAGCTCCTTTGAACATAGCCAAAGGAGCCCTTATCTACATAAAATTAGTTTGCACTAAATTGTACAATGGCCTTAAACCCCGGCTTCAATTCTAAATCAGGATTGGGAATAGTTAATTCCACCGTAAAATAGGAAGGTTGCGCCACGTCCAAGCTGGAGCTAGTCCACGCTATTTGGGACACGGTGGCTTCAAAAGCTTTATCATTGAGTGAAGGAATAGTCACTGAGGCTTTATTGCCCACTGCTATGCGATCCATTTCGCCTTCATATACTTGCACCTGAATGCCCATGGGGTCCATCTTACCCAGCAATATGGGGGTAGAACCTGCGCCAAGCAAAGCACCTTCTTGTACGTGAGAGCCCACCGAAAGCACATGCCCACTCATGGGAGAGGTAAGCACCAAGGTTTTGGGCAAGGTATCTGCACTTTGTACTGGTGCACCAAAGTATTCACTAAGTTCATCCAATCTTTGCTTAAAGGCCGCTTCTTTTTTCTGTAAAGTTTGCTGTAAAAGTTCAATACGCTCTTGCAAAAGCTTCACTTCTCCGGCACTGCGTACAGAAGCTTGATTGGAACCAAGCCCTGCCGATGCCAATTGGCGAGCCTTATTGCTTTCAGCCTGCAAACTACTCATCTGACTACGCAAAGTAAGAATTTGCGCCTTGGTAGCTTCCGTACCTGCACCTTGCAATAATTCTTTTTTCAAAGCTCTTTCGGCTTCTTCAGCCAAAGAGTAGCGCATGATCACTTCGTTGATGGCAACTTTTTGCCCTGGCGTAACCAAGACTTCCGTCACAATGCCATTGAAGGGCAAAACTTCCGCTCTGGTCACTGTGCTCACAACCTTACCGCTCAAGATGGTGGTTTGCACTTCTTCCGCAGCATGAGCAGGCAAGCACAAAAACAACATATAGCACGCCACACCCAAGACTTTGAAAAAGGGGCTACATCGTTGTAACATATTCATTTAAAAGACCTCCTTGGCAGGAAGACCAATATAACGCTCTTTAAGCACTCCGGCCACGTGCATCCACTTAATTTGTGCAAGCTTATACTCAAGCTCAGCTTCAATATATCCCATGCGCGCCTGCATGAGAGCTTCTTGCTTGGCGGCCAATTCAGGATAAGCACTAATGCCTTCCTTAAAGTTAATGGAGGCTTCCTTTTCTTGCATTTTTGCCACTTCCAAAGTGGTTTCAGCAATCTTCATGGAAGTTTGCGTCAAGTGTACTTCTTGTTGTGCTTCTATCCATGTATTGGAATATTGCGTACGTGCGTGCACTTGCTCTTGAAAGGCCTTGGCCTTTTCCATGCGTGCAGACTGAACGCCGCGATATCTTCTACCCCAATCTATGAGAGGAAAATTCAAAGTGAAGTGGAAAAAAGTATCGTCGGTGCCGTCTGGTGGTTGATACTGACCATCGGGAGGGCTTTGATTTATACTAAAAGACATATCCGGAATATATTCTGCCCAGGCCACCATGATATTATAGTCCAAAAGCTCCACTTGCGCTCTGAGCAAGAGTTCATCTTCGGTGGTTTTCCAACGCTCTTCCCACATGAGGCTAGAGCCATTGAAATCTTCGATGATGGCGTCGGCGTCCTTGGTATCAATGACAAGCTTATGCGCAATGTCCACACCGGCAAGGATTTTCAATTTGGTGCGCATCATGGTATTTTCAATTTGTGTGCGCTCCACTTTCAGAGCTGCTTCGCGCTCCCTTTGAACGGCCAAGTCCAAAGCTACACCTTGTTGTCCATCCACAGCTTCCAATTGCTTCCAATATTTGGTCACTTTGGCTGTAAGAGGGATGAGCTCTTTTTGCACTTCTAAAATTTTTCTTTGTGCTTCCAAGCGTTGGAACATGGCGGCAATATCACTGATGGTTTCACCAATGGCTTTGCGATGTGTGGTGATGGCAAGGTTCACCATGGCCCTACGAGCTTGGTGATTAAAATAGGTTTCCACAGGATTGGGGAAGCTGGCGTTGAAGCCCACATCAAACTCTGTTCTGCCATAGTTAGAAGGCGTATCAGAGCGGCCCATATTGTAATTGGTAATATTATTGGAAACCGTTATGGTCATATTGGGCTCTGGTAAATATTCCCATACCGCAGAAGTCAAATCAAGACGCTTAATTTCAATATCCACAGCAGAGTTCACCAATACAGGCGATTGCTGAATGGTCAAATAGACATAATCATCGAAGGAAAAACTTTTTTCAGCACTGTAAAGCGAAGGCACAGAGGCTTCCAACTTTTCCTTATGCTCCACAGGCACACCTGGAGACTCTTCCAACCAGTGCCTAGCTGGCAGTTCTGGTGCATCTAGGCTTGCTTTTTGTGAAGCACAGCCAGAAGCTAAACCCAAAGCAACCACGGTCACACAAGGCATCACCTTTTTTGTCAAAAAAGACATGAATCCTTCATTTACATATAACATGCTTTGTTCCTTACTCATTGTTTTTCAGCACCATATCTTGCACGGTAAGCAAGACCCTTCCTTGTGCATCCAGCACTTGCCCATCCAAAGCACAATGCTCGGCCTCTGCGCTTTGGAATTTCCACTGCACAGAGAACCCTTCTTGCGCCACGGTGGAAGCATCCGAAATGGATGGCATTGCCATATGGCGCACGCGTGCCACGCTTTGTAGGGTATATAAGTCTGCATCCTTTTTCCCTGTCAAAGCGGCACTGCAAATAAGCCCTAAAAGCTCAGACACCCAAGCATAACTTAAGGCGTTGGTATTTGCAAACGCTTTCCGCACTTGCACCTTTTCTATGGTTTCACTCTCGCCTTTTTCCCACAATGGCGAAGGAACAAAAAATGTAGCTGTCAAAAGCAATTGTCCTTCTGCCACACCATCCCAATGGTCTTGACGACGTCCATTGGCAGAAAGAGCCCGTAAAGAAAACTCTGTATCGCAAGGCTTCACCAAAGCACCATGTTCATGGCGCCAAGACACCCCTTGCACCTGAAGCAAGCCCTCACGAGTGACGCCATCTGGCCCTTCGCTCACCTGCGACGCCGCTTGTGGTGTACACACAAGTTCGTCACACCCTAAGCAATTAAGCCATGCAAAGGCAAAGGCATTGGCTTGATATAGTGACTGCAAAAGTAAGGGGACGGTCATGGGCCTGACACGTTCCTGCACGGATTCTTCTTGCCCCCATACCTTGGCATAAGCAGAAAAATGCCGCTCCAAAGTAAAGAGTTCGCGTGCTTCATCTTGCTCCCAAACCACATCACAGGCCAAAGAGCGCATATGCGGATGCACCTGCACATTTTCTTGCATGAAGGCACAAGATTCTGTTTCCACAGCGTCCACACTTAGGCCTGTTTCCACAGTAGCACCATCACCTCTAAGCCAACGACCTTGAGCCACATCGGCACACCAATACCAACGTGCAAAATAATGTGCCAATTCATACTCATACACACCCTCTGTAGCTTCGTGTGCCTTAGGTGCAACACTCAACACAGGCGGGATACGCAAAATACGCACCTTGGGTTGCATTTTTTGTTTTTGCCCAAAGGTATGCCAAAAAGAGCGCATGGCCGCTATGACGGGCTCGGTGACAAAGGCAGCACCTTGACCACGATCATTGTCGGTGACCATCATGAGCACCGCCGGTATTTTCACGGTGCTTTGCTCCAAAGAGCGCAACAAAGGCAATGCCAAGGGCGTTGCCGCATCTTGCAACATGGGGGCTTCCACCAAGTGCACAAGACTATCCACCTGCGGCAAGGCAGTACTATCATGACACACTTCCACACTGGCACCCAAGCGCTTTAAGCGATCCAACACTTCCTGTGTGGGGCATTGCGCATACTCCACCTTGGGAGCGTAGAAGATAAAATGCACCTGAAAGGGAGCCAGCTCATTCAACGCCGAGTATAAGCTTTGCTCTTGTCCGGCGTAAAGCACAAGAATATGCTGTTTTTTAGCCTTAATGGAAGACAAAGAAGAAGAAAAAGGCAAGGTGCTTGGCCAAGCCATACGCTGCCATTGCAAGGCTGTACGCTCGGGAGAAAGGCTACCGCGCAAGCAATATAAGGGTTGTTGCGAGGCTTTAGCTTTGCTGTTTTCTTGTGGCGTAGTCACTATTTCTTGCGGTGTGAATTCCTCTTCGGGATGGCGTAATCGTGCCACCACCAAGGCAAAATCTTGTATGGTAGCCACCTGCATCACATCTTCCAAGCGCAATGTGATGCCAAATTGCTGTTCCACCTTATGCATTATGGACGGAAAACGATTAGAGCGTATGGCCAATTGATGACGTAAATCCATGGCGGGGCGTAAAATACCCACTTCCATATCTGCAGCTTCTGCCAAAATGGGTAAAATATCTTGCACATATGCAGGGATAACCACCTCTTGCTCGGGTGCATTTGGGGCTTTATCTTCCACTTGGCATGCTTGCGCAGGCTGTGCATCTTCCTCCAAGCTAGACGCGGGCACTTGGTGCAAAGACCCATGGGGAATATGCCCCAAAGCATACAGATGCGCCACGGCGGCGCGCATGGTTTTCACTTCGGCATTTTTTAAGGACACGGGAATACACACAGCCTTGGGCTCTATGTCCTTCACAAGGCCACAAATATTGTCGGCGGAACCAAATTCCACAAAATGGCGAATGTCAAACTTATCCCACATGGTGCGCACACAATCCACCCAGCGCACGGTGTTTTCATCCAAGTCAGCTATATATTGAACAATGCCCTCTTTGTCCGTGGGGTATAAGTCCGCGGTAACATTGCTCAGAATGGGAATGGTAGGCTTTTGTGTGGGCAGTCCCATGAGACCATCCACGGCACTTTGGCGTAATACACGCAAGTGCGGATGGTGAAAAGCCATATTGATGGGTAAGGTAATGGCCGGGCATTTTTCCTTACGCAAAGCACGGCGCGCCTCGGCAAGCACTTCTTTTTTACCGCCCAACATATACTGCGTGGGGGTATTATGGTTGCATATGTGCAAATCAGGAAAAAGCTCGAGGACGCTTTGAATCTTTTCATGGCCTGCATACACGGCCATCATGCCCATGCCATCGGTGGCATCTCGCTCAAGGCCGTCTATATACACAGCACGCCTATCAAAAATCTGCCATGCAATTTCCGGCGTATAGACCCCTGCCAGACACAAGGAAATTATCTCCCCAAGACTATGACCGGACATGAGGCAAGGAGCAAATCCCAAGGATTGCAAATACGCCGCTTGCGCATATTCCACAAAGAACAAATAAGGCATTTGCCAACGCGTACACTGAACTTTTTCCAAGTCTTGTTCATCCATGAGGCCCAAAATATCCCATGGCGCCACAGCGGCCAAACGATCCATGGCTTCACGCGCTGCAGGAAAGGTATCATATAAGGCTCTACCCATGCCGGGCCACACAGACCCAACACCACCACAGGTGACTGCCACCTTGGGAGCCGCAGTATCTGGCATGAGCCAAAGGCCCTTTTCTTTAAGGGCGTCAAAGTCTTCTTGGCTTGGGGCCAAGGGCATGGAACTTAATTCTTGCAAAAATCGCGGCGTGGTGGCCCCTAATCGATACCCTTGCCCTGCATGTTGCAAGGAAGAAAAGTACATACCATTTTCTGTATAAAGATTACCAAGAGCACCATGCTCACAAGAATTTTGTTCACAAGCATCAGCGGTGGCAAAGGAGGAGGTTTTTTTTTCCATGTGGCTTCCATTTTTTTACAAGATAAGGCCACGCACAAATTTGTGGCAAACCTTAAAAGGACATATAGGTGTTCATGTAATAAAAGGTGGGAGGGCATGCGCCGTCAGCGAAACCCCTTCACTTTTTTACTTTAGCGTTTTATTTTTATGTAAATGCGACGTAAAGATGTGACTAGCTAGATTTTCCGTCTCTGTAGCAAAAGTAGGTAAAACCTCATGACACAGGGAAAATACATTCTTTACCCAACACAATAGGCTAAACCACTTTTCTTTTTATGTCTAGATTTCCTCTCCCCCTCCCCTGCCATGGGCATTGTCTTCTTATTTTTCTCACAGCACCTCCAGCAAAATACGCGTAACGCAGTATAATTTCTTGCAAGACAAGACATTTTGTAGTAGTTGTGACAGTTCAAGTTAACGTAAGCAGAGGCGAAAATTTTTTTTTGCCCTTTTACATAATGCATTCAGTATGTTGCAAATTTTATTTTTTTGGGAGATGGCATGGATAAAGAGCAAGATATGAACACCGCTGACGAAGAAAACTTGTCCGCTGAGCAAGAAGTAGCCACAGAGGAACAGCGTTCTTCCAAAGGGTTCGATCGCATGCGTAACAAACTTTCTTTTGAGCGCCTCGTGGCCATGGGAGCCTCCATGGGTATGCGTAATCCCCTTTTCCTCTGTCACGACCGCGCAGCCAAGGCTACCACCAGTATTGAAGGCACTGAGTATTTAAATTTTTCCACTTACGACTATCTTGACCTTAATGGCCACCCAGAGATTACCGAAGTGGTTACACAAGCGGCTACTCAATACGGCACCTCTGCCGGCGCCAGCCGCCTTGTGGGCGGAGAGCGTCCTCCGCATCGCCAGTTTGAAAAGGCCATTGCCGACCTCTACGAAGTGGACGACAGCATTGTATATGTAAGTGGACATGCCACCAACGTCTCCACCTTGGGCTTTTTATTCGGCTCACGCGACCTCATCTTACATGACAATTTGGCGCACAACTCGCTCATGCAAGGGGCGAAGCTTTCCGGCTCCACACGCCTTGCTTATGCTCACAACGACGCAGACGCTTTAGAGACCATTCTCAAAGAAAAGCGCAGTCAATATCGCCGTGCTGTCATCGTCACCGAAGGCCTTTTCAGCATGGACGGAAATATTCCCGACTTACCACGCCTCATTGAGCTAAAGAAAAAATACGATTGTATGCTCCTTGTGGACGAAGCCCACTCTCTTGGCACCTTGGGCGCCACAGGTCGCGGGGCACGCGAGCACTTTGGCATCAATCCCAAAGACGTGGACATGTGGATGAGCACCTTGAGCAAATCCTTATGCGGTTGCGGCGGTTTCATAGCCGGCGATAAAAAGCTCATCGAATTTTTAAAGTACGGTTCCCCCGGCTTTGTATTTAGCGTAGGCATGTCTCCTGTGCTCACTGCGGCCAGCCAAAAAGCTTTGGAAATCATGCTTCGTGAGCCAGAGCGCGTACATAAATTACAATACATCAGCAAATATTTCTTGGATTATGCTCAAAGCCTTGGCCTTGATACCGGCGCAGCGCAAGGTTATGCCAACGTGCCTGTCATTGTGGGCGACTCCATGGTGGCTGGGTTCATGGCCAATGCATTATTCAATCGCGGTGTTTACGCCATGCCCATCACCTTCCCTGCGGTGAAAGAAGGCACAGCACGTTTACGCTTCTTCCTTTCTGCGGCGCATTCCGAAGAAGACGCCCGCAAAGCCTTGGACATCACCAAGGAAGAACTCCCCAAGGTAACAGCCATGGTGGAAGAGATTCGTAAAAAGATGGAAGAAGAAGAAAAAAAGAAAGCCGAAGAGAAAAAGAAAAAAGCAGCTGAAATGTAAAGCATAAAACCTTACACAAAGCCTTTTATATATGCAAAAAAGACCCCTTTTGCGGGTCTTTTTTTTTATACCCAAAAAAAATACTTTACAGAAAGGCAAAAAGCCCTTAAAAGATACCTAACAGTGCAAAAACAAAAGGGAATTTTCCAGAGAAAGCGTAAAAAAAGTCTAAACTTTCTTTAGTAGGCACCCCCCTTGAGTTTTATTTTTTATACGGTCCTAGGCTTTGAAGTAAACTTTAACGACGGTGCACTTTACCGTCACACATAAGCAAAATTTGGAGGGTATAACCATGTTATTTCGCGCAATCATCACTTTAGCATTGACCTTGTCCTTGGCAGTTCCCGCTTTAGCTTCCACCGGTATGTACGGCGGTATTAAATTCATCGATTCCTACCAAACCCAATGGGGCGGCGGCAGTATGAGTGGCACTGACTCTCAAAACACCGTGGGCCTTGGCTTCATGGCAGGCTATGATTTTTATGCCACTTCCGACATGCCCGTGCGTGCTGAAATCGAATACTCCTTCCGCTCCAATTTCAAAAGCGAAGGCAATATGAATTTCGGCAGTGTTAATGTGCAAAACCATTTAGACTACAACTTGCACACCGTGCTTGCCAATGTGTACTATGATTTTTATAATGAATCTGCCTTCACTCCTTACGTGGGTGGTGGCATAGGCATTGCTTTCCTTGACGGCCATGCAGAAGTTAACCATGGCGGAAGACAATATAGCAGTGAAATAGACGACACCTTATTTGCTTGGCATGTGGGCGCAGGTGTAGGTGTGGCCATCAATGAATATGTCACCGCTGACCTTGGTTATCGCTACCTTGGCACCAGCACCGCCCACGGCGAAATCGGCGGTAACGAAGTGAAGACAGACATCAGCGCACACGAATTCAGCGTTGGCGTACGCTTCGGCTTCTAAAAATCATACAAAGTTATCTATGGGGAGAGGGGCCACGGCCTTTCTCCCTTTTTTTATATCCAAGAGAATGAAAGTAGCACATCAGGGTTTTACCTTGAACATGAAGGCAAAAAGCTATACAAAGTTCTTATGCAAACACAGTCTCCAACGATCACCCAAGCCTCTCCGGTTTTAGATGGATTTAAGCGCGCCTTACCCATTGTACTGGGCTATGTGCCCGTGGCTTTTGCCTTTGGCGTCCTTGCGGTAAAAAACGATATTTCTCCCGGACTAGCCATTGTCATGTCCATTATTATCTTTGCCGGTTCAGGTCAATTTGTGGCGGCATCCCTTTGGGGAGCCGGCGTTGGAGCGGCATCGGTTATACTCACGGTTTTTGTCATTAACCTGCGTCATCTACTCATGTCCGCCTCTTTGGCAACGCACACCCAAAGCTTGCACCGTTGGCAACGCATGCTGCTGGGCCTACAGTTAACCGATGAAACCTTTGGCGTGCATTCCACAGCTTTTCAGCGCGGGTGGAAGCTTTCACTCAGCACTTTGTATACGTGTAACACCACGGCGCAGATTTCTTGGGTATCCGGTACGGCCATTGGCGTGTTTTTCGGCTCTCTCATCGAAGATGTGCGCCCCATGGGCCTTGATTATGCTCTCACAGCCATGTTTCTCGCCCTCTTTATTCCACAATGTCAAACACGTTTGCACGTACTTGTGGGTATTTTTTCTGGTTGTCTTTCCATTAGCCTAAAACTCATGGGCCTTGGACAATGGAATGTTATTTTGGCCACTGTGCTGGCCGCCAGCCTTGGCCTTGGGCTTAGTAATTTGCGCTTCATGCGCCAATACGCCGCTCAAAAACAAAGAAAGGAAAATGCCGCCAAACGAAGGGCTAGAAAAGCACAGGAGCTACACATATGAACACAGAATTGCTCCTCACCATTGTGGGTTGTGCCTTAGTCACGGCCATACCCAGAGTTTTTCCGCTCATGTATTTGTCGGTGGAAAGTTTGCCCAAATCTGCACTCAAGTGGCTATCCTTTGTGCCTGTGGCTGTCATGGCAGCTTTGCTTTTTCCCGATATTTTGGTCAAAGACAATGCGCTTTTCATAAGCATGGACAATACCTACCTTTTGGCAGCTATCCCTTCCTTGCTTATATCTTGGTACACTAAATCTTTTTTTGGCACCATTGCCTGTGCCATGTTAACTGTGGCCCTGTTGCGCCACGCCGGTTGGGCCTAACAGACTGTTGAAAAGCAGCACTCTGTGTCGTCAGTGTAAAAAAGTCAAAGAGCTTATGTATGTTTAATACACTGCGCATCTTGGCTTTTTTCACTTCCTCACATCTCACTATTTTTGAACAGCCTACCTAAAATCAACTTTTGCAACTGGCTGTTAAACATAACAATACCACAAGAGAAGAACATGGAGAAGTATATGTCACAAATTTTGCTTTGCATCCTAAGTTTAGTATTTTTCACTTGTGCAGGTTGCGCCCCCTTATGCTTTTAAGGTGGTCAAAGGAGATCATATGTCAGAAAAGAAAAAACGCCGCCGTAAAATGGGGCCTCCCTTGGAGCCTGCCGAGTATAGTCAATATCTCTTGGTACGCCTTGCCCCTGAACAGGTGGGCATGTTTCGCTTTTTGCTAGAAGCTTACGAACATCTTGCCTATTTTTCCGTAATGAATAAACAAGAAGCCCTTTTGAAAATTGTGTTTTCACCCCATAGAGCCCATGCCGCGCGCAAAGCTTTAGAAGAAATAGCCGCGTCGATTCCCATACAGATTATGCCTTGGCCCACCTCAGCCGCGGCGTAAGTAAAAAAAGTTGAAAGCGCAGAAAAGGCATAGGTATGACGCTCTTTTTCTTTCGCTTTTTCCTTCACAGCATGGTATGTGATCACTGTCCATATTTTCACCCTTAACGTAGCCTAAAGCCCCCACGGGTGCACACACAGTGCACCTACCACGAGGATCATATGTTTATTCCGTATATAAAAATCATCGCTGTTTTTATTATTATGCTGCTTGCCATGCGTAAACTGGGCTTGGGCTTATCGGTTTTATTGGGTTCTTTCATCATGTCTTTAGCTTTTGAAATAACGCCAATCAATTGGTTTTATTATGCCATTGGTATTTTTCAAGACAGCACCATCCTCACCATTTGGACGGTGATTATCTTTGTGCTTTCGCTCTCTTCTCTCATGGAAAGCACAGGCCAAGCAGAACGATTCATGGCGCCTTTGGCACAAAAAATCATTTCTCCGCGCATTCGTATGGTCTTTTTTCCCATGCTCATTGGCATGTTGCCCATGCCCGGCGGTGCGGTGTTTTCAGCTCCCATGATTAACGCTGTTTCAAAAGAATTGCCCATGCCCGAGCAAGGCAAATCCCTCATAAATTATTGGTTTCGCCATACGGTGGAAATGTCTTGGCCCCTCTATCCGGCCATGATTTTATCGGCAGGTTTAAGCGGTGTCACCACTCCTGAACTTGTCATGTGGACCTTTCCCATGTCGGCGGTCTTTTTTGCTTTGGGTTGGTTCTTTTTTGTGCGCCCCCATCCTGTGCCCCCCATGCCCATGACAGAAACTCCAGACAAAGACGCATGGCGCAAAATAGCGTGGGAAGGAGCTCCCCTCATCATAGCCATTGGCGGCGCCTTGGTGTTGGAGGCTTTATTGGCTTTGTTTTTACCACAAATCCCCCTCGATTACGGCGTCATCATAGCCCTTGCCTTGGCAGTATCCTTTTGTCTTTACCAAAACAGTAAAGGCATTGGCACTTTCATAAGCACCATCACCAAACCCAGCGTCCGCTCCATGATTTTTATGATTGGTGCCCTTGGCGTCTTTAAAAATGTCTTATCCGAAGGCGGCGTGGTGCAACAGCTGGTGGGACAAGATACAGGCTTACTCACCTTATGGATTAGCGTGCTCTTTGTCCCCATGGCCATTGGTGCTTTAACGGGCATTCTCATTGCTGCAGCGGGTTCGGTTTTTCCGCTTATTATCATCTTGGTGGAAACTTTGGGGCTTGGTTCACCCATTCCCTGGATAATGCTGGGATTAACGTCCGGCCTTGCCGGTGCCATGATGAGCCCCTTGCATATTTGCTTTGTGCTCTCATGCCAGTACTTTGATGTGAGTTTGCCAAAATCTTTGCGCAAGGTGATACTGCCGGGCATTTTATATACAGCCGGTGGCGTTGTATATTTCTTCATCCTCTCAGGGATCATCAATTAGCATGAGCACCTCTGCTGTGGGGGCCTATGTGGAAGCCTTATTGGCTTCCTCCTTTGGAGCACAAGTTACCCATCATCACATATTACAAGGCACACCGCCCCTGTTTGCCAAACCCAAACGCCCCCTTTCCGCTGCTGTGCAAACGCTTTTACGCGCCAAGGGCATGGAAGAGCTCTTTTGCCATCAAGCCAAAGCAGTGGATGTGCTTCGCAGTGGTCGAGCGGTGGTTGTGGCAACCCCCACAGCCAGCGGAAAAAGCCTTACCTACACGCTCCCTGTGTTGGAAACCATCTTACAAGACACCGATGCCAGAGCTTTATATCTTTTCCCTTTGAAAGCTCTTTCGCAAGATCAAAAAAATACTTTTGAGAGCTTCGTACAACCTTGGCCCAAAGAAGCCCGACCAAGCATTGCCATTTATGACGGCGACACCTCTGCGCACTTTCGCCGCAAATTACGCCTAGAGCCACCACACATACTCATCACCACACCGGAAATGCTTCATCTTGGCATTGTGGCCCATCATGAAAAATGGAGCTCTTTTTTTGCCGGCTTAAGTCATATAGTGGTGGATGAAGCCCATACGTATAGGGGCGTTTTGGGCGCGCACATGGCTCAACTATTTCAAAGAGTACAGCGTATCGCCGCACGCTACGGCGCAAGGCCCAACTTTACCCTCTGCACTGCCACCGTGGGCAATGGACAAGAGCTGGCGCAAAATCTCATGGGGCCGGCGCACGACCCCGTCCTCATTGATACCTCAGGCGCGCCGCAAGGAAAAAGGCACTTTGCTTTTTTAAATCCCCTTGACAGTGCCAGCACCGCCGCCATTGGCTTGCTTAAAGCAGCTCTTGCGCGAAATTTGCGCACCATTGTCTATTGTCGCTCTCGCCGCATGACAGAATTACTTGCCCTTTGGGCCACACAACACAGCGAACAGTGGAAGGATAAAATTTCTGCCTACCGCGCTGGATTCCTCCCCGAAGAACGCAGAACCATTGAAGAAAAAATGCACAGCGGTGAGTTGCTAGCCATTATTTCCACCTCTGCCTTGGAGTTGGGTATAGATATTGGCTCGCTGGACGTATGCATCTTGGTGGGGTATCCCGGCACTGTAATGTCCACACTACAACGCGGCGGACGCGTGGGGCGTGCGCAACAAGATTCCGCTGTGGTTCTAGTGGCCGGTGAAGATGCCCTAGATCAATATATCGTGCGCCACGCCCAAGAGTTTTTCACCAGACCCAGTGAAAAGGCCGTCATCAATATTCATAATCCCGTGATTTTAGAAAAACATCTCTGTTGCGCGGCGGCGGAGTCCCCCCTTCGCCCGCAGGATAAAGACAAAGCTTGGCTCAGCTCTGAGGCAGCCCAAGAGGCCCTTACGAGCTTGGTGCACAAGGGCGAGTTATTGCAAAACGCCGCAGGTCATGAATATCTGTGCGCTCGCAAAAGACCTCAACGCCATGTGGATTTGCGTGGACAAGACGGCATGGGAGAAAATTACAGCATTGAAGATGAGCACGGCGCCATTATAGGCACTGTGGATGCCATCCGCGCCTTGAAGGAGAATCACCCGGGTGCCATCTATTTGCACCGCGGCCAATCCTACGAAATACAAAGTCTGGATCAAGGATCTAGACGCATTACAGCAAAACCTGCCCGTAGAGCGTGGTTTACGCGGGTACGCACTCAAAAGCACACGGATATTTTGGAAATAAAAGAATCTAAATTCTTACACATGGAAGGGGGCGTGCAAGTGGCTTGGGGGCGTTTGCGCATCACAGAGCACATTACAGGCTATGAGAAGCGTGCCGTTCAAGGAAACACTTTACTCTCCATTATTCCTTTGGATTTTCCTCCACTTATTTTTGAAACCATGGGACTTTGGATAACCATACCCGACGCCATACGCCATCAAATGGAAGATGAGTATCTACACTTTATGGGAGCCATTCATGCTTTGGAGCATGGCGTCATTGGCATGTTGCCATTGTTAGTCATGGCTGACCGTAATGATTTTGGCGGCATTTCCACTCCATTACACGCAGACTTGGGGCTACCGGCCGTATTTGTATATGATGCCTTGCCCGGAGGAGCCGGACTATGTCAAGCGGCATACAGCGACGCCATAACACTTTTTAAAAACTGTCAAAAAGCCATGCAACAATGCCCTTGCGATGACGGTTGTCCTTCTTGTGTTCACTCTCCCAAATGTGGATCAGGCAATCGCCCCATCACTAAACAAGGTGCGGCACGTCTTGTGGAGCTTATTATGAAAACAAAAATCAATGACATTCAACACATCTTGCCCTTGCTACATTTACAAGAAAAACTGGCTCAAAACTCTTCGCAAGAAAAACAAGATATTGACAATAAAGAAAGTTTAGGCAACCCACCTTCCCATTTCATGGTACTTGATGTGGAAACGCGCTATTCTGCGGCAGAGGTGGGAGGATGGCATAAGGCCCATGCCATGGGGGTCAGCATTGCTGTGCTTTATGACAGCGCCGAAAAAAAGTTCTTCCATTATACGCAAGATGAACTGCCAGACATGTTTACACGCCTGCAAAAGGCTCAGGCCGTCATAGGGTTTAATATTGCGCGTTTTGACTATGCAGTATTGCAGCCCTTTTGCCCCTATCCCCTTAAGGAACTTCCCACCATAGACCTTTTGGATAGAGTTAAACAAAAGTTACAATATCGTGTATCCTTAGACAATATAGCCACCGCCACCCTTGGCACACAAAAAAGTGCCGATGGTTTACAAGCTCTGCAATGGTGGAAAGAAGGCAAACTTGATATGATTGCCAGCTATTGTGAGAAAGATGTGGACATTACCTTGCAAGTCTACATCTATGGATTAAAACATGGATATGTGCTTTTCACCAATAAGGCGCAACAAAAGGTACGAGTACCGGCTCAATTCATGCCATAGGGAAATTTACCAAAAATAAATACCTTCAAGACCCCAGCATCTTGAAGGTATTTCGTGCCATTTCCGGCTCTGGATATGTGGGGAGCCTCTAAAAGAAGCCCCCACACAACCAAATAATATTAACCGCCAATAAGGTTCATGGCCATACGTGGCATGGAGTTGGCTTGACCAAGCATTGCCACAGCAGACTGTGTCAAAATTTGGTTACGTACAAAGTTCGTCATTTCCATGGACACGTCCACGTCGGAAATACGAGACTCAGCAGCAGCCATATTTTCAGATTGAACCGTCAAGTTATTAACGGTAGACTCTAAGCGGTTTTGCAAAGCACCAATATGAGCTCTGATCTTATCCTTGGAAACAATAGCGTCATTAACAGCCACAAGAGCTGCCTGAGCTTGCGATTGAGTAGACACTGTCATACCAGCAGTTGGGCCGCTGTTAGAACCGAGGCCTAAAGCAGACGCGGTGCTATCACCAATACGTACATAGTAATAGTCTTCAGCAGAGTCGTTCATGGAACCAAAGTGAACCTTGAGTTGACCTGTTGACTTAAGATCATTACCGTTGTGCGCACCTGAAAGAGAACCATCAAGCAACTTTACACCGTTAAAGTCGGTGGCGTTGGCAATACGAGTAATTTCAGATGAAATGGCTTGATACTCAGATTCAATCATCAAACGTTGAGTAGAATCATAAGTACCGGTAGCGCCTTGCTCGGCCAATTCCTTCATACGGATAAGCTGAGCGTCAATTTCAGCAAGAGCGCCGTCTGCAGTCTGCAATAAAGAGATTGCATCGTTGGCATTTCTTACACCTTGATTCAATGCGGTAATATCTGCACGCATAAGTTCGCGGATGGCAAGGCCGGCTGCGTCATCGGCGGCGCCGTTGATACGCATACCAGAAGACAAACGCGCTGTAGAAGTGCTTAAGTTTCCGTAGTGATTGTTTAAGGTGTTAGCAGAATTAAGGGCCATTGCGTTGTGATTAATTGTAAGTCCCATAACATTCCTCCATGAATGTTTGACAGCCTCGTGGAGCAGTACGCGCGATTGCATCCATGCAATCTTCCACTGACAGTACCCAAACGGTAGGTTCGGGTTTTATATTTAATAAAAGAATTAGTACATACTGTACATAGCCACTAAAACAGGGGCAAACTTCTGGGGAGTTTGCAGTAGGCGGCAGCTTTTGCCGCGCCTAACTTTATATATATTTAATAGCAAAAATTGTACCAAGGGAAAATTTTTCCCCATGAACAATTCTTTAACATATGAGCACCTTATGCTCATTTTTATTTTCTACTTGCATAAGAGCCCACTCTTTTTATTGTAGTCGATGCTTAAAAACGTGTTTCCACTCGTTTTTAAGAAAGGCACGCTCACTCCAAATACCCCTTTCGGGGACGCCGTAAGCAAGTGACGGCTTATTTTACGTGGCGGCAAGCCATGCCAGAGGCACGTCTTGTGCAATCGACAGCTGAAAAAGGCATTTCATATGTCTAAATTTTGCCAGAAAACGTATTCCATACGTTTATTTATGGCAAAATTTATTAATCTTTTTGAGCTATAAATTCTATTTTTTACTTCCGTTTAAGTGCTTTTTCAGTGTC
>CAYJLO010000062.1:0-18335 GCA_964370835.1 uncultured Desulfovibrionaceae bacterium
AGAAAACGTATTCCATACGTTTATTTCTGGCAAAATTTATTAAGCTTTTTGAGCTGTAAATTCTATTGTTACTAACGGTTAAGTGCTTTTTCAGTGTCGACTACTTAAAGGTGTCGCCCATATAGCTTCTAGCAAGCTTCCAACAGCTCTAAAAGCCCTTGCACTGCTTGTTCCACCGCTTGCGCGCGTATGGCTTCCCTATCGCCTTGCAGCTGTAAAAGTTTGGCTGATACCACACCATTTACACAATATCCTAGCCACACCGTACCCACGGGCTTTTCCAAACTACCACCATCCGGCCCGGCCACACCGGAAATGCTTATGCCCACATCCACACAAAACTTTTCACATAGACCTTGTGCCATTGCCTTGACACAAGCCTCACTGACGGCGCCCTCTTGCACAAGAACCATGGCAGGCACAGCCAATTGCGCCACCTTCACCGCATTGGCATAGGCCATGACACCTCCGGAAAACCACGCCGAAGCTCCGGGGACACTGGTCATGGCAGCCCCCAAAAGACCGCCGGTGCAGGATTCTGCCGTGGCGCAAAGCCATTCCTTTTCCAAAAGCTTTTCACCTAACAGCTTAAGATTTTGTTTTAAATCATCTTTCAGTACGAGCATTCTTCTTTCTCCTTGTGCCAAGCTGTACTTTGACATCTCTTACCGGACACTTTGCATTACTAAGTAAATATCCACCTTACGTATGTTCATGTGCCCCAAGGCCCTTGGCACCGTGCCAATTTTTTGTCTTTTTAGCACAAAAACACTTGCTTTTTTTTGCCCAATTCTTGCATAAACAGCCTTATGAATATTTTTAACTTGCCTGTGGACGCCATATTAAGCTTTATTCTCACCATTATGCGTGTAAGCATAGTGATGTTTATGTTGCCCATTTTCTCTTCGGAGCGCGCTCCCATGCAAGTTAAAGCCGCCGCCACCATAGTCATAACCTTAGGTATTTGGCCACATCTTTCATTGCCTGGCATAGCCATGCCAAGCTCTCCTGTGGATATTGTTTTACTCTTTATCAATGAACTTGTACTCGGCCTTTTGCTGAGTATGTGTATTAACTTTGTTTTCATGGGAATTCAAGCCGGCGGCGAGCTCTTTGGCTTTCAAATGGGTTTCACCATGATTAACTTTGCCGACCCCTTAACCGGTAACCAAACGGGTATTACTGCCTTCTTTTTATGGATGGTAGCCACGCTAACATTTCTTTCACTGGACGGGCATTTGTATATGTTTCGAGCCTTTGCCATGAGTTTTAAAGTGATACCTGCCGGGGGGCTTGTCCTTAGTGAGATGCTGCTTACCCAAGTTTTGGCTTTATCGGCCGAGCTTTTTGTCATAGCCATAAAAATTGCTTCACCCGTCATGGTATCGCTTTTCCTCATTGAGCTGGCGTTGGCCTTGGTAAGCCGTGCCTCCCCGCAAATTAACATCATGGATATAGGCTTTCCCGTTAAAATTGGAGCCGGCTTCTTTTTCTTAGGAATGATGCTAGTTGTCATGGCGGAATTTATGGCACAATACATTGCAAGAATGGATGATATGCTGGCCAATATTTTACAAATAGCCAGCCCCATGGGCAAATAAGCATCTCATCCCATTTCGCACGTCAAATATTTTGTCTACAATATATCGTTAGCACTCACAAAGCAGAGGCCATATGTTCGGAAAACAGGAAGACCCCAGTAAAACCGAAGACGCTACCCAAAAGCAAATTGATAAAAGCCGCGAAAAGGGTAATGTTCCTAAATCACAAGAATCCAGCAAGCTCATGAGCCTCATTGCTGGCCTTATTGCTTTGTATTTTTGGATAGAGACCATGGGTAAAGAGGTTATGGATCTTTACCGATATTTCCTTGTCCATTTTATGGAGTTTAGCCCCACACAGCAAACCGTACAGGATTTAATCATTTGGGTTTCTTTCCATTTAGCCAAGATAATGCTTCCCATGTTACTCTTTTTAGGTTTTTTGTCTTGGCTTTGCATACGCTTGCAAGTGGGCTCCCTCTGGACAATGAAAGTGTTTGAACCTAAATGGGAACGCTTCAATGTGATAAAATCACTGAAAAATATGCTCCTCTCGCCACAAACCATTTTTCGTTTACTCAAAAGCCTGCTCTTTGCCTTGGTCATTGCTTTAATTCCCAGCATCATCATCATGCAAGAGTTTGAAAACTTTCTTCCCATGTTCTATGAAGATGCCGCCGGTGTTATGCGTTACATGTTGGATACAGGTTTTGACATGGTCTTTTATACACTTATCCCCATGTGCGCCATTGCCGGTTTTGATATATGGCAAAGTCGTTTTCAATACTTTGAAAACCTTAAAATGACTAAAAGCGAAGTGAAAGACGAACATAAGCAATCCGAAGGTGATCCCCTCGTGAAAGCGCAGCAAAAGCAAAAAATGATGGCCATGATGCAAAACCGCATGATGCAAGACATTCCCAAAGCCGACGTTGTCATCACCAACCCAACCCACATAGCCGTGGCCATTTGCTACAACACCCAGCAAGCTCCGGCCCCCATCGTATTGGCAAAAGGTGCAGACCACATTGCTGAAAAAATTAAAGAGGTGGCCCGTGAGCATCGCGTGCCCATTCGTGAAAATGTGCCTTTGGCACGAGCTTTGTATAAGAGTGTAGAAATAGGGGACATGATTCCGGAAGAACTCTACAAAGCCACTGCCTCCATCCTTGCCAGCATATGGCGGATGCAAGGTAAGACAGTAAAAAGATAATACAAATTCTCTCTCGCTTGCACTTTTTTTGCAGCGTTTAGCATATAAAAAAGGATGTCATAAAAATGGCTGGTAGCTTACCACAACTCGATTACAAACGCTTTGCCAAGCAAGGAGACTTTGTGCTGGCCGGCGGTGTAGTGCTCATTCTTTTTATGCTGCTTATCCCCATGCCCACCTTCATGTTGGACATTATGCTAGCTGTGAGTATTTCCATATCCTTGTTGGTGCTTATTACCACCATGTTTATGACATCTCCCCTAGAATTTTCCATATTTCCTTCTTTACTTTTGGTCACAACCCTGCTGCGCCTCGCTCTTAACGTTTCTTCCACACGTCTTATTTTGCTCAATGGTGAAAAGGGTGTAGACGCTGCCGGTTCCGTTATTCGCGCCTTTGGTGAATTTGTGGTGGGCGGGAGCTACGTGGTGGGTGGCGTTATCTTCATGATTCTCTTTATTTTAAATAAAACCGTTATCACTGCCGGTACATCGCGCATTGCAGAAGTGGCCGCGCGCTTTACCTTGGACGCCATGCCGGGCAAGCAAATGGCCATTGAAGCCGACCTTAATGCTGGCCTCATCGATGAACAAGAAGCCACGGACAGACGTCACTCCCTACGCAAAGAAGCAGACTTTTACGGCGCCATGGACGGTGCGTGTAAGTTCGTTACAGGTGACGTAAACGCTGGTATGCTCATCACCATGATCAACCTCATAGGGGGTATTATCATTGGTGTGGTACAAAAAGACATGGCATGGGGCACAGCCTTAACCACATACTCTCTCTTGACCATTGGTGACGGCCTTGTTTCCACCATTCCTTCCATCTTGGTATCCACGGGCACAGGCTTGCTCGTATCGCGCGCCGCCGCAGAAGCCAAGATGGGTGAAGAGTTCATGGCTCAGCTCACCTTTAATACCCGTGCTTTGCAAATGGTTTCTGTGGTACTTTTTGTATTTGCCATGGTGCCTGGCCTGCCCACATTGCCCTTCCTTATTTTATCCGCAGCTTGTTTTATAGCTGCACGCGTGACCGCAAGAAATGAAGAAGAAGGCGCTGACGAGGCCGGCCCAGATGGCAAGAAAAAGGGCAAAAAGGCTCAACCCAGCGGCACTGCCGATACCCCGGAAGAAGTACAAGCCCTGCTCCCCCTCGATGCTTTGGAATTGGAAGTGGGCTACGGCCTCATCCCCTTGGTGGACGAAGAGCAAAGCGGGAACTTGCTCTCACGTATACGCTCCATCCGCCGGCAATTTGCTTTGGATATGGGTGTCATCATACCTGCTTTGCACCTGCGCGATAATTTGCAATTGAAGCCAGGACAATACGCTTTACTCATTAAGGGTAACCAAGTGGCTTCGGCGGAAATTCTTGTGGATCACTTTCTAGCCATGGATCCCGGCAATGCCACCACACATATCAAGGGCATAGAAACACGCGAACCAGCCTTTAATCTACCCGCCTTGTGGGTTCCTGAATCGCAAAGAGAAGAAGCCATGCTGGCCGGCTATACAGTGGTGGATCCTGCCACCGTTATCGCCACGCACCTTACGGAAATATTCCGCAAGCACTTGAGCGACTTCCTTGACCGTCAAGCCGTACAAGCATTGCTTGATACCTTGGCAAAAAATTCCCCCAAGGCTGTGGAAGAACTGGTTCCCGGCACGCTTCCCCTTGGCGCTGTACAAAAAGTATTGCAATCCCTTGTGCGTGAACATGTGACCATTCGTGACATGCTCACCATTGTGGAAACCTTGGGCGATTTTGGCGGTAATATTAAGCAAGCTGATATGCTCACAGAGTATGTACGCGAGCGCTTATCACGCTCCATTGTACGCCCTTATGTGGATAGCACCGGTTCCCTTTCTGTGCTTACCTTAGACTCCTCTGCAGAGCGCGTGGTGCAAGAAGGTCTACGTCAAACCGACGGCGGCACCTTCCTTTCGCTCAATCCTGCTTTGGCCCAAAGGCTTATCCAAAATGTGAATAATGCCGTGGAAAATGCCGTCATGGCTGAAGGACAGCCCGTTCTTTTGGCCTCACCCCTATTGCGCCCACATTTAGCTCAGCTCATAACGCGCTTTTTACCTGCGGTTCCGGTCATTTCTCAGGCAGAAATACCTGCTGATATTCAACTCCAATCTGTGGGCATAGTGGGGATTGAATAATGCAAGTAAAAACCTATACAGGAAAAAATACACAAGCCCTTTTGGCACAAATTAAAGATGAGCTAGGGCCCGATGCTGTTATTTTAAGTAACAGAACTTTGCGTGTGGATGGACAGCGCATATACGAAGTCACCGCCGGTGTTGACCGCACAGCCACTGCCGCTGCAGCTCCCTCTGCCGGAGCATCTCGAGCCACAGCCAAGGCCGCCTATGCCCACACAGCCGCACCACAAGAAGTGGCTTCAGATTTTTTCCAAGAAAAACCTGCACAAAATCTTGTGAGCCCCAGCGAAAAAGTTAAGCAAATGGCTTCACAGTGGATGGAAGAAGGGCATTTCCCCAGCGAAAGTACGCAAAGAAACCAAGACAGACGCTACTCTACTCAAGGGGCTGGTGCTTCACGTAATATGCACAGTGCTGGCTTTGAAGGCCTCAGCGAAGCCATGGGCACTCATCCTGCAGGTTGGGGTGAATGGCATAAAGAATGGCAACAAATTAAAGACCATCTCTTTGCCCTCATGAAACCTTCCATTCAAATGGAAAAACTCACCCCGCGCCAAAGGGTGGCTTTAGAGTATTTACAAAGAGAAGGCGTTAATGATGCCATCATCTTGCGCTTATATCGCAGGCTGTTAATGGCACCCAATGATTCCGTACTGCAATATTTAAGCGAATTTGTGCCTGTGCTTTCGTGGAATACCGAAGCATGGCCTCAGCGCATACACTGTTTTGCAGGCCCCTTTGGAGTGGGAAAAACCACCACAGCCTTACGCATGGCTTTGCAATTACGTGCACAAAACTCTGTATGTCGCGTGGCTTTCATCAACGCCGATTGTCAACGCGGCAATGGAAGATTGATTTTACGCCACTGGGCAGAGCTTTCAGATTTTTCCTATATAGAAGCCTCCGACGCTGTAAGCATGAATAAAGCCCTCATAGCGCAGGCGCATGTGGATAAGATTTTTATTGATTTACCCAGCCTTAGTGCCAGAGGCACCTTGAAAGAGCAATATGCATCTTTAGGGCTTGAAAGCGACCATGTGGGCAGTAAAGCAACACATATTGTCATGGCTCCCACCTATGACAGCGCACAACTTATAAATTTTTTACAACGCTATAAGCCCAATGATGCCGGCAGTGTGGTATGGGCAAAACTTGATGAAGCATTAAGCTTTGGCTCCATTGTCAACGCTGCCACCCATTGTCATTTGCCGGTTTCGGCTCTGTCTTGCGGGGCAGAATTGCGCGACTCACTTGTCAGTGCCACCGAGCCCTTATTATGGCGACTTATTTTTAAAAGACAATTACCAAGCACAGGGCAAGCCCAATAATCTTGCCAAGGTAAAGAATATTTTTAAATCGTAGAGAACTAGAGGGAAAACATTATGCAAGATACATTTCCATTGGTTATTTCCGTAACCTCCGGCAAAGGGGGCGTGGGTAAAACCAATCTTTCCGTAAACCTTGCTGTGGAATTGGCAAAAAAAGGGAAAAGAGTTGTTTTACTGGATGCTGACCTTGGCCTTGCCAACGTGGATGTGCTTCTTGGCTTAACACCGCCAAGAAACCTATTCCATCTTTTCCATGAAGATGTCACCATACAAGACATCCTCTTTCCCACTCCCTATGGGTTCTCTATTTTACCTGCCTCTTCGGGCCTTAGTGAAATGCTTGCCTTGGATACAGGACAAAAGTTAGAACTGTTGGAAGCCCTTGACGTGCTTGAAGAAGAAGTGGATTATTTAATTGTGGACACCGGAGCCGGTATCAACGATAATGTTCTCTACTTTAATCTAGCCGCTCAAGAAAGGCTGGTTGTTTTAACTCCAGAGCCCACATCTCTCACCGATGCCTATGCCCTCATTAAAGTGCTTAAAAGCACCCACGGCGTAGAGCATTTTAAAGTGATTGTGAACATGGCCCACGATAAAAGCGCCGGAAAAATGGCTTTTAGCCGCCTCTATCAAGCATGTGAGCATTTCTTAAGCGGAGTATCCTTAGACCTTGTGGGCATCATTCCCCGCGATACGCAAGTGCGTCAATCGGTGGTGCAGCAGTTACCCTTCTCAATACATGCACCAGAATCCGGCGTGGCAGAAGCTGTACACAATCTTGCCACCGACATTTTAGATTGGGAAACGCCCAAAGGGCTTGATGGAAATATCAAGTTTTTTTGGAAAAAACTTCTGTTCCAACACTAAGCAACAATTCTTTGACTTTGGTACACGCATTGCCAAGTTACTGGCATTATGGTAAGGAGAATATATGCACGAAGCTCACGCCCAAAAGCCTCAGCTTCCTCCGTGGGAAGCCATGGAGCTGGGTCATTCTTCTTGGTGCGACTTTTCACCCCTCGAGCAAGAGAGTATTGTGCGCCACTACGCGCCCAAAATTCGCTTCCTTGCTTTGCGCCTAAAAAGTAAACTACCAAAAACTGTTGCCTTAAGTGAGATGATAAGTGCTGGCACACTTGGCCTTATGGAAGCTTTAGGAAAGTTTCAACCTCAGCTTGGCGTTCGTTTTGATACCTATGCCGGTAATCGCATTCGTGGTGCCATGCTGGATGAATTACGAAAGCTTGATTGGTTCCCGCGCCCTCTACGACAAAAAATTCGTCAAATAGACAGTGCCATGCGCGTGGTTGAACGCAATCACGGGCGCCCTGCCACCGAAGAAGAACTCATGGAAATGACAGGGTTAAGCCTTAGCGAAATACGCCAAGGCATGGAAGCTTTACAAAACCAACTCATGGTCTCCTTGGATGTTGTGCATGACTCCATGTTGGAAGATACGCATTCTTCCAACGAACCTTATACCATTACAGCAGAAAAAGAGACCCTTGAGCGCCTTATCCCCCTTATTAGTTCATTGACACCAAGGGAGAAACTGGTATTGTCACTTTATTATAGTGAAGAATTAAACATGCGCGAAGTGGCTGAAGTTATGGACATTACGGAAGGTAGAGTTTCTCAGCTTCACTCACAGGCTTTAAAGCGTTTGCGTCAAGAGTTTTTCAACACCTATAAACAAGAGCACAACTCTAATAACTAGCTTAAATAGTGAGGTAAAGCATATGCCATACGATCCAGAAATCCGTGTACTTATCGTGGATGATTTTTCTACTATGCGCCGCATCGTCCGCAACGTATTACGTCAACTTGGCTTTAACAATGTTGTAGAAGCCGACGACGGCACCACCGCTTGGGAAATTCTCCAACGCGAAAAAATTGAATTTATTGTCTCTGACTGGAATATGCCTCAAATGACCGGCATTGAATTGCTTCGCAAGGTGCGTGCCGACGAAAAACTGTGCGATACGCCTTTCCTCATGGTCACAGCCGAAGCACAGCAAGAAAATATTTTGGAAGCTGTACAAGCAAAAGTATCTAACTACATTGTTAAGCCGTTTACAGCTGATACATTAAAACAAAAGATTGATAAAATATTCCCCTAAATCTTGTGCTTTTGTGGCTGGCGTCAATGTAATTTGAACACTTTACCCTAAGAAAATTCTTAGCGTACATGAAGTGGTGCTCCTATGTCTCAAGTCGATGAAAAAACCGCTCAAGAAGAATTGACCGTCGAGGTAGCTGAAGCTGCTGAAGATAAGGTTGCTCTTGACCTTGAGGGGGCGGACTTCCTTGAGGATGAAGAAGAAGAGGAGCAAGAAGAGACAAGCCCAGCTGTTAAAGAAACAGAAGAGGAAGGCGAAGAAGAGGCAAAGCCTAAGAGCAAACTAAAGCTTATTATCATTGCTCTAGTACTTGTGATAGTTTTGGCTGGAGTGGCGGTTTGGTGGTTTATGCTAAGAACTCCACCGCCGCCTCCGGTGGAACCAGAAATTATTATTGTTCCTAAAACTTCCATGGTACCGACTGCGCCCACGGATCATATAGTTTCCTTTGAGCCGTACTGGATTCCTTTACCCGACGGCAATGGCGGGGAAGTATTTCTCGTATGCAAATTTGCCATCGTCACCGATGATGAAAAGTTGCAATTGGAAGCTCAAAATAAAATGATTTTATTGCGGGATGCTGTGTATTATTACTTGGTCAATAAGCCTTATCATTTCCTTATTGATCATGCCAATGTCCCAACCATAAAAAAAGACCTTTCCTCGGTATTTAGCGGATATCTTATTAGTGGCAAAGTTGAAGATATGCTTTTTGAAGGGTATATAGAAAAATAACCCAGCCTTACAATGGGCGCTACCAAGCCATAGTGGCAATGACGTGCAATCTTTTACCATGGAGGCGCGCCATGCAAATTAACCCCACTGTTGGAATTATGTATGCTCAAACGGGTTTTGCTACCCGAGCAGCCAGTGATGCAACCACGGCTCCTGAAGTAGCATTGGCCATGTCACGCAGTATAGCCAATGAAATGGCTAAACTTGAACAAGACCAAGTACAAGCCCCAGAGGCCAGTGTAGAAGCGCGCATCGCCGATGACGGGCAAAACGACTCCAAGTCGCGCGGTTCATTTGACATGGACCAGCGAAATGCGCAACAAGGCACAGACCAAGAAGCCAGCACTCCGGATGACCCTTTGGTGGGCAATCTTCTAAATATTAAAGTATAAGGCACACCAAATTAGGACACGTTATGCTCTCACTCTGGGCTGTACTTTTATTTACTGGCATTGAAGTTGTCTTGCTTGTGACCATTCTTTCGTTCTTCATGCGCTTGCGCCGCTCAGAAGACTTGGTACAGCAACTTCAGGCCAATCAAGAAATTCTTTTGGCGCGTTTACAGCATAATGCGGAACTGGAACGTGAGCTTGTGGCCACCTTTGCCCAACGCCAAGCAGAACTGCGCACCCTTGACCAAAGAATGGAAGAAAGAGCAGATGAGCTGCGCCGCCTTGTGTCGCAAGCTGAAGGAATTTCTCGCTCACCACAATTTTTACGCGAACTCATACTCAATCAAAATGGACGCGGCGTAAGTCCAAGGCAAATTGCTAAAAATGCCGGTCTCACGGTGGACGAAGTGGAGCTTATTTTAGCTCAGTCCAAAGAAAAGTAGCACTTTTATAAAGCATAAAAGGATCATACTTTATGAAAGCCGATGAATTTCACTGAAATTCATCGGCTTTCACTTTTTAAAAATATATATGTAGCTATTCCTGCTTTTAAAGCAAAAAATAAAGAGCGTAATCCCATTCTCTGTCTAAAGTTCTTCTTCTCCGCATATCCAGTAGGAATTAAATCCATCATCGAGCCAGCCATCTTTAATGGAATGTAAACCTGCATCTTCAAAAAGAGTATGATATTCATCACGAGTACGACGCCAGCCCCAAAATTGCTGACGGCGTAAGTCAAAAAAGTGCAATACGGCGCGAACCCCAATTTTGAAGGCATTAACGAAGGCTCCTATGAAGGAGGCTTCTTCTAAAAGAGAAGCAGAAATGCAAATGAGCAAACCACCTGGTGCCAGCTGCCCACGCAATTCGCGCATGGCAAAAGCCAGCTCTTGTTGCGGTATGCTATAATCCACGGCGGATAGGTAGATAACATCGTACTGAACATCTGGCGGCAAGCACGTGGAAGGTGATCCTATATAAATGCGCTCGGGAGGCACACATTGACGTAAAAGACGCAATCCCGCCGTGGTGGGCTCATTCACATGCAATTCCAAGTGCGGCATCACATCCAGCAAAGCTTTTTCTAAATACCCCACTCCGCGACCGATGGAAAGCACGCGCAAAGGCCTTTCCAATGCGTCCTTACAATGTTCTTCAATGCGCTCTGCAAGCCATTGCGCATCTTTATCTTTTCCTTCGCGCCAATCTTTTGGCAAACAATCCCAATTTTGACAGCGGCGAAAAAGCTCTTCGTAAAAAGATGCATAAAATTTACTACTGGCTAAACGGAAAAAGGACACGTGCGTAAAAGCAGAAAAAGGTATACCCTGCCAGCTTTCTTGATAAAATCTACGCATATGCTCTCCATGAAGTTGTAAGTAAAGCTCTCAAAGCGAGTTTACTTTATACTATAAGATAAATAACAATGGCAAGACCTGTAACAAGTCAGTTTCATGAATTTTTTTTCACAATCAAAAATGACTACATGATAGAAGAATAATTGTATAGCTTCCCTAGATAGTGTCGTCAAATTGCGAATTTTTGAGTTTTATCAAGAAAGATGAATGAGCTTTGAGGGAGTGTATAGAGACATACATGACCGAAAAAGCTTGTGAAATATGACGCAGAGAAAACAAAAAGGCGCATTTGACGACACTGTCTAGATAAACAAAAGGGATGAAAACAGCCCAAAATAAGACCGCTCTCATCCCTCAAAGTGAATATGGCTGGGAAAATGCACTAGCCCACAGCGTTGAGGGCTGCCACGGAAGGTAAAATTTTACCTTCAAGAAGCTCAAGGGAAGCCCCACCACCGGTGGATATATAGCCCATTTTGTCTGCAAGATTATATTGTTCCACAGCGGCCACAGAGTCGCCTCCACCCACCACCACAAAGCCTGCGCCAGCGGCTAAAGCTTGTGCAAGGGCCTTGGTTCCTACACCAAAAGGCTCTGTCTCAAAGGCGCCCACGGGGCCATTCCACACTATGGTGGCGGCATCGGCGCAAAGAGCTTTGTAAGCCTCAACGGTTTGCGGACCCACATCCAAAATCATTTGATCTTGCGGCACAGCGTCGGCGGCTACGGTTTGCGCGGCTTGGCCCGGAGCCAAGGCAGCAGCTACCACCACATCGGTGGGCAGTGGCAAGACTTTACCCTGAGCTTTGGCACTTTCTAAAATACGTTTGGCATCTTCCACCAAGTCCGCTTCATACAAAGAAGCACCCACATTGTACCCGGCGGCGGCCAAGAAGGTATTGGCTATGCCACCCCCCACGATGAGCCTATCCACTTTGCCCAATAAATTTTCAAGCAAAGCAAGTTTAGTGGAAACCTTCGAACCACCAATGATGGCCACCAAAGGAGATTTGGGCGCATCCAATACTTTGGCAAAAGCGTCCAATTCAGCGGCCATGAGCGGACCTGCGCAAGCCACTTTAGCTTTATGCACCGCACCTTCCGTGCTGGCATGGGCTCTATGGGAAGCGCCAAAGGCGTCCATCACATATACATCACCAAGGTCTGCCAATTGCTGTGCGAGGGCGGCGTCATTTTTCTTTTCGCCTTTGAGGAAACGTACATTTTCACACAGAACCACAGAGCCGGCTTGCACTTCCACATTTTGTATATCTGCGGCAAAGCCCACGGGCACGCCCAAAAGCTCCTGCAAGCGAGCAGCCACGGGACGCAAGGAGAATTTTTCTTCAAATTCACCTTCGGTGGGGCGACCCAAATGGGAGAGTACTATGACGGCGGCGCCCTTGTCTAAAGCCATTTGAATGGTGGGCAAGGCGGCACGAATGCGCTTGTCATTGCTAATGGCACCGTCTTTTAAAGGAACGTTTAAGTCTTCGCGCAACACCACGCGCTTACCCTGTACATCAAGATCTTTTAAAAATAACATACACACCTCAATAAGTAATAGAGCATATTATGGGGGGAAGGAGACCCCTTTTGCTAACGCCAAAAAGGGGTCTCCTTCCCCCCCTACCCCCCATCCTCTACCAAAACGCGTTTTATTTACTTGTTTAGTATAAATAATTTTGTTTTTTTGAGGAGAGAAGTTTGGGGAGGTGAATTTTTTTAGAAAAAGTTCACTTCCCCAGAATAATTTGTAACATCTATTTTTTCATGGATTCATAAGCTTTATTTATGACATTATCCACGGTGAAACCAAAGTGCTTGGCAAGCACATCACCGGGAGCGGAAGCGCCAAAGCCAGTCATACCCACCACGCGGCCATCTAAGCCCACATACTTATGCCAATAATCGGCGGCGCCGGCTTCCACAGCCACACGTGCGCGCACAGCTGCAGGGAGTACGCTTTCACGATACTTGGCATCTTGTGCTTCAAAAACTTCCGTACAAGGCATGGACACAACGCGTACCTTTTTCCCTTGATTGGTTAAGGTTTTGGCCGCTTCCATGGTGAGCGCCACTTCAGAACCGGTGGCGATCAAAATCACATCGGGTGTGCCTTCACAGTCGCTGAGAATATATCCGCCCTTTTTCACATTAGCTTGCACAGCAGCATCACGCTCCATGAAAGGCAAGTTTTGGCGTGATAAAGATAAGCACTGGCAGTGTTTCTTATCTTCCAAAGCGCATTGCCATGCCACCATGGTTTCAAAAGTATCGCAAGGACGCCATACATGCACACCGGGAGTAAGGCGCAATGTGGCCACTTGCTCCACAGGTTGGTGTGTGGGGCCGTCTTCGCCAACGCCAATGGAATCATGCGTAAGCACCCAAACCACGCGTTTTTCCATGAGGGCCGTTAGACGAATGGCATTTTTTGCATAATCAGAGAACATCATGAAAGTACCGGCATAAGGCAAAATGCCGCCGTGCAATACCATACCATTCATGATGGCGCCCATGGCAAATTCACGCACGCCGTAGTTCACATAGTTGTTGCCGTAATTGTCTTTATCAAGCACAGCAGAAAGGGATGTTTTGGTGCCCACAGAACCGGTAAGGTCAGCAGAGCCGCCCACAAGCTCAGGCATGGCTGGCATGAAGGCTTCCAAAGCGCGCTGAGAAGCCACGCGTGTGGCAATATTTTCTTTGGCTTCTAAGCAATTTTGCAAAGCTGTGGTGGCAATTTCTTGCCAATTCTTTGGCAAATCACCATACATGCGGCGCAAAAATTCTGCGGCCAATTCAGGATGAGCTTCTTCATAGGCTTTGAATTGATTATTCCACATGCTTTGCACCACGGCACCGCGGTCGCGCACGCTCCAAGCGTCCATGACATCTTGTGGAATTTTAAAAGCCGCATGATCCCAACCAAGGGCCTTGGCTGTGATATCTCTTTCTTCGCTACCAAGGGGCGAACCATGTGACTTGGCAGAGTCTTGCTTGGCAGGAGAACCATAGCCGATGTGTGTGCGGCAAATGATCAATGTGGGCTTATTTTCTTCGTCCTTGGCGGCAAATAGCGCTCTATCCAAAGCACCAGCATCATGCCCGTCCACGGGGCCAATGACTTGCCAGCCATACGCTTCGTAACGCTTGGCCACATCTTCGTCGAACCAGCCTTCAATGTTACCATCGATGGAAATGCCATTGGCATCGTACAAAGCAATAAGCTTGCCAAGGCCAAGAGTTCCGGCAAGGGAACAAGCTTCGTGGGAAATGCCTTCCATCATACAGCCATCACCCAAGAACACATAGGTATTATGGTTAATCACTTCATGGCCGTCACGGTTAAATTGTGCAGCCATGTGACGCTCTGCCAATGCCATACCCACCCCCATGGCAATGCCTTGACCCAAGGGGCCTGTGGTGCACTCCACGCCGGGAGTCATGCCAAATTCTGGGTGACCGGGAGTTTTGGAATGCAAGGTACGGAAGTCTTTAATGTCGTCCATGCTCACATCATAGCCGGTCAAATGCAACAAACCATACATGAGCATGGAGGCATGCCCATTGGAAAGCACAAAGCGGTCTCTATTCACCCATTTGGGATTGGCAGGATTGTGCTTTAAATGATGGCGCCAAAGGGCTTCGGCCATGTCTGCCATACCCATGGGTGCACCGGGGTGCCCGGAATTGGATTTATTAACAGCATCAACGGCTAAAAAACGTAAGGCATGGGCCAAATATTTACGATCTAACATGGTTTTTCCTTAAAATATTTGCAGTTAGGAACACAAAGCTTCGCGCTTAGCCAGCGCCGCTGCATCCACAAAGGTTTGTAAGCGTGTTGCATAGGGAGGTTTAGAGAAAAATGCCGAACCGGACACAAAAACATCGGCTCCGGCATCAATCAAGGCCGCTATATTATGAGGGTCTACCCCGCCATCCACTTGTATACGCACATGGCCCTTGCCGGCGGCATTGAGCATGGCCCGTAAGTTACGAATTTTATCGTAGGTGGCAGGTATAAAACTTTGCCCGGAAAAACCGGGGTTTACACTCATAAGTAATATCATATCCACATCATCCAGCACATATTCCACAGCATTGAGTGGGGTGGCAGGATTCAGCGAAACACCGCATTCCATGCCAAGCTCTTTTATGCGTCGCAAGGTACGCTGCAAATGCTTAGTGGCCTCTGCATGTACCACAAGCATTTGCACACCGGCCTTTTGGAAATCTTCCAAATAGCGTTCCGGTGCTTCAATCATAAGATGTGCATCAAAAAAAAGCCCGCTATGCTTGCGTAATGCGGCAATCACAGGCGGACCAAAAGTTATATTGGGAACAAAAATACCATCCATAACATCTAGATGCACCCATTTTACACCGGCGTCTTCCAGTGCACGCAATTCGCTGGCCAAATTGGCAAAATCTGCGCTGAGTAAGGAGGGGGAAAGAATCATGCGTACCTCGCATTGGTGAAGAACTTATTGCAAAAGATCGCGCATGGCCAAAAGTTCATGGCGCATATCCTTAAGCATTCGTTCTTTCTCTGTGCAACCGACACAAGAAAGGCCGGTCATTTCCGTGGGGGGGAGCTCAGAGTCGGCGGACGCAAGCACCCGCCGAGCTCCATCAATAGTCATGCCCTGCTCGTGGAGCAAGGTTTGAATTCGTTTAAGTAACTCTATATTTTCTTCGGTATACAGGCGTTGCCCTTTTTCCGTGCGCAAAGGTATCAGCTGGGTGAATTCCATTTCCCAAAAACGCAACACACTACTGTTGAGCTGAAGCATTTTGGAAACATCCCCAATGCGATATGTCTTCTCAGTCATACCAAATCCTATTCGCACACGCTGGGGGCATGCGGCCTATGAACCATTAAATACGCACCTCAAGGCCTTGTGTTAAGGCTGCCACAATCTTATCTTTTTCCTTATCCACTTCACCATCTTTCAAGGTGCGCTCCGCATGGCGGAACGTTAAGCGGAAGGTGATATTACGCTCTGCTTCGCTGGGTTCAAACATATCTATAACGCAGATATCATCCAGTAAAGCCAGCTTCACCTTGGATACGCATTGCAATATGGCATCCACGCTGACAGTGCCGTCAGTCATAACAGTCATATCGCGGCGACTTGGCGGATACACTGCCAAGGAAGTGAAAGCAATCTTCGCTTTCTTGACCAATTGACGTAATACATCCAAATCAAGCTCGGCCATCCATACATCTTTTTTGGCATGGAAAGCTTCTGCCATGGCAGGACGCACACGACCCATGACACCTACGCAAGTGCCGTCCACCATGATGGACACGGCAGGTAAAAGATAGCTGTGTCCTTCCATCATAGCATAAGTCGCGCATGGTAAATGTAAAGAGGTAAACAAATGTTCCACAAGGCCCTTGATATCGCTATAGTCAGCATCGTCTTGCACTTGAGGCCAAGTGCCGTCATAGCGTTGCCCATACACGAGCAAAGCCAAGCGGCCTTCTTCTTTGGCTGTGGTTTCAGAAGTGGCATCGGCGGTGAAAACATGTGCCAATTCAAAAAGACGCAGGCCTGCATTGCCCTGAGCCAAGTTATGGCGCAAGCTTTGTAAAAGGCCGGGAGCCAAGGCTGTGCGCAAAGCATCTTGCTCGGCGGAAAGCGGATTGGCAATGGACACGCGACCCTCTGTGGGTAGATTCAAGTGATCCAAATCCTTATGGCCCACAAAGCTATAATTGATGGCTTCATTGAGGCCAAGACCGCGACCCCATTTTTTAATGCGCGACCAAAAATCAAACACGCTCTCGCCCTGTTCAGCAAGAGCACTGGCATTTTCAAGGCTATGACGCACCACAGGAAGCACTGGCTCAATATTATCGAGGCCATACACGCGACCCACTTCTTCTATGAGATCGGCTTCGCGTTCCATATCATGACGCCAAGAGGGGCCTGTCACCTGCCATACGGCTTTATCGGTGTCGGTCACGGTGCAACCAAGGCTGGTGAGCACTTTTTCGCAAAAAGCCGCATCCATGCCTTGTTCGGTGCTCAAGCCAAGCAAATCGTTGGCGCGTTGCAAGCGGAAAGTCATTTGCGGTGCAGTCCATGGTTTGGGTTCTGCCTTGCACACGCCCTTGCGCACGCTACCGCCGCCAAATTCCACCATGAGGCTGGTGGCTCTATCCATGGCAAAAGTATTGCCCATTTGGTCAACGCCGCGCTCAAAGCGATAGGAAGCTTCGCTATGCAAGCCCAAACGACGTGCAGTTTTGCGCACGGATCCGGCTCTAAACACAGCGCTTTCTAAAAATACTGCCGTGGAGGCTTCAGTAATTTCTGAATCCAAACCGCCCATGGTACCGGCCAAAGCAATGGCGCCCTCTGGGTCACGAATGGTAATATCTTGTGCCACCAAGGTGCGTTCTTGTCCGTCCAAAGTGGTGAGCTTTTCGCCATCTTTTGACGCAGCAACGATGATTTCACCGCCGCGAATTTTATCTTTATCAAAAGAGTGCAGAGGTTGACCAAGTTCCAATAAAACATAGTTGGTCACGTCCACAATATTGGAAATGGGGCGAATGCCGCAAGCTATCAAGCGATAACGAATATGGTACGGAGAAGGAGCAATGCGCACATTTTCAATGATACGACCTTGATACAAGGGACAAAGTTCCGCATCGGGGATGGTGATTTTTACCTCAGAGCTACAATCTTCGCCTTCTTCTTGCAAGGCCACCGTGGGCATGGTCAAAGGCAAATTGTAGGCCACGGCCACTTCACGCGCAAGGCCCAGCACAGAAGTACAGTCGGCGCGGTTGGGAGTAATGCTAATGTTTAGCACTTCCCTATCCATATCGAAGTAATCCACAAACTTCACACCGAGGGGAGCGTCTTCGGGAAGCACCATAATGCCGGAATGATCATCGGAAAGGCCCAATTCACGCTCAGAGCAAATCATGCCAAAGGAAGGCACGCCGCGCAATTTAGCCTTTTTAATGGCCATGCCACCGGGCATAACCGTACCCACCATGGCCACGGGCACACGTTGGCCTGCCGCCACATTGGGCGCGCCGCAGACTATGGTCAGTGGTTCTTCGGAAAGTGTGCCCACATTGACGGTACACACGGATAATTTATCGGCTTCTGGGTGTTTTTCACAAGTTACCACTTGCCCAATGACAATGTCTGCAATGTCATCGAAAGGACGTGCAATTTCTTCCAGCTCAAGGCCAAGCATGGTCAACTTATGTCCCAATTCCTCAGCTGTACCTGTAAAAGGCACAAACTCACGCAGCCATTTCATACTTAAAAGCATAGCGACAACCTATTTATCTTTATATTATTTTTATTTGTTTTTGTTTTTTGGTTTTTTGGATTTTTTATTTTATTTCTGGGGGAGAGGGGAAACCTTTTCTGGGGAAACTTTTTGCTATGCCCGCAGGGCGGCTCTGAGAATGTCCAAAAGTTCCCCTTCC
>CAYJLO010000063.1:0-18229 GCA_964370835.1 uncultured Desulfovibrionaceae bacterium
ATCGTATGGGCGACTTTTATGAACTTTTTTATGAAGATGCCGTCACCGCCGCCAAAGAATTACAAATCACCCTCACCGCAAGGCATAAAGATAGCCCCTCCCCTGTGCCCATGTGCGGTGTGCCTTGGCATGCTTCCAAAGGCTATATTTCTCAACTCATAGCCAAGGGCTATCATGTGGCTGTGTGCGAACAAGTGGAAGACCCCAAAGCCACCAAGGGACTTGTGAAGCGCGAAGTGACACAAGTTCTTACCCCCGGCACCGTCATTGAAGATGATAATTTAGAAGCCAAAAGCCATAACTATCTGGCGGCTCTTTATATGGACGCCAAAGAAAGCGATGCTAAAAATTCACTAGGATCTTTGGCGTGGGTGGACACTTCCACCGGTCAGTGGTCCGGTATACATGGAGCCAAAAAAGCTGAACTATGGCAATGGATACAAAAGCTTGCGCCGCGCGAGCTTCTTTTACCCGACACGGAAAAAGCCCCCGCCGGCCTCTTGCTGGAAGGCATGCAGCTTTTACGCGTGGCCGCGCGCAGTCACTTTGATTTAAACAATAACACGCGCCTGCTTTTAGAAGCCCAAAATGTCAAAGAATTAGCCGCACTTGGACTGCACAACAAAAACGAACTCACCAGAGCTTGCGGTGCTTTGCTTGTATATTTGAGTCAAGTACAACGCTGCGACATCCGCCATTTGCAACCCTTCGCGCCTTTGGACTTGCAAAAACATTTACTCATGGATGAACTCACCGAACGCAATCTAGAAATTTTTGTGCGCCTCAACGGGCGTAAGGGCCTTGGCACTTTATGGCATATATTGGATCACACCCTCACCCCCATGGGCGGGCGCCTCTTGGAAGAACGCTTGCGCCATCCTTGGCGAGAGCTTGCAAACATCACCAAACAGCAAGATGCCGTCACACATTTTTATCATGACCATGAAGTGCGCCGTCCATTGCGCGATGCCTTAAAAAATGTCTTTGACCTTGAACGTATTTCCACACGCATTCATTTGCAAAGGGCCATGCCCCGCGATTATATAGCTTTACGCCATTCTTTATCTGCATTACCTGCCCTGAAAGACGCTGTGGAAAAATCCTCCCGAGCCCTGCCCGCTGGCCTTGAAAGCTTACTCAACCATTGGGACAATTTGGAAGACATCGCCGATTTGCTTGAACGCTCCTTGGTGGATACTCCTCCCAATACCATCACCGACGGTGGTCTTTTTAAGGTGGGTTATCACAAAGAATTGGACGAGTTCATCGACCTTGCCGAGCATGGCGAGCAAAAGCTCCAAAAAATGCTTAGCCTTGAGCAAGAAAACTCTAAGCTTAGCAAGTTAAAATTGGGCTATAATCGCGTCTTTGGGTACTATTTTGAGCTCACCCGAGCCGCAGGACAAGGCGATATTCCGGAGCACTTTGTACGCCGCCAAACCCTTGCCAATGCCGAACGTTTCACCACAGCCGCTTTGAAAGAATTGGAAGATGACATCATGCACGCGGCGCAAAAGCGCAAAAGTTTAGAATACACCCTCTTCCAAGATATTCGCGAACAAATCAACGCACAACGCAGTCGCATTCTGTTCAGTGCGCATAGCATAGCTCAGTTGGACTACTGGCAAAGCCTTGCTCATGTGGCAAGGCAAAACCATTGGACTGCACCGGAACTGGATAACTCACAAGATATTTCCATCCGAGAAGGACGCCATCCCGTGGTGGAAGCCATCATAGGCACAGGAAATTTTGTGGCCAATGACCTTACCATGGATGAGCGACGCCGCCTTTGCTTACTCACTGGCCCCAACATGGCAGGTAAATCCACAGTGTTACGGCAAACGGCCATCATCACGCTATTGGCGCATATGGGCTCCTATGTGCCAGCCTCTCACGTGCGCCTTGGCATTGTGGACAGGATTTTTTCGCGTGTGGGTGCTTCCGACAATCTTGCCGCAGGGCAAAGTACTTTCATGGTGGAAATGATGGAAACGGCCAGAATTTTGCGCCAATCCACCAAGAAAAGTTTGGTCATTCTCGATGAAATCGGTCGCGGCACCAGCACCTATGATGGTTTAGCTCTGGCTTGGGCGGTGGTGGAAGAGCTCACCAAGCGTTGCCACGGCACCATTCGCACGCTTTTTGCCACACATTACCATGAGCTCACGGCCCTTGAGGCTCAGCTTCCCTCGGTATTCACCATGAATATTGCCATTTGCGAGCATGGCGGCGAAGTCATTTTTCTGCACCGTCTTGTGCCCGGCCCTTCCGATAGAAGTTATGGCGTGGAAGTGGCTCGCCTTGCAGGGGTGCCCATGCCCGTGGTGCAACGTGCGCGTCAAATTTTGCAACAATTGGAAACAAAATCCAGTCAGCAAAGTGAACCCATTCGCCAAATTCAAGCCAGCACCCTGCCCGGCCTTGAGCTTCCCGTGAAAGAATTGGATGCGCCGCCGCCACTACCGCATATAGATGGAGGCGGTGAACCCGAGGAACATCCTCTCATACGCATCATTAAAGATTGCGATCCTGAGCATCTTAGCCCCATGGACGCTTTGCAAAAAATCATTGAGTGGAAAATGCTCTGGGGAAAAGAGTAGGAATATAATTTTTAGTTTAATCTTTGGGGAGGGGATATAGTGCGCCTAGGCCTTTTTCCTCTCCCCTCCCCCAAGCCCTTCCCCTGTTCTTTCAAAACGCGCTTCATATGAGTTCCACAGGGCATAAGAAAAAATACAGCCTCTGCAAGATACAAAACGCAGAAGGCTTTTTTGATTTAGTGCCATTTTCTCTCTTGACATATTTCAAACAATGTTGAACTATCAATCTATGGAAACCAAACACGCAAGCACACTCTTTGAAGCCCTGTCCTCAGAACACCGTTTGGACATCTTCCGCTTATTGGTAAAAAGCGCCCCTCAAGGTTTAGTGGCCGGAGAAATTGCCAAAATTTTGCAAATCCCCACCACCAACCTCTCCTTTCATTTGAAGACCATCGTCCAAAGCGGTTTGGCTCATGTGGAAAGAGAAGGCCGCTTCATGCGCTACAAGGCCAATATTCCGCTCATGCTTGAAATCGTAGGTTTCTTAACCGAAAAATGTTGCGACAACGATCCCGCCGTTTGCCGCCAATTTAGAGCTAAAGCGCATATTGAACCTAGTCTTTTACCCGAAAGAAAAGGATAACCTTTTAAAGCTAAATCATACTAGTAAAAGTTACATTGCGGCAAAGGCCTCTCTTCAACATTCATCCTTCATCGGCATGAAAATTTTTTAGACAGCCTACCCAAAGGACGCGTAGCTTCCCGTTGGTGAGTTTTCGAAATTTACGGGAATAGAGAATAAAACGGGGCTGAGAAAAGAACCTCTTTTTAAAAAGGCTTTCCTCCAGAAAATATTACCAGTAGTGTGAAATTTTTTTCGCCTTTAACATTAACAGTTCAACAACTATCAAACTAACGAGTGCATTATGGACACCACGCAAACCACCTCATCAAATTGGAATGTAAAATACTTTGCAGTATTAGCAGTGCTCGCCCTCATTTGGACAGGCATTTACAGCAGCATTTCAGACACTTCCCATTGGCTTGTGGGGCAAGGCTTTGGCCTTGATACCAAAGCTCACCTTGGCGCATCTTTACAATTTTTCATATACGATGTGGTCAAAATTCTCTTACTGCTGGTGGCCCTCATCTATGTGTTGGCCTTTGTGCGCGCTGCCTTGAATGTGGATAGGGTGCGCGTATACCTTGCAGGCAAAGGACGCGGCGTGGGCTACTTTTTAGCCTCCATGTTTGGTTCCATCACCCCCTTCTGTTCTTGCTCTAGCATACCGCTTTTCTTGGGTTTTACCATGTCGCGCATTCCCATTGGTATTACCATGTCCTTTCTTATTACCTCGCCTCTCATCAATGAAATAGCCGTGGTGTTATTATGGTCATTGCTAGGATGGAAGTTTACCCTCATCTACGTCAGCGTGGGTATGCTTGCCGGTATCATTGGTGGTTTTTTCATGGATAGCATCAAGGCAGAACGCTGGTTGCAACCTTTCATGAAGGACGCCATGAAACAGGCCGAAAGCCATGAGCTAGCCAGTGCCGCCTCACATTCCCCCGAGGAAAAATGGACAGTTCGCCAGCGTCACGATTTTGCCTTCAACGAAACATACGCCATCTTTAAGCGTGTCTGGAAATGGGTCATCATAGGCGTGGGCATTGGTGCCATTTTGCATGGCTATGTGCCAGAAAATTGGTTTGCCGAAAATCTTGGTTCCGGAAAGTGGTGGACAGTGCCCAGCGCAGTTTTAGTGGGTATTCCTTTATATTCCAGCGTCACAGGTATTATTCCCATCATGGAAAGCCTCTTGCTCAAAGGCTTACCCGTGGGCACCACCATGGCCTTTTGCATGAGCGCCGTTGCCGCCTCCATTCCGGAATTCATGTTATTACGCCAAGTAATGACAGCCAAGCTCCAAGGTGTCTTCATGGCTTACCTTTGGATTATCTTCACCATCGTGGGCTTTTTATTCAACTTTTTAAGCCCTTATATTATAGTAAACATGTAGGAGAAAAACTATGGACATTAAAGTATTTGGTACAGGTTGTGCGCGTTGTAACGATCTTACAAAAATGATTGAAGACATTGTGGCCGCTCGCGGTTGCAAAAGCAGTGTGAACAAAGTGACCGACCTTAAAGAAATGATGGCGGCAGGCGTTTTTTCAACTCCGGCTGTCATGGTGGACGGCGTTCTTAAATGCACAGGGCGCGTTCCCACCCAAACAGAAGTGGCCCAGTGGTTAGATGGCGTGGACGGTGGTCCCAGCGCCGGTGCAACTAGCGGTTGTTGCTGCAACAAGTAAGATATAAAGAGTAACATCATGACACAATCACCCTTACAAAAACTTTCCTTTTTAGATCGTTACCTCACCTTATGGATTTTCTTAGCCATGGGCATTGGCGTGGGTCTTGGTTGGCTCATGCCCAGTATCAAAGACGGCATTAACTTCTTCCAGGTGGGAACCACCAATATTCCCATTGCCATCGGCCTCATCGTAATGATGTACCCCCCCTTGGCAAAAGTAAAATATGAGCAATTGGGCCAAGTTTTTAGCAATAAAAAAGTGCTCTTACTCTCCCTTGTGCAAAACTGGGTCATAGGACCCGTGCTCATGTTCCTTTTGGCCCTGGCCTTTTTAACAGACAATAACAGCTACTTTGTGGGTCTTATTCTCATAGGCTTAGCTCGCTGCATTGCCATGGTTATTTTGTGGAATGACCTTGCCGGCGGTGACAGAGAATATTGCGCAGGTCTTGTGGCCTTCAACTCCGTATTCCAAGTGATTTTCTTCCCCATATACGCATACTTTTTCATCACCTTACTCCCACAAGCCTTAGGCTTTTCCGGCGCAGTGGTGAACATTGGCATGGGACAAATCGCTGAGTCTGTTTTCATTTACCTTGGCATCCCCTTCCTTGCCGGCATGATTTCACGCCTCTATGGCGTTAAAGTGAAGGGCGAAGAATGGTATGAAACTGTTTTCCTCCCCAAAGTGGGCCCTTGGGCTTTGCGTGCACTGCTTTTCACCATCGTGGTTATGTTCTCCTTAAAGGGTGATATCATTGTACAACTACCCATGGACGTGGTAAAAGTTGCCATTCCTTTATTAATATACTTTGTGCTCATGTTTGTGCTTTCCTTCTTCCTTTCCAAAAAGGTGGGAGCCAACTACGAACAATCGGCCACCTTATCTTTCACCGCAGCCTCCAACAACTTCGAGCTTGCCATTGCTGTGGCCATTGCCGTGTTTGGTTTAAACTCTGGCGAAGCCTTTGTGGCAGTCATTGGGCCCCTTGTGGAAGTGCCCGTGCTCATAGGCCTTGTGCACGTGTCTTTGTGGTTTAAGAAAAAATGGTTTGCCAGCTAGAAAAGCTTCTCTTTTAATCAAAAAAATCCCTTTTCAAAAAAATGAAAGGGGATTTTTTTTGGCCTTTATTGCCTAAAAACAGGAATTATAGATGCTTTTGGCACATATTTGCAGAGCAAAAAAAACCGTCGCAACATTGACACCTAAGCCATATTCCAGTACATTAACCATGAGTTTATTCTAACCTTTGAGGAGTTCATATGAAAAACTTACTTTTAATGTGTGCTATGGTTCTTGGTCTTGCTTGTGCAGCACCTGCCATGGCAACCCCTGAAGTTCCAGCTGACGGCTATACAATGTCCGCCACTAAAAAACCTGTTGTTTTCAATCACAGCACCCACAAAGAAGTGACCTGTGTAACCTGTCACCACCCAGTTGACGGTAAAGAAGATTACAGAAAGTGTAGCACTGCTGGCTGTCACGATGACTTCAAGGCCAAAAAGGGTGTTAACAGCTACTATTTTGTTATGCATAGCAAAAAAGCTAAGTTTGACACATGCGTAAGCTGTCACGCCAACGTAGTAAAAGAAAAAGCACCTGCTGACAAAGACTACAAGAAAAAAATGACCAGTTGTAAGGGTTCTGGCTGCCACCAATAGCCAAAACTCAAGTTTTATAAAAACCCGCTTCACGGCGGGTTTTTTTATGCCCAAAATTTCCTTTCAACTAGATAGTGTCGTCAAATCGCGAATTTTTGAGTTTCATCAAGAAAGATAAACGAACTTTAAGGGCGTATATAGAAACATACATGACCGAAAAAGCTCATGAAATCTGACGCAGAAAAAACCAAAAAGGCGCATTTAACGACACTATCTAAATATATTTACAAAAAAACATAAAAATTGTAGGACAAAACAAATGTTATCAGGAGCTTTCATGCAAGTATTATTTATTTTCACTCTTCTTTGTTGTTCCCTCGTGGCCATGGGACTCCTATGGATGGCCTTGCTTTGGCGCAAAATACTCCATGTAAAAAACACCCCCGCATCTCCCGCCACCACAAAACGCCTCTATTCTTTGCGTATATACATATGGTGCGTTGGTGGAGTGAGCATGACCATTGGCATCTTCACCATGGGAATGTTCTTAGGTCTTGGGGAGATTATTTTATATCTACCCATTGCAGCAGCTTTACCATGTTTTTTCATGGCAGAAAAAATTCGTCGAAAACGTGCTTCTTGCCAAGAGCTTTCCGCACAAGAACATGGAGAGCATCAAGAAATCTACACCCTATGGGGAAAGGATTTTGAACAAATAAGCTATGCGCCTGCTTCCACCTATGCAGAAAAAAACACTTTAGAAATGCAAGCTTTTGGTAACGATATGTACATGACCAAAAGTCACCACATCACAGGCACATACAAAGATGTTACTTTTGAGCAATACGACATTTGCCTACCCGATTATTTCCAAGGGCGTAGTGTTATTTTTACCTTTCCCGCTTCTTTCAACGATAAATTTTTCGTCATTCATAGGGATTTTCCTTGCTCACAGCTCCTCACCTATGCCGGCATATGGCAAAAAGGAGCCAGCAAACAAGAAGAATTCAATGCTCTTTATGCCATTTTCACCAAGGACATGGACGCACTCACGCAAAGCCTTAGCCCTCAATTGCAAAAAGCCATCACGCATATGCAAAAAGAATGCGCTGTGCCACAGTCATATTATATAACAGAGAATACGCTGCACATCCTTATGCCTTTAACAGACGCCACCTCCGAGGTAGGTACGTCTCAAGAAAATATTCATATGGAAAAGCAAATGCATCTTATTAAAGATTTCATAGTGCATGTCATTGCATAGGTCACAAAAAAGCCCTTCCCAAGGGAAGAGCTGGAGTATTATTCATATATTTTTATGGGGAGGGAAAAACTTTTTACAAAAAGGTTCTTTCTCTGCAAGATTTTGCCGCACTTTTTATGGATAGTGTCATCAAATCGCGAATTTTAGCGTTTTAGCAAGGAAGATAAGCAAACCTTCAGGGAGTATATAAAACATACATGACCGAAAAAAGCTTGCGAAATCTAACGCAGATAAAACCAAAAAGGCGCATTTGATGACATTATCTGAACCGCTACTGCACTTTAGCAGTACCCCCGCCAATAATAATTTTACTTTTACCGGCAAAGCTTAAACCTTCGTTCACATGGGCTTCATTTTTCGCGTCAATGCCGAGCACATTCCAGCCTTCACTACCGCTATCAAGGCTCAGATTTACACTTTTGCCGTTGCCCAAAGGTTTTTTCAGCATATTGCTCGTATTATCACCGCCACTTTTTGACACATTAAGCACCACCAGCTCTGCGCCGCTCTTATTTATCACAGTCATGGTGCGTGCCCATGCAGAGCTAGCCATAAAAGTAGCGCATACAACTAAGCAAAGTGCTATCAAAGATATTTTTTTCATATTCATTCCTTTTGTTGATTTTACGCATTTCGTAAAAAATACCGCAAAATCTTGCTAGAAAAAAAAACTTTTGTCTAGCACTATCTCTTCTGCGTCCTTAGCCCCCTCCCTTCATATTACTTATGGGCTTCTTTCCTACTAGACAACTGTGCTTTGGTGATATATATACTGAAAGGTATTCTTACACGCTAATACTGTATATTAATTTTAACGAGTATTCCTATGTCTGTACGTAAAATTTTAGAAATAAATGAAGAATTATGTGATGGTTGTGGCCAATGTATTCTTGACTGTGCCGAACATGCACTGGCCATTGTGGATGGTAAAGCAAAAATCATTTCCGACAATCTGTGTGACGGTTTAGGCGCTTGCATGCAAGGCTGTCCACAAAATGCACTCACAATCATAGAACGCGAAGCATTGCCCTTTGATGAGGATGCCGTCCTTGCACAGCAAAGAAAAGCTGAGCAAGTGCATCCTGCTCTAAAATCCACAGGTCAAAGCATCAAGCATGCACAGCCTACCATAGAAGCTTTACGCCCTCGTTGTCCTTCTCTTTCACAGGGCGGCAAAGGGAGCCAAGCGCCATGGCCTTTAAAACTTCGCATTCTCCCAGAAGATTCATCTTTTTTGAAAAATGCGGAAATTCTTTTGGTGTCAGACTGTGCCCCGGCTGTCTATAAAAACTTTCACGCAGACTTTGCCCACAAAGTGAAGATAGCCTGCTGTCCAAAATTTGAAGATCATGGTGCCATCTTGCATAAATTGCGTCAAATATACCAACATGCTGCCCCAAAATCCCTTGAGGTTTTGCGCATGGAAGTACCGTGTTGTCATGCGCTATCAGAGTTATGCCAAGAAGCTCACCCCAAGGGTAGCATTCAAGCTCCTAAGCATTATGTGTGTGCTCGCCACGGACAATTACTTAATTCAGGCCTAGCACCATTATAAAAAAGCTTCCACAAGATAAAAAAAATCCCCTTTCAGTATGTACCGAAAGGGGATTTTTTTTACGCACTATGCTTTTTGCTTTCTTTTTTCAAGCCACGCCTTGCCCATTTCATACACCAAGGGCAAAACAGAAATAATAATAATGGCATATACAATGGCGCCAAAATTATCACGGGCGAAAGGAGTATTGCCTAAGAAATAGCCTACGCTCACCAAAGAGCCCACCCAAATGATACAGCCGGTGATATTATAGAATAAAAAGGCCGATGGGCGCATAAGAGCAATACCTGCCACAAAGGGAGCAAAGGTACGCACTATGGGAATAAAGCGTGCTAAAATAATGGCTTTGCCACCATGCTTTTCATAAAAAGCATTGGCCTTCAACAAATGTTCCTTTTTAATAAAACGCGTGTCACGTTTAAAAATGGACGGCCCCACAAAGCGCCCTATATTATAATTGACGGCATCGCCTATGATACCGGCAGCAAGCAACACTCCCATGGCTTCAGCATAGCCTATGAGTCCAGCTCCAGCCACAACACCTGTGGCAAAAAGTAAAGAATCCCCCGGCAAGAAGGGTGTTATCACAAGGCCCGTTTCGCAAAATACAATGAGAAATAAAATGGCATATACCCACATGCCATAGTTTTCCACCAATTCAAACAAGTGCTTATCAATATTTAAGATAAAATCCACTAAAAAAAGTATCACTTCCATATGCTATCCTTATAGTCAAATAAATTTCTTCTGAAATGTATGTTTTCGTAAAAAAAGAAGCTCTTTACGTGAGGGGCTTACCTTGATACACTCACAAAATGCTCGCATAGGTGCTTCGGTAGCCTTATTTCATCTTCATTTTTTTTGCACCACCGCTTAGCTTATATCTAGACTTCAACCAAAAGGCAAGATTATGCTCACTGCCCCCCTACTAACACTGACTCCTTTAGCTTTGATTCTTTTTTTACTCATGGGTCGCAAAATGGCCGCAGATTTAGCCGGACTTTGGGGACTTATACTCACCCTTATACTGGCCATGGGCTTTTTTGAAACATCACCTGCCATTATTCCACAGATTCTCTTTGCCGGTGTCATAGGCTCTTTGCCGGTGGGCTTAGTCATTGCCGCCAGTATCATGCAAGTCACCATCATGGCAGAAAGCGGTGCTTTGGCGCGCATTGTGGCCTACATAAAAACCCTCAGCCCACAAGATAAAGCTGTGCAAGTACTCCTTATCAATGTGGGCATGGGCATTTTGCTTACCGGTCTTGGAGCTGCTTCGGTGGCAGTTTTCCCGCCACTTCTCTTGGCTTTAGGCTATAGCGTTTCTGCCGCCATATTATTGCCAGCTGTGGGCTATGTGGCCCTTTGCATGTACGCTTTATTGGGTATTCCAGCCGTGATTATGGCACATTTTTCCGGCATACCTCTTTTGGAAACAGGCGTGGATCTTGCGGCTTTCATGCCTATTCTATCCACCGCCGTGGCTTTTGCTTGCTTACACATCGCAGGCGGTTTTTCCCTCATGCGCAGTGGCTTTTGGCCGGCACTCATTAGCGGCATAAGTTCTGGACTTGTGGCCATGGCCCTAGCTTCCTTTGGTCTTATAACCGTCACCGCCATCATGGCAGGCATGGCCATTGTGTTCTGCCTTTTACTCTACGTGAAACTTCGCGGAGGCCCGTGGCAAGATGATCAACTACTCAATGCCAAAGATAAAGAAGCCCAAGCTCACATGGGTTTAGCCCGCGCTGCTTCGCCTTGGCTCTTACTGCTTAGTATATCCCTAGTGGTAAATACACCGGCGCTACCTTTTTTTGATATGACCTTCAACCAATGGGCCATGCCTGTGGAGATTATCCCCGGACAAACGGAAAAGATACGCTTATTCTGGCAAGCCTATTTTTGGGTCGCCATCAGTACAGTCTTATGTTTACCCTTGTTAAAGGTTTCTCGCGCTTCCTTATTGGGCAAGGGAGGCATACTCACCAAGGGTTGCCTTCGTGCATGGCGTACCATTGGTGCCACAGCAGTATATTTTTGCATAGCCTACGTCATGAACCATTCTGGAAAATTGGCCGACGGTACCATGGTGCAAGAACATAATATGATTTTAGCTCTAGCCCATGCCGCAGCCACTGTTTTTGGCCCTTACTACCCTGCCGCAACGCCTTTCTTGGGGCTTTTAGCCGGCTTCATAGGGGGATCAGCCTCTTCATCTGTGGCCATGTTTACGCAGCTTCATGTGGCAGCTGCCCAACAACTAAATATAGCACCCCTAACCTTGGTCACAGCCAATGGCATTGGCGGCGGTTTGGCGTCGGCCATATCCCCATCGAAGCTTTTTGGGGCCGCTTCTTCCATTGATGCACCGCAAGCGGTTAATGCTATCATGGCTTATGCCTTTGTGCTCACATTCATTGTCACAAGCTTTTGTGCTATACTTACACAGTACTGGGTAAGTTAACTGTAAATCTTGCATATTTCATTTGCGGTAAATGAATACCAAAAGACCTCTGTACAGTGTTGTGCTAAAAACAGCTCTGTGCAGAGGTTTTCTCATAAACAGCTTAGCGTAGCGAAATTACGTCATTGAGCGTAGCATTTCTTGGGCCCACACAGCCCTTGGTTGTCGCTGTATGACCTTTTCCAAAACCCTTTTGCACGCCTGCGTATCACCATTTTGCACTAAACCTTCTGCCAGCATTTTACTCAGCGTCATATGTGACAGCAGTTTTTCCTGATGCCACTCAGGCAAAGTATGCGGCCCACAGGACGTACCTTTATATGCAGTAGCCAATTGCTTATGCGGCCATGTGAGATTTGCATCTAAGCACAAAGCCAAGCCAGTATATTCTTCCACCTTGGATACATTATGGGATTCAGCGTGAAAATAACACGCTTCTTGCAAGAGTTTTTTTATGATTTCCTTCTTGGTATCCCAATTATTTCGCGGATCCTTGGGTAAGGGATTATTACCCTTTTCCACTATGGCATAGATAAATTCATGTAGCTTGTGTGGCTCATACACATAGTCCTCACGCATGGGCGGCTCTCGTAACATGGACATATAAGCCTCATCATGGGTATCAAGATAACGAATATAGTCTATAAGCTCTGAAGTACTAGCAAAATCATGCGCATTCACAAAAGCTTTTGAGTTAAACTCTCTCGCAATGAGCGGATCCCCCCAATAAATGGGAACAGAGTGCGCCATGAAAGGATGTAGTATCTTTTCCGTCACATAGCCAGCCTTGGAGCAATTTTCAAAGGCTATGGTGAATTTATATTCTTTGATGAACGCAAGTTTTCCCTCTTCCCAACGCTCAAAACGCGGGCTAATGGCATCTTGCATATTATTCATAACTCTACCAGGACAATCCACCTGCCTATACTGCATGAGCTCTTGGCAAAAGTCTTGACGCAATCGAGTTCCGTGACCTGAATCTTTATTAAAATAAATAAAGTTACAAAATTTTCTCTGGGCCATACTCTGTGGCAAGGCTTTTTTTTGCTCCGCATCATAGGGAACAGACCTATCCATACGCATATATCTTTGCTCAAAAGACATATAATCAAAACCCACGGCATAATCGCATTCATTGAAATCCGGTGTAATGGCTTCATTGGTATAAAAAATCTTCACACAATCGGTATAGTACAAATGATCCGCGCTAAAAGTGGAATAAAATAAAAAATCCGGGTTCGTGCTTAATTCCACATCATACCTTTCACGCAATATATCCAAAATGAAATTATCATTGGGATCAAAATCTTTCCAAAAACCCAGAAAAAGTACTTTAATACGCGCCATATTCATCCCTTTTATACTTTCCATTACACAGATTTTTCATTTCATCATATTCATACAAAAAAAGGCTCATACGAATATGAACCTTTTTTTATAAAAAATAAAGCCTATTACAAGGACAAACTTTCATGCCTCTGGGCGCATATTCGCCCTGCATACGCTGCTCCCAGTGAAAGCACTAATGCCGCTCCAAGTCCTGCGTAGGCATACATAGTATCACCTGTTAAAGCTGAAACGAGCCCCAAACCACCGCCCACAGCCATGGCCAGCGTCATGACGCCCGTATGTAATACGGCTTTCTTATAAAGCACCATGCCCATGAACACAGGCACCACCACGCCGCACACATAAATATCATTGGCCATGAGCAATAAAGATAAAATCCCCTTACCCGGTATGGCTAGCAGCACCGATCCAAGCCCCATGCCCAAGATACACCAGCGACACACAGAGGGCTTGGTAGAGCGGAAAATATCATTAGAAGCAATAGTAGCCGCCGTCACCAAGCTGGAATCCGCCGAAGAAATGAGCGCAGAGAATATTCCCAAGAGCACCAGCATGGAGGCCCATGCTGGTAATTGTGCAAAAAGCACCGTGGTGAGCACCGTTTCCGGTAAGGTTCCCTCTGCCGCCGCAGGCACAAATCCGCGACACAAAATCCCAAGGCTCACAATGACAGTAGCCGTCACCGCAAGGCCCGCCACTGCCCACAAGGCACCGCGCTTGGCAACCTTAGCATCACGGGCAGAAAATAAACGCCCAAAAAGCATGGGGCACACCACATATGAGCCGCCCACAATGAGTAAAAAGTAGGTAAACTTGTTCAGCGTAAAGCCCTCATTGAGCACTTCCACTGGTGCAGAAAGCAGAGCATCGGCATTGCCTTGCCACAAGAAAGCGCAAGCAACCAATAAAGACAGCATGAGCACGCCATATTGCACCACATCGCTCTTAATGATAGCCGCTTGACCGCCAAGGCAAGCATACACAATGACCACAGAAGCCCCCAAGAGCAAGCCCACTGTTTTTGCTTCTTCTGCTCCAAGCCCCCAAGATTCCATGAGCACAGGAGAAAGTAAGGCCGTCATGGCGCTAAATTGCGCCGCCGTTATAGCAAACCACGCCAGCAAAATAATAATGGAAGATAACGGCCTTGCCGGTGCGCCAATGAACGTCGTCACCATTTCCGGCAAGGTACTTGCGCCGCTTTCACGTACACGCTTTGCCAAAAAAAACGCCAACACGCACAAGCCCATGGCCCCCGTGCCCAGCCACCAAAAGGCCGGTAAGCCCACATTCCACGCAAGGCCGGCCATACCCAAGGTGGCAGAGCCGCCCACGCAGGAGGCTATGATGGAAAAAGCCACAGCCACCGTGCCCGATTGCCTATTGTTCACAAAAAATGCCGCGCTGGTGCTCTGTTTTCCCACGCTATAGTAAGAAATTACGCACAAAAGCACCGCGTAAAGTAAAAGTATTGTCATTGTAACTCCGTTTATATTTCGTTTTTACTTTTGTTTTTTTGTGGGGGGAAAGGGGGAACTTTTTTTTCCTAAAAAAAGTTCCCCCTCCCAGAAAAATCTTTCACCTTAAAAACTCAAGCTCTTCATCACCGCCGCGCACACAGCTTTACACAAAGCCGCCACATCTTCCGTGCTACTCACATAAGGCGGCATCACATATATAAGCTTTCCAAAGGGCCGTATCCACACCCCCTCTTGCACAAAAAAAGCTTGCAGTTTCGCCATGTCCACAGGCTGACGCATCTCCACCACCCCTATGGCTCCCAGCACACGCACATTTTGCACAGCCTCATGCTCCGCACAAGGCTCAAGTCCAGCTTTCAGCTCAGCCTCCATGCGCAACACCTGCTCACGCCACGCCCCGTCGGCAAAAATATCCAGCGATGCCTCCGCCACGGCACAAGCCAGCGGATTGGCCATGAACGTGGGCCCATGCATGAAAACCTGCCCATCTTGGCAAATACCCTGCGCCACTTTTTCCGTACAAAGCGTAGCTCCCAAGGTCATCATGCCGCCTGTGAGGGCTTTACCCACACACATGATATCCGGCGTCACGGCCTTCCCAAAATCCGCGCACCATTCATGGGCAAACATCTTCCCCGTGCGCCCAAAACCTGTGGCAATCTCATCACAAATGAGCAAAACACCATGGGCATCACACAGTTCACGCACTCTTTGTAGATAACGTGGATCATAAAAATACATACCGCCGGCCCCTTGCACCACGGGCTCAAGAATTACCGCGGCAAGCTCCTGCCCATGGATGGTAAAAGCATCTTCTAAAGGGCGTAAGGTTTTAGCATCAAAAATATTCTGCCCGCTGGCATCAAAAGCACAAGCCGGCCTTTCCACAAAAATATGCTGGGGTAATACATGCGTAAACAGTGTATGCATGCCGTTGACAGGATCACACACAGACATGGCACCCAAGGTATCACCATAATACCCTCCGCGCGGAGAAAGTATCTTCGTGCGCTGACATTGCCCCACGCCTTGCTGATATTGCAAAGCCATCTTCAAGGCCACTTCCACCGCCACAGAACCGGAATCAGCCCAAAAAAGTCGCGACAAGGAAGAATCTTGTGGCAATAAGGCCATGAGCTTTTGCGCCGCACGCACGGCAGGCCCATGGGTTATGCCACCAAACATCACGTGAGACATGCGCGCCGCTTGTTCTTGTGCCGCCTGCACCAAGCTTTCCTGCCCATAACCATGCACCGCGCACCACCATGAAGACATGCCGTCCATGAGCTCCGTGCCATCACGTAAATATAAGCGCGTACCCTTGGCATGGGTCACTTCATACACAGGCAAGGGCTGTGTGGCTGAGGTATAGGGATGCCATAAATGTTCTTTATCCCATGCCAGCACATCCATTTGTGTATCTGCCTGCATGGTTGTCTGCGTACCGGTTTTGGCCCCACGCAAGTGAGATGTTCTCCACGTGGCAGCGTAACGGCGTGCCAAGGAACGCATGCTATTGGCTAGCATATCCCAGCCCTCTTCATTAAGCTCTTCCACATAGGGCATTTCATAAAGGGACGTGCCAGAATCTCGCACATAAGCTTCCAAGTAAGCCACATTATCGGCGCGAATGAGCTCTTCTTGAGCATTTTGAGGCACATTCACCTCTTTACAGATGAGAGCTGTGACCTCACACCTTCTTTGGCGTAAAGTCTCCAAAGAAAGCAAGGTGTGGTTAAGTGCCCCCAAAGTATTTTGCATGACCAATACCACGGGCAAAGCTAGGGCTTGTATCACATCCAACATGCTTTCATCTGCATTTAAAGGCACATAAAGCCCCCCTGCTCCTTCTAGCAATAAGGGGTCTTCATACTTTTTCTCATGAAGGGCTTGCAGAATATCCGCCACGCGCAAAGATTTTCCTTGTTGCTTGGCGGCTAAATGCGGTGATGCGGCCACGGCATAAGAAAAGAGGGTTTTACCTTTAAAAAGTTCCGGTTGTTTGTGATTTTGCCAGCACGGTAATCCTTCATGGGCCGCAGTATAAAGAGTAGCATCGGCATCAGCGGAGGATTGCACCCCTGTTTGCACCGGCTTTATGGGTATATGCGGCGTATGTTCCTGCCACAAAGCGCGAGAAAGAGCCGCTGTCACCAAGGATTTACCAACATCCGTACCGGTGCCGGTGATAAAAAGCCCTTGCTTTATACGCATATGCTCAGCCCCTGTTCTTCAATCATAAGCACATCTCCTTCAACGCCCTTGCCCTTGGTGGTAAGATAATCCCCCGTCATGAGGGCATTGGCGCCGGCGGCAAAGATCTCCCCTTGCCTTTCACCCAATATATGAGGACGACCTCCGCAAATACGCAAGGTGGCTGTGGGCAGTATATGACGAAACAGTGCTATGATGCGCAAAGCATCTTCTGCCGTGAGCGGTGGCACATGCTCCAGCGGTGTACCTCTATGGGCATATAAAAAATTCATGGGCACATGGCTAATACCCTGCTCTTGTAAGGTCAGCGCAAAGGCTATACGATCTTCCCAGCTCTCTCCAAGGCCAAAAAGCCCACCGGCGCACAATTCCAATCCCACATTGTGCGCTCTCTGCACCGTGGCCAAGCGATCTTGCCACTTTTGTGTGGTGCATACTTGTGGATAATAAGCTTCGCTACATTCTAAATTGTGGTGATAGCGCGTAAGGCCGGCTTCTTTTAAATATGTAAGGGCTTCATGGGGCAATCTTCCCAAGGACCCACACACGCGCCCAAGCCAACGCCCATCATCGTGTTTCGTCAAAAGCTCTAAAGTCTGCACCAAAGACTGCACATCCTCTTGCTGCAGGGCTCCGCCACTGGTCACAATGCCCACGCGCTTTAAAGGATAGTCACGCAAGCCATGTAAACGCTGAACCAACTCTGCAGGGCTCAATAAATCAAAGACAGGGGCCGCAGCTCCATGAAAACGGCTTTGCGAGCAAAAGGCGCAGTTCATATCGCAATGCCCACTGCGCGCATTAATAATGGCACAAAGCTCCACCTTGAAACCAAAGCTTTGCTGACGCAAAGTTTCTGCTTGGGATAAAAGCTGGGAAAAAGGCAAAGCAAGCACAGCCTGCGCTTCGTCCATGGTGGTTATGACGGGTGAAAAAAGAGCGTTCATGATGTCCTTGGAAGTTATAAATCAACATAGTTTTGAGCTAAGAAAGTGCCATATAGCCAATGAAAGGGCGAAATGCAAGCATGAAGGGCGCATAAAATACAAGTTATGACTATGTAAAATCAGGCACTTAAAAAAAAGTTTCATTTTTTGTAAAATTTTTGTTGCCAAGACCCCACCACCTGTGACATAAGGTCTTTGGCGAACAGGACGAGCCCACGTTTTTAGAGCTTAATGCTCAAACGAGGCAGCCTGTGGGAGAAAAACTTTTGGCCTTATTTTCCACGAAGAAATTCACTGCTCAAGGGCATGGGAAAATAAAAAAAAGTTTTTTTGAAAAAAGTGAAAATTTTGCTTGCCAAACGGTTCACTTTTGCGTAAAGACTTCTCTTGCCGCTGGCGTAGCTCAATTGGTAGAGCAGCTGATTTGTAATCAGCCGGTTGCGGGTTCAAGTCCCATCGCCAGCTCCACAAGTTTCGGAGAAATCCGAGTT
>CAYJLO010000064.1:0-16884 GCA_964370835.1 uncultured Desulfovibrionaceae bacterium
AAGGCGCATAGTCTTTTTGTTTAAAAAGTATTGATGAGGGGGAAGCTTTGTGAAGCTTCCCTCTTTTTTTATATTTCTATGTGGGATGTAGTTTTTTGTGGGGGAGGGAAAAACCTTTTTGAAAAAAGGTTCTTTCCCTTCCCCACACCCCCTCCCTTTTCCAAAAACTTTTTATTGCTGTAAAGGCTGATTGTAGTCGTAAATTTTCATGGGAAAATGAGGCTGAGCGAAAGTTTTTTTGGCGTTAGCAAACCGACCCAAAGGGTGCGGAGCATAGCCGTTGCCGAGTTTACACGGCTTACGGATATCGTGCGCTTAGGCGTTTTTCCCTCTCCCCTCCCAAAAAATAAAACCAAAACAAAAAATAATCCACCAATGCTAAACTAATTTGGCGTAATGTTTAATATATCCAGTGCAAGGATTTCTTCTTCGGCCACGCGTCCTGCTTCGGCCATGATTTGCCCTTCGCTTTTCTTCCAAGATTGGAGAATATGTTTTTTAAACTCTGCGCCAAAGGCTTCCAATTGCTCATTGCACAGTTTTTCCAGACGCTCTTCGCTGAAAAGCTTTTTGCGGATGAAAGATGGTGTGGGTACGTGTAGTACTTGATCCACCACCCACTTATTGAGGTTAAATACCTTCATGAGCACAAGCCCACTGACCCCGATGACGGTGGCGGTGATGGGTGCGCCGGAGGCAGCAAGGGCGGCGAGCCCGGGGCCTGCCACCATGGTGGCCAGCTCTGCGGCATTGCGTCCTTGGTTGAGAGTGTTTTTGCCTAGCTCTTCGCCCATGTGGGTGACGAAGGAGTCCATGTCCACGGCAAGCCATGTTTGCTCCAGCCGCTCGGGAACAATGGGGATACCCTTTTCGTGGAACCAGTTTTTGAGCTCAAGGCGACAAGCGTCGACAATTTGTCGGCCCATGCGCGCCATGGCCACATCAAGAACTTGCTGCACACGAACTTCTTCTTGTACGAGATTTTTGGCAATGCCATCCATGAGGGTGGAGAGGGCTCCGCCATGCTCTCGATAGCGGCGAAATTCCGGCATGAGAATGACGTCGCGCAAAAATGTACCCATGTCTTGCATGAGTACTTGCGAACCATTTTCAAGGATGCGCTCGATGGCGTGGCGGCGGATACGATCTGCCATGAAGGAAGAAAGCTCATTTTTGAGGGCTTCGCGACCTTGGCGCAAGTGAGCGGCAAGGATGTGATATTGGGCTAAACCCTTGGCTATGTCGGCATAGGGCTCATCTCCCATGAGGATTTTCACGTCGGGGCCAAGGTTTTGGCGGATGACGTCCTGCACAAAGGGCCATGCACTGCTGCCACCTGTGAGGAGCACCATGGGCATATTGGCGTAGGAGGAGCTTTGGTTGTTTTCTTGGCGTACGCTTTTGATGGTTTCCAGGAAGCTGTCTTCAAACCATGAGATGAGATCCACGCGCTTGCCGGCAAGGAGCCCTTCGCCACGGGGGGAAAGACCGGCTCTGAGGGCATGCTCTTGGAGTGAGGCCAAGAAAGAGGGCGTGGGGCTGTAGCTTCCGGCCCTTTGTAAAAAGTCTGCCCAGGTGAAATTTTCTATGTAGGCGGAGCATTCTTGACTCTTTCTACCGTTGAAATAGGACCAACGCACGCGCACGGTGATGCTTTGTTCGCGATTTTCAGCCATGGCGGCGGAGAATTCTTCCTTGGCGCGGCGGCATGCTACCCAATGGACGTAATATTCATTATTTTCGCGCTCCAATTGTTCGGCCAAATGGGGATTGTGCTCTAAGAGTACTTGATAAAGTAAGTCGTCGAAAAGACGCCCACCGTAGAGCATATCGCCGTGACGACCCACCACATCGGCGCGGCGCAAGTAGGCAAAATCACACGTGCCACCGCCAAAGTCCACGGTGAGCACCCCCTTGGCGGCCTGTGAGGGCGGCAAGGCTCCATTGGCTATATAATGAAGTAGAGCACCCACGGGCTCACGTAAAAATTGCGCATTTTTCCAACCGGTGCTGTGCAGGCATTGGCGTAGGATTTGCTGGTAGTGGTTTTCTGCTTGGGAGGGAATACCCACCAGCACTTGCTCAGCTTCTGCCAGCTCAGGTACACGCGAACTTAAAAGCTGTAAAAAGTCCATCATATGCGCTTTGGCTTCTTCATTGACGGCAATGTCCGGCTTAAACTGGCTGTGCAGGGAATAGCTTTGCCTTTCGTTGTGGCTGGCCTCGCCAAACTCATATTCGGCGGCGGCCCCTATGAGGAAGGGGGTGCCTTCTTTATAGAGGATGAGCGTGGGGATGGCGCCTCCCAAGGTGGGGTTGTGCCACTCTTGGGGCTTGATGACGCGAACCTTGGGGATGCCGGTTTCGGTGGGCACGCTGGGCTCTGGGCAAGAGGCAATGCAAGTGTTGCTGGTGCCTAAATCCATGGCTAAAATGGTGGTTTTTTCTTGCATATTAACTCCTAACCTTACGAACGGTGCCTTTGCGCACCAAAAGGCCCTGCTCCATGAGCGGCGGTTCATCCACATAGCAGGCATCGCCCACGGCTATGTGACCGAGGGCTGTGTAGCGTTCTGTCATGTCTTCAGACCAGAATAATTTGCCCTGCTCGCGAGTGACTTCAATGCCAAGGCGGCGTAAACGCTCTTCAAGCCACTGCCCGCGTGCTTCGGGAAGTTCACCGGCCAGGGAATAGAGCTCCATGCCTACTTTTTTCCATGCGTCCTTGGTGGGGTCGTTTTTGAGGGCAATATTTTCTTGCAAGAGAGGGCCTATTAATCGAGCACCGGCCCACCATTGCTCGATGGCCATGTGTAATTTTTCTTCAAAATCGTGAGCGTCGAAGGAAAGGGGACGCTTCAAGAGAAGTGAAAAAAGGAATAAAAAGAGGAGTATTCCGTAGATATTAGTGAAAAACGACAGGACTTGTCCTGTACCAAGGAAAAGAGCCATGGCTTGTAAAAGATGCACGATGCCAATTTTAGCACCCATGAAGTCACGCACCACGGCCAGCACTAAAACGGCGGCAAAGATGAGGCTTGCCATGCGCCAAAAGCGTTTCCAGGTGTAGACTTTCCCCAGAAATGATATGCGCCCCAAGGTCATGGATGCCACAAGATATTCCGACAGCCATACCAAGCTCATGGCTCCCAAGAGGCCGCAAAACATGCTTAGCCCATCATGCATGGAAGGGGCGAGGCTATGCGTAAGGCTAGGATCTGCTTGTGAGCTTAAGGCAGGGAGTATGTTGGATCCCCATAAGGTGAAGGCTTGGCCCAAGGCAAGTCCCAGCACAAAGCCCAGAAGAGCTAAAAATGCTGTGCGCCATGCGGAAAAGTGCGCAATTTTTCGAATGGGGGGAAGCATGAGGGCTGGCAGAGCTTCGCGCCAGATATCTTCCATTTCCAGTGATATGTTGTCGTCTTGTGTGTCAATCATGCTGGCTTGCATGAGCCTTTGCACAAGGCGTTGTCTAGTGTCAAAAATTCGTCCCTGCACCAGCCTCTCATCGGGCATGGCGGGCATATCCTGCATGGCATGGCTGACCAATTCTTTGGACAAGGCTTGTGTATCCACGGTGAGGGGCGAGAGCGTTGGGCTTTGTGTCATGTGGGGTGTTGTTGTCATATATACCTCTATGCCTTAATAAAAAGGCGGCTTGGCATACACCATAACCGCCTCATATGAAGAATTTCTTAAGAAACAACTTCTTCGGGATAAATACTTTCCATGCTTGCTTTAAAGCGGGCAAATTCGCCGACTTTAATGGCTTCGCGGGCGCGGCGCACCGTATCCAAGAAATAGGTTAAGTTGTGCAAGGAGTTGAGCCTAAAGGAGAGCAACTCTTTGCTCACATATAAATGGCGTAAATAGGCGCGGCTAAAGGTGCGACAGGTATAGCAATTGCATTGCGGATCCAAGGGGCTGTCGTCTTCGGCATATTCTTTGCGTTTGATATTTACTTTACCTAGCGAGGTATACAGGGTGCCATTGCGCGCATTGCGTGTGGGAAGCACGCAGTCAAACATATCAATGCCGGCATCAATACCGTTAACAATGTCCAGCGGTGTGCCCACTCCCATGAGGTAACGAGCTTTGTCTTTGGGGAGCAACGGTGCGGTGAAGTAGAGATATTCGTTTAGTATTTCTTTGCTTTCACCCACGGAAAGACCGCCAATGGCGAAGCCGTCAAAATCTAGACCGCAGAGCTCTTCCACCGAACGCTGGCGCAGGTCTTTATAAAAACCACCTTGAGTGATGGCAAAAAGCAAATTGCCGGCGGTGCCTTGGGGGTAAGCTGCACGTGCGCGCTTGGCCCAGCGTGTGGTGAGAGCCAAGGATTTTTCCGTATAGCCATAGTCGGCGCCATAGGCCACGCATTCGTCCAGCACCATCATGATGTCTGAATTGAGATTGCGCTGAATTTTTACCACATTTTCTGGCGTAAAGAAGTGCTTAGAGCCGTCAATATGCGAACGGAATTCCACACCTTCTTCGCTGATTTTGCGTAAATCGTTGAGGCTAAATACCTGAAAACCGCCACTGTCGGTGAGGATGGGCTTATCCCAACCATTAAAGCCGTGCAAGCCACCGCGGCGCGCCACCAATTCATCGCCGGGGCGTAGATAGAGGTGATAGGTATTGCCGAGGATTATTTCAGCCTGCATGGCATGTAGGTCGTCGGGGGCAATGGCTTTTACAGAACCCACCGTGCCCACGGGCATGAAGATGGGGGTGTTAATGGTGCCATGGGCCGTTTGCAAAAGGCCAGTGCGGGCATTGCCGTCTTGGGCTGTAATGGTAAATGTCTTATTCATGGGCTTATATATAATGATATTATGCAAGATAGGCAAGTGTAGAAAGTGTCTACGCAGGCGCGACATGGGGGGCTTTGCCAAAAAAATGACTATGGGTGTATGATTCTTGCCTTCCCTCTTTAGCCTAGGTAAAATACGCATATATGGGCGCAGTGAGGAGTCAATTTTTTGCCTAGTGTGGATTGTGTTGTTGATAATATGTTGTAATTGTGTGCAAAAAAATTTTTGGCATGGCTTGTGCTACAGAAAAGGCATATCTAGGAGGTTACCATGTTATTTTTACTCGGCGATATGTCTAAGAAAAAGAAGAAGGCGGAAGAGCATCCTGTGCAAAACTCCACCAATCTACGCGCCAAGGAAATATTTCTTTCCGGTCGTTTTCCTGTGGTAACCACCCACCAAGTAGAAGGTCGTAAAATTTTAAAAGTGCTGGGCCTTGTGTGCTGTCGTGGCTATGATTCCGAAGAAGCTTTCTTTGGTATGGCCAGTCGCGCCATTGGTAAAGGGGCGCAAGCCATTGTGGGTTACTCAGAAAATGTGGCTTTCCACCCCGATGGTAGCAAGTATTTTTCCTGCTTCGGCACGGCTGTTATGTTTGAGTACAATGCAGAAGAGCGTATTCCGCTCATGATGCAGCAAGATATGAATAACACCTTCCCAGATAGTATTTAGGTGTATATCCCCGGCTGAAAAGCTTGCGGTGAAATTTGTAAGAGAGGGCATCCTAGAGTGCTCTCTCTTTTTTTGTGCCGCGGGAAAGATGTGAAGACTCTTCTTGTGAGAGGTTTTGGGGAAGAAGTTCTTTACGCATTTTTCCAAGTTTAAGTCCCAAAAAAAACCGTGAGTTCATGACAAACCCACGGTTATATATACTATGTAAGCAGTACTATGCTTTGTTAGCCTTACGACGACGAATTACGCCAAGACCGGCAAGGCCAAGACCTGTGAGGATCATGGTAGCTGGTTCTGGTGTGGGAGTGGGGTCGCCCCCGGGGTTTAAGTTGGTAGAAGCAAAGGAGAAGTAGGCTTCAATGTTAAAGTCGCCAATATTGTCCTTGGTGCCTAAGAATTTGCCATCTTTGTCATAAAGATTGGTTCTGCTATCTTCATTGATGGCCCAGCCATGATATGTAACGCCGTCAATGACTGTAGTTAATGTTGCAACTCCGTCGATGAAAAGCCCTACGCCTGTGAGGCCGTAGTGATAGCCATCATAGGTGATGGCTGTGGCACCCTGGGCGCTCACATCATTGGCATTGTAAAATACATATTCTGTACCTGTGGCGGCATCATAATGAAGTTGTAAAGGAATGTTGTATGTTACATTCATACGCACATTACTCTCAGTGGAGGATTGCACAGAATAAGAGAAGGAAAGTGTGAATAAATCTTGAGTGCCAAAGGAGGGGTTATCAGTGCCAAGTTCGGTGGATTGGTTGGCAACACTGTCCATTTGAGGTGAGTAAGCTCCACCGTTATATGTGAAGTCAACAGGTGTATTAGCGGGGGCTTTTGCTGTTACAGAGCTTGCATACTTGCCACCTTCCCAGCTAAAGCTACCATTTTCACCGGCTGTGGCAATGCCGTTTGCAGATTCTTTGAGTTCTACATTGACGAGTGTGTAGGACCATTCCGTTAAAAGTGCGGCTTGTGCTTGCATAGCTACGCCCATGAGCATGACAGCGCCCACGATGATTCCTAGAAATTTTTTCATTTCTATTTCCAACCTTGTTCTGTTTTGTGTACTTACGTACACAGGTTAATGAAACACAAAAAGTACGCCGCGAGGTGGCGTACTTTAATGTATGGTATATATAAGTATCGTTTACTTGTTACAGTGACACGATATCGAGGTTTACCCTCAAGGCCTTGGCCTTATGTTCTTGATAGCGAGAACATGGTATAAAAGGAGTACGAAAGTTAGCGAGTACTCACATGCGCATGTGTATGCACATGTGAATCTTCTATAGATGCGAGGTGCTTTTGTCAAGATGAAAGTAATTTGTTTACTAGGATATTTCAAATAAAAAAATAAAAATTCTTTATTATTAAAGTGTTATGTTGCGAATTAAAGTGTATTTTTTTAGTAAGATTTTCTACATATATGCAGAAAATTGAATGAGAGTGACACTATCACTCGCTTGCAAAAAAAAAAGAACCAACTTTTTCAAAAAGAAAAGGCTGGCTCTTTGGTAAGTAATGAAAAGGAGAGTCAGTGGTTATTGGTATTTTTGCATGACCTCAGCACCTACTTTTTCCACGTCATCTTTAAATTGCTGACGGGCGGCGCTGATTTTTTCTGCAAGGCTTGGGTCTTGCAAAGAGATGATTTGGGCAGCAAGCCATGCGGCGTTGCGTGCGCCGGCTTTATCTGTGGCAACGGTGGCCACAGGGAATCCGGGAGGCATTTGCACTGTGGAGTACAGAGCATCGGCGCCCGCTAAAGCAGAGCCGGAAACGGGAATACCAATAACAGGCTTAATGGTGCGCGCAGCCACAGCACCGGCTAGGTGAGCGGCCATGCCGGCAGCACAAATAAATACTTGTACGCCGTCTTTTTCCAATTGGTCCACTAACTTCTCTGTGCGCTCAGGGGTGCGGTGGGCAGAAGTTACGGTGAACACAAAGGGAATGTCCAATTTTTTTAAAATTTCAGCACAAGGGCTGATTTGGGGCTCATCGGAAATGGAGCCCATGAAAATGGCTACTTTTGTCATGTTGTTATCCTTGTAAGCGTTTAATGCCTTTGGAGGCAATGTCTTTACGGTAATAGCTCTTATCCATATGGATTTTTTCCACGGCGGCATAGGCTTTTTCTTGAGCCGCTTTTAAATTATGCCCCAAGGCTGTTACGCAAAGAACACGTCCGCCATTGGCGTAAAATTTATCGTCCTTCATGATGGTGCCGCTATGGAAAACTTTCACATCACCAAGGGATTCGGCTTCTTCAATGCCGGTAATTTCCATGCCCTTGGGGTAGCTTTCTGGGTAGCCTTCGGCTGCCACCACAACGCCCACGGCCACATCATTATGGTATTCTATTTTTAGGGAATCAAGGTTACCCTTTACGCACGCCATCATGATGGCGTCCAAAGGTGTTTTTAAGCGCATAAGTAAAGCCTGGCACTCGGGGTCACCAAAGCGAGTGTTGTATTCCAGCACTTTTGGACCGCTGTCGGTCATCATGAGGCCGGCATAGAGCATGCCCTTAAAGGGGTGCTTAGATGCGCCAAAAACTTCCAAAATGGGAAGAATGGTTTTTTCGAGCATCTCTTGGTAGCGGTCGGCTTGCAATAAAGGCGCTGGGGAATAGGCTCCCATGCCGCCGGTATTGGGGCCTGTGTCTCCATCAAAAACGGCTTTATGGTCTTGCGAAGAGGGCAGAGCCACGGCGTGTTTTCCGTCGCAAAAGCAGAGAAAGGAGACTTCTTCGCCCACAAGGCATTCTTCAATGACCACAGAAGCGCCGGAGGCACCGTGAATTTTATCCAGCATGATGGAGTCAAGGGCAGCCAAGGCTTCTTCGGTGTTCTTTGCCACCACAACACCCTTACCGGCAGCTAGGCCATCGGCCTTGACCACAACGGGACCGCCTTGTTTTTTAACATAATCCACAGCGGCGCCATGGTTGCTAAAGTGCGCGCCGGCAGCGCAAGGTACATTGCCTTTTACCATCATGCCCTTGGCAAAGGACTTACTACCTTCTAGGGTAGCGCAATATTTATCGGGGCCAAAGCAGGCAATGCCCACGGCATTCATGGCATCCACAATGCCCAAGGTTAAGGGGAGTTCTGGGCCTGGTACCACCAATTGAATTTTCTTTTCTTGGGCAAAACGTACCAAGGAGGATATTTCTTCCACTGCAATGGGAACATGTGTCACTTTTTCAGAGGCTGTGCCTCCATTGCCGGGGGCCACGTAAATTTCTTTTACCGTTGAGCTTTGGCTCAACTTCCACACAATGGCATGTTCTCTTCCGCCGGAACCAATAACAAGTATACGCACGTTTACTCCTTTGCTTTTTGTCTTTAAGCAAAAACAAATTTAAATTTCTGTATACAGTATGCTTTCCAAAGATGGGAAAAACTGCTAAGCCATATACACTAAAGCTAAGACATACTAATATACAAGACCCAAAGCGCATATGCGCTGGCATCGTTTTGGGTTCTTTGTGTTGTGTTGACAAAAAAGAGGGTGTATTCCCACGGGGCCAACAAGGAAGATGTACCTTTTTCCTTTGCAAAAAGCAATCCCTACAAAATAAGAGATTTTGAGGAAAATATGAGTAATATTAAGATGTTTACTGATGGTTTGCAAGAGCTCGACAGCATGAGTAGGGATGGAGACGCCCTGGAAGCCACCCAATTAAAGGGTGTTCGTGCCACTTTACAACGAGCCATGAACAGCGCGCAGTATAAGTCCAAGTTTGGGCATGTGCGCGGGGAAGATATTCAAAGCTTACAAGATTTACAGCAATTGCCCTTCACCACCGTGGATGATTTGCGCGAAGGCTATCCCTTACCTTTGTTGAGCGTGCCCGAGCAAGATGTGGTGCGTATTCATGCTTCTTCCGGAACCACAGGCAAGCGTAAAATATTAGCCTATACGCAAAAAGATGTGGACACTTTTAATATGCAAATGGCTCGATGCTACGCCATGGCAGGTTTAACCCCCATGGACAGGGTGCAGGTGGCAGTGGGGTATGGATTGTGGACGGCGGGTGCTGGCTTTCAATTGGGCTGCGAAGCCTTGGGAGCATTGACCATTCCCGTGGGGCCCGGCAATATGGAAATGCATATTCAGCTGTTGCAAGATATGCAAAGCACTTGCCTTGGGGCCACGTCTTCCATGGCATTGCTTGTGGCTGAAGAAATTGAACGTCATGGCCTTAAAGATAAAATTAATTTGCGTAAAGTCATTTGCGGCGCAGAAACGCGCAGTGAAAAGATGCGTCAGGCCATAGAAAGCAAGCTTGGCCTTGAGGGCAGCTATGATATTGCCGGCATGACAGAAATGTATGGCCCCGGCACTGCCATTGAGTGCGACGCCCACGCCGGATTGCATTATTGGGCAGATCTTTTTTACATAGAAATCATCAATCCCGAAACCTTACAACCCGTGGCTGAGGGAGAAGTGGGTGAGATGGTGGTGACCAGCCTTTGCAAAGAAGCTAGTCCACTTATTCGCTATCGTACGCGTGATTTATCGCGATTTATTCCCGGTCAGTGCGCTTGCGGGCGTTGCATACCGCGTCATGATAAAATTTTGGGACGTAGTGATGATATGCTCATTTTCCGTGGTGTAAATATTTATCCCGGTCAGCTTATGGATGTCATTGGAACTTTCCCCGAGCTTGGTGGTGAGTATCATGTGGATCTTACGCGTGATGAAAAATCTGTAGATCACATGGAGTTGCGTGTGGAGCGCAAAGAAGGTATTTCTCATGATGGCGATGCGCACTTGGCTGAGGCCGTCAGCAAAAAATTGCATAAGGCGCTCATGGCTAGGGTGAACGTGCGTGTGGTGGATAATGCCACCTTGCCGCGCACCTTTGGCAAGTCCAAGCGCGTGAGCGACATGCGCTAATATATAATGATACAGGAGCAAGATATGAATATTTTTGAAGCCATTGCTACACGTCGTAGTATTCGCAAGTTCACCGATGAAGCTGTGAGCGATGCACAGGTTACCCAAATTTTAGAAGCTGCCATGGCAGCCCCCAGTGCAGGCAATGCTCAGCCTTGGCGTTTTATTGTGATTCGCGAAAAGCAATCCATGGAAGCTATAGCAAAATTGCATCCTTATGCACAAATGGCCAAAGAAAGTTCGGTGTGCATTGCCGTATGTGCCGATACGCAAGTGGAAAAACATGCAGGTTTTTGGGTGCAAGATTGCTCTGCCGCCATTCAAAATATGCTCTTGGCAGCTCGTGGCCTTGGCATTGGTACCGTGTGGACGGGAATAACTCCTGTGCAAGAGCGTGCCGCGGCTTTTAAGGAATTTTTTGCCCTTCCCGACCATGTGGAAATTTTGGGAATTGTGGTCTGCGGTTACCCAGATCAGCCCTTTAAAGCAAGAGATACCTTTGATGCGGCCAAAGTGTTCACGGAAAAATGGGGTCAGTAGGCTTTTTCTTGTATAAAAACAGTGTCACTGAAAAGGTTTTTTCTTGACTTTGAAAATATTTTGTTTACTCTTGGCTTCCCAAAAAGAAATTTTACGCCGTACTGGCGTACCGGAGGATTATAATGGCTACTTTAGAAAACGCCGTAAAAACCGCTGAAGGTGTATTACTTAATGGTTTCGCACTTTCCCCAATCGTAGAGCAATGTGAAGGCTGTGGCCGTGTTCGTGACTTTGAAGGTGAGAACTTCTGTTCCACATACCCCACACCTGCTCGTAAGTGGGTTGGTGGTAAATGTAACTTCTCTACTCACGTAAAAACAGCTGCTGCTAAAGCTGCTAAGGTTAACCCCCTTAAGGCTTCTAAGCGCGCTGCTAAGGGCCGCAAATAGTCTTTATCTATACCTTAATGGTATAGAGCTATGCCCTAGAAGTTTATTCGCTTTTAAAGGGCGGGCGGCTTTTTGTTGTATGACAAAAGGCTTACCGCCCTTTTGGCTTATCCTTTTTTCCCCTTTCTACAGTCTTTTTGAGCAAGGTATTTATGAAAGCACAGTTTGACGTTATTGTGGTGGGCGCAGGCCATGCCGGTTGTGAAGCCGCCCATGCTTTGGCACGCCTTGAACATTCTACCCTGCTCATAACAGGTAATGTGGATCGCATTGGGCATTTGTCGTGCAATCCTGCCATTGGTGGTTTGGCCAAGGGGCATATGGTGCGCGAAATTGACGCCCTTGGCGGCATGATGGGCCAATGGGCCGATGCCGGTGGCATTCAGTTTCGCATTTTAAATACCAGTAAAGGCCCGGCTGTGCGCGCCACACGTGCGCAAATGGATAGAGATGTGTACATGAGTGTGGTGAAAAAAAGCATTTTTTCACTGCCGCAGCTCAAGGTTTGGCAAGACAGTGTTGAAGAGCTAACCCACGATGATGCCGGTATTACCGGCGTGCGTACGGCCCTTGGTTTGGAATTTAGCGCAAAGCATGTGCTTTTGACCACAGGAACCTTTTTATGCGGGCGCATTCACATTGGCATGACGTCTCAGCATGGCGGTCGTTTGGGCGATGCTCCCACCATGAACCTTACGAAATCCTTGCAGGATTTAGGCTTAGAAACGGGACGCTTGAAAACCGGTACCACACCGCGTCTTTTGCGTTCTTCCATTGATTTTTCACAAATGGAAGAGCAAAAAAGTGAAGAGTTCATCGAAGGCTTTAGTTTCCACGGGCCTAAACCCTCTTTGGAGCAGGTGTCTTGTTATATTACGTGGACCAACGACAAAACACACGATGCCATTCGCACGGGCTTTGACCGCTCGCCACTGTTTACGGGCGTTATTCAAGGTACCGGTGCGCGTTATTGCCCCAGCATCGAGGATAAAATTGCGCGTTTCCCCGAGCGTGTGCGCCATCAGGTGTTCATTGAGCCAGAAGGGGTGGACAGTGCAGAATGCTATGTGAACGGTGTTTCCACGTCTTTACCTTTGGATGTGCAATTGGCCCTCATTGCCACCATTCCTGGCTTGGAAAATGCGCATATGTTGCGTCCGGGCTATGCCATTGAGTATGATTATGTGAACCCTGTGCAATTGCATCCCACCTTAGAAACGCGCAAAGTGCAGGGCCTATGGCATGCCGGACAAATCAACGGCACTTCCGGCTATGAAGAAGCCGCCGCCCAAGGACTTTGGGCCGCCATCAATATTTCTCACAGAATAAACGGATTGCCTCCCTTTATTTTGGGTCGTGAAGAAGCCTATATGGCTGTGCTCATTGATGATCTTGTGACCTTGGGAACCCTTGAGCCTTATCGCATGTTCACCTCTCGTGCTGAGCATCGCTTATTATTACGCGAAAATAATGCCGACGCCAGACTGACCCCCAAGGGGCGTGAACTGGGCTTGGTGCACGATGATCAATGGCAAAAATTTCAAGAAAAATACGCCAAGGTGGCTGAACTCAATGCTTACTTGGAAAATACACGCATAACTCCCAGCCCCGAATTGGCCGAAGCTTTGCAAACTGTGGGCGAAAATCCGCCTCAAGGTGGGGCTTCCTTGGCTGAGCTTTTGCGTCGCCCTGCGGTGACCTTGGAAACCCTGTCGCCTCTCTGCGCCAATATCAATGAATACGCCCATGATGTGCGGGCAGAAAGTCAAACCCAAGTAAAATATGCCGGCTATTTGCAAAGGCAAGAACAGCTGGTGCAAAGGGCATCGCGCCTTGAAAATACGCCTTTGCCGCAAGATATGCCCTATGCCGAGGTGTCTGGTCTTTCTGCCGAGGTGCAGGAAAAGCTACTCAAGCTCAAACCGCATACTTTAGGGCAAGCAGGGCGCATTTCTGGCGTGACGCCGGCGGCCATTGCTTGCTTGGAGATTCATTTGCGCAAATTGGGCTTACTACATAAAAGCAAAGCCTAAAACGCGCTTCTATAAATTTTGTAATTTGGCCCATAAATCTTGGGCCTTTTTTTTGCCTATGCCCTTGATGGCGGCCAAGTCTTCTTGGCTGGCGGCGCGCATGGCGGCGGTATTTTCAAAGGTATCCCACAAAAGACGTGCCGTATGGGGGCCAATGCCGGGAATGCGCATGAGTTCGCCCGAAAGAGCCGCATTGCCACGGGCTTGACGGTGTCTGCCAATGGCATAGTGGTGGGTGCAATCGCGGATATGTTGTAAAAATAAGAGTTCCGGCGAGCCTGTCCGTAAAGGAAGGGGATTGGAGCGACCGGGCAAGAATATTTTATCTTGAATGTTACCGGCGCGCCTGTCGGCATGGCCTTGCTCGTCGCGTGCTTTGGCAATGGCCGCCAAGGCAAAGAGATGCTCTTGCCCTTGCTCTTGAAGGGAGCGCAATACGGCAGAAAGTTGCCCTTTACCTCCGTCGATGAGCAATAAATCCGGCCATGGCGGGCCAGATTCTAGGCGTCGCACCACCCATGCCGCAAGGGTTCCATAGTCATCGCTGGTGCCGTCGGGCATGGCGTATTGTCTATAGGCAGAAGTATTGGCTTTGCCCCCTTCAAAGACCACCATGCCCACTCGGGTCTGTTGGCCGCTGGTGTGAGAAACGTCCACGCATTCAATGCGCTGTGGTGGCGTGCTTAAATGCAAGGCCGCGGCAAGGCGATCTTCCAAGGGCTGCTCCTTATGGCGTCGTCCTTCTTCTTTGGCATTGGTGGCAGCCATATCCACCAGAGCATTTTCGGCGCTGTTGCGCGGTGCCACCATGCGTACAGGGCCGCCGCGCATGTCGCTTAAATTTTGCTCAAGGGCAGAGAACATGCTGTTTGTTTCCTCTCCATTGTCAATATCAGAATTTTGATTGTCATCGATTTTCACTGTAGAACAGTCTGGAATCCAAGGCAAAATGATTGTTTGAGGGGGTGCCATGCTCCCATAAAATTGAGAAAGGAAAGAGAGTAAGAGCTCCGGTGTGTCGTCAAAATCCAGCGCAGGCCAAAAGAAGTTACGCCCGTCCATAAGTACTCCGCCACGCACAAAAAGTATCCCCAGCGCCATGCCTTTATCGGCGCAACTTAAGCCCACAATGTCCATATCTGTACCACCGGGGATGACCACGGCTTGTTTTTCCACGGTGCGCTGTACTGCGTGTAATTGGTCACGCAAGGTGGCGGCTGTTTCAAATTCCAAGGCTTCCGACGCTGCCAACATTTCGCTTTCTATACTTTGCAAGAGGGCTTCTGAGCGTCCGGAAAGCAGTTCGCGCACCTTTTGCACGCCCACATTATAGTCAGTGGGGGTGATGTATTCCATGCAGGGGGCCGGACATTGGCTCATGAAATGATATAGGCAGGGGCGTACTCTATTGCGCATGGCCTTATCGCTACAGCGGCGCAAGGGAAAGGCTTTGTGGATGATTTTCCATGTTTCGCGTGCGGCGAGGGTGGAGGTGAAGGGGCCGTAATATTGGGCTTTGTCACGTAAATTTTTGTGAGTATTGCGCACAATTTCCAAGCGCGGAAAATGATGCTTAGTTGAAAGCTTAAATAAAATGTACTGTTTATCGTCACGCAAAACAATATTATAATGTGGTCTGTGCTTTTTAATGAGGCTTGCTTCCAGCAGCAGGGCTTCTTTTTCCGTGGTGGTGGATAACGTCTCCAAGGAGGCGGCATGGCTCATCATGGCCTTGGTTTTGGCGGCAAGGCCTTCTTCACGAAAATAAGAAAGAATGCGCTTGCGCAAGACGCGCGCTTTGCCCACATAGATGATACGTCCAAGGGCATTTTTGTACAGATACACACCGGGGGTGAGAGGTAGAGACGCTGGAATGGGTTTTTGCATGGCCTCAGTATAATCATTAGCACCTACGCAGACAAGGGGCATAGATGTCATGAAAGAAGGTTTTACGGTGTCAAGGCAATAAAAAAAAGCCCCACATATGACCATATGTAGGGCTTTAAAACAAAATTCCGTAAGGACTGAATTACTTCACTTCCATCACAGTAACTTTGCCGCTTTCTGCGTGCAACACGTGCACGGCACAGCCAAGTCATGGATCGAAGGCGCGAATGAGGCGCCCTACGTTTACGGGATTTTCGATGTCTGGTACTTCCACACCAAGAAGAGCTTCTTCTACGGTGCCGAGTTGGCCCTTGTCGTCGCGAGGACTACAGTTCCAAAGGGTAGCAGACACGATTTGGTAGTTATCAATTACTTGGTCTTTAACGCTCAAGTAGTGGATAAGCGAACCACGAGGAGCTTCTGCACAGGCATAGCCTTCTGCAGTGGCGGGAATTTCCCACTGTGTCCAGGTTTCTTCGCCTGGCTTAATTTCTTTAAGCCATTTGCTTACTTGCTCAGCAATGAGTAAGGTTTCTTCAGCACGTGCCACGTGGCGGCCCATGATGGAGAATACATTTTCTTTGCCAAGATCGCGGAAGTTTTTCACATCCAGACCAAAGTGCTCTTTGAGCATCTTTTTGCCCACGGCGGAGAACGGTGGGTTGGTGATCCACATGCGAGCAGCTGGGCCCACTTCCATGGCATGACCGTCATAACGAGGAGCCTTAACAAAGCTGTAAGCGTCCTTTTTGTCAGGAGCAACAACGGTTTCAGCTTCCATGAAGTTCTTGCCGGTGGTTTTGTCATCGAACCAAGAGTATTTTACTTGTTCAGTAATTTTCTTAGGATCAAATGGCATATCCTTGCCGTCGATGTATACGCCTGGCTTTAAGAGGAAGCTTTTGGCTTCGCCGTCAAGCTGGAATACACCAAAGCAAGAGCAGTTCATGTGGCCTTGGCCTTGCTTGAACAAATCTTTGTATGCAGCGCCCACGGTGTAGGTTACAGGCAAGTATTTGTTTTTCACGAAGTCTTCAACCACTTTGAACTTGGCAGCGTATTCTACCAAGGCTTCCTTGGTGGGAATTTCTGTGGCGCCGCCAGGAGCAATGCCGTGTACGTGAGGCATTCTACCACCGAAGAGAGCCACCATTTGGTGCGCAATGCGGCGCACTTCAAGGGCTTCTACGTATTGGTCCACACCAACTTTGTTTACAGCTTCGGGCAAGCGCAAGTCTGGTTTAGCCATGCGGGGCACGAAAGGAGCTGTGTTGGGGCCAGCCACATAGTCAAGGGCTGCCAAGTGGTAGAAATGCAAAATGTGAGATTGCAAGTAGTTGGCGCCAAGAATAAGGTTACGGGTAATGCGACCATTGTCGGTAACTTTAATCTTGAAAGCGTCTTCTTGCGCACCAGCGGATACCATGGCGTGAGATGTTGGGCACACACCACAAATACGCTGTACAATCTGAGTGGAATCGCGTGGGTCACGGCCCTTAAGGATGTTTTCAAATCCGCGGTACATACCGCCGAAAAGCTTTGCATCCACCACTTTTCCATTTTCAACAACCACCTCTGCTTTGAGGTGGCCTTCGATACGGGTGACCGGATCGATGGCTATGGTTGTTTTAG
>CAYJLO010000065.1:0-16815 GCA_964370835.1 uncultured Desulfovibrionaceae bacterium
CGACTTTTCTTAAAACCTGTGGTGTTAACGTTAGCCAAGTTATTGGAAATAACGTCAATATTTAATTGCTGGGCCACCATGCCTGTGGCACCTGTCCAAAGCGAACGCATCATAGCTTTAGCTCCTTATGTTATGGCTAACGAAGTCTTGCAACTCGTTCTATAGCTTGTTTATCTACGGTATCAGAGGTTTGCATAATCTTTGACATGGCCTCGTAATGGCGGTTTACTTCAATCATCTTCACCATTTCGGTAACGACTTCCACATTGGCAGTTTCCACAAATCCTTGCGAAATGCGTGCGCCATTGGCCAAGGGATCATTTTCAACAGCTTCCACACCCGGACGCACTCTATAGGTATTACTACCCTCTTTTTCCAAGACTTGCGGATCATCAAGTCCCACAAAAGTAATGGTATTAATGAGCTCACCATCGGCAAAAACTTGCCCATCACCTGCTATATGCACATCGCGTGCCCCTGCAGGAATAACTATGGGACCATCGGTTCCTTGCAAAGACCAACCCTGCGGCGTCTGTACTGAGCCGTCGGCACCTTTTACAAAATGCCCGCTACGCGTATAGCGTTCCCCTGCCGGTGTTTGAACCTTAAGAAAGCCTTCACCGTTGATGGCCACATCTAAAGGATCACCGGTAAATTTCATGGAGCCTTGCTTAAAATCAATTTCAGACACAGCAATACGTGTACGCGAGAGGTTTTTTGGTTCTGGAAACAAAGGCTTAGAGCGAACATTGGCTAAAGGCTCGCGAATTTCATCATGGGCAAATTGGGCCATGGTGTTTTTGAAAGCCAATTGATCTTGCTTATAGCCTGTGGTGTTCACATTTGCCAAATTATTGGCTATGAAATTCATGCGGTGCTCAGTGGATAAAGCTCCAAAAAGTGCACTAAACATCATGTCTTGCATACAAAAATCCTCCTACATACCGCTTGCACGTGCACAATACATGTGTAAACATCTGTATGTACGAAATACTATGCAGATTATATGCCAACAACAGCTGAGCTTTTTTATCGCCTCATGCAAAAAAGCTTTGACACGTAGCCCCACCCCATATATACAAAAGGCGAAGCTGAACGGCGCAAGCACCGCCAACTCCGTCAGGTCCGAAAGGAAGCAGCGGCAACGGTGGCTACGGGTGTTCAGCTTCTTTTTTTTGCTCTGCTAAAAATCACACACGCATCATAACGCAACACATTCTCCCCTCATCTTTACTTCATCATAGATATCGCGGCATAAACACCGCCAACTCCGCCAGCCTTCCGAGATTCCGAAAGGAAGCAGCGGCAACGGTGACTACGGGTGTTCAGCTTCTTTTTTTACCTCATCAAACACTCCCTAAAAATACTAGCCACAAAGATTTAGCTTTCCTTTACAGTTTTATCCTTATTACTTCTTTTTTTATTTGATAAAATATCCACTTACATATAGACTGCACTACAATATACTTTTAGTCTTTGGAGTACGCATGTTTAATCACAATATATCAAGTAAAGAGAGCATCCCCCCTTTACAATGTTCCATAGAAGAAAATGTCACTCTTTTACCCATGCTAGGTAATATTACGGGAAAAATACCCATGTATGCCACGGGTATTTTTGCCAATAAACGGCCTCTTCCTCACGGCCTGAGGATGGTGCAAAAAGAAAGCAAATATTTTTCATTACCATATATAAAGCCTCAAAACACATCCCCTCAAGAAGTGATTTATGGTGGTATATTCTTTATGCATTGGGGACATTTCCTTTTGGAAAATCTTCAAAGACTTTGGTATACCAAAAAAACAAAACTTCCCATAGTCTGGACTGGTGTCAATGGCACCACCTTTACACCTTCGCAATTTAAGCCTTGGCAAAGCGAAATTTTTCAAACACTTGGTATAGATAATGAGCACATTTTTCTTACTGAACCCACACAATTTGCCAAAGTGCACTTTCCAGAACCTGGATCTGGAATAAATACCCATATCCACCCAGAGCAAGCTCAGTTTTTACGCCATTACCACCACACTCCTGTCCCCGGTAAGTATGTATACTTTTCGCGCTCAAAAATACGAAGTTGCGCCAATGAAGATAAGGTGGAGCTCTTACTCAAAAAAAGAGGCTGGCACGTAGTTTATCCGGAAAAGCTTAGCGTCGCTCAACAACTCAAAGCCATGGGTACAGCTGAAGTATGCTTTATGATTGGTGGTTCAGCTCAGCACAGTTTGTTGCTTTCCAAAGATTTGCGGACGCGCTTTGTGGTCATTCCCAGAGAACATGGAACCACTTTTAATATCATAGCAAATCATGCTTCAGACAACTATCATCTCTTCCACGCCACCAAGAAAGTACTTTACACTGACCATCTAGATGAGGCTAACGATGCCTTCACCTTGGACCTTGACCAATTGGAGCATATACTCGCACTCACCAAAGACTTTACACAAGACCTTCATGCGTATCCTGAGCTATTTACAAAGCCAACCCCCCTAGAAAAAGAACATCTCACTGTGCCTGCCTCGTATTACCAAGAGCCCAAGCCTTGCACGCCGGCACAAAAACTTTATGCACACGCCCACTTCCTCTATCAACGCAAAGAGTATACAAAATCACAGTGTATTTTTAAGCACTTAAAGGAAAAAAATCTTTTAGAAGATTTTATGTATGAAGACTACTACCGAGCTTTACAGCAATATCATTTGCAACAGAATGTCTGCTTACCTTTACCGCTAAAAAAGCATCAACATCACATACAAATATTACAAAGCAAGTTAGCCAATGCACCGAAAAATTTAGCACTCTATAAAAAACTCACAGAGCTTTTTCTCATTGAAGGAAAATTTGATCAAGCCCTTCAATTGCAAGAGCAATTGGTAAAAGACAATCCCACATGGAGTAAACCTTTAGCTCAAATTGCTTCCATTTATCATGCACAAAAAAACTTAGACATGGCACTGGAATACGCACAAAAAGCTACGGAAATTGAGCCAAATAAACTTAAGCGTAAAAAGGAGCTCATTCAATACCTTCTCGAAAACGGCGACCATGATGCGTGTAAAAAGCTTATCACCAGAACATTGCAACACAATACCACATGGGACGACGGTTACGCTTTGCTTGCCAGTGTTCATCACGCGCAAGGAGCTTTAGAAAAAGCGCTCCCTTGCATACAAAAAGCTGTGGAAATGGCACCGGAAAACTTGGCTCACCAAGAACAATGGGCTCATTATTTACGTCAAAAAGGTGAACCTCAAAAAGCCATAGAGATTTTGGCCAAAGCTTTACAAAGCAACCCCCGCGCCGCCGAAAGATTTACTCAAAACGCAGCCACTTATGCCCATATGGGAAATCTCCTCAAAGCCATAGAATACGCTCACAAAGCTGTGGAAATGGAACCGCGTAATTTTGCATGTAAAAGCCACTTGGCCACCTATTTACGTCAAAATAAAAACTATGGAGCCCTGACAACCCTCATAAACGAGAGTATTCACACAAATCCTTTTTGGAGCGAGCCCCATGCACAAAAGGCTGCAATGTATGCAGCCCAGGGTGATTTATATAAAGCCATAGATTGCGCACGCCTGGCCATGGCTGTGGAGCCTTACGACAGTATGCGCAAGCAAGAATTGGAACAGTATAGAATTCAACATATATGCAAAAGATTTCCCAAAGAATTAAGTGATCTCACTCTCTTCTACCGAGATACTCCCACCAGAGCACGCATTCAATCGTATATCGACATGATCTATGCGCAAAGCTATTTGGAAATAGGCGTTTTTCAAGGTCAAACTTTTTTAGAACTGGATGTTCCTTTCAAGGTGGGCGTAGATCCTAATTTCTGTTTTCCTCCAGAAGACTACGCTTCAGAACATATTCATCTATATAGTGAAACATCTGACACTTTTTTTGAGAATTTCCCCACACGCGCCCAAAACTTGCGAAGCAAATATCATGATCAAGATTTCAAGTTTGATGTGATGTTCATTGATGGTCTTCACACCTATGAGCAAACCCTACGAGATTTTGAAAACAGCCTTGCCTATGCGCATGAAGATACCATATGGGTCATTGACGACACCGTGCCGCACAGTTTTTTCTCTGCACTAAGTTCGCATAGAAACAGTGTATTATGGAAAAGATGCGCCGGCTTTGATCAAAGCGCAGCATGGCATGGTGACGTATTCAAAATCATATTTGCCATTCACGATATCTATCCGGAATTTTCTTATTGTACGCAAATAGACAACGGTAATCCGCAAACCATACTCTGGCGAACCAAAGAAGTTAGCCAACGGAAAAAAGTTTTTGAAAGTAAAGACATTAGCCTCATGGGCTATGAAGACTTCATTGAATACGCGTGGGTCTTACATCCAGTCAGCGATGGGGAAGTTACAGGAAAACTCTTTCAAACCATCGACCCCTTAGAGCATAAAACAGGTCTTGAATATACCAAGGTTGTATTTCCCATGCACACTGATAAAGAAAGGGAGTACGCAAGAGAAATCCAAGATTTTAATACTGTCATGTCACAAATGCAAGAGGCGCAAAATTTGGCCATGCAAGAATTGAAACAAACACAGCAAGAGCTTCTTGAGCTCTCACAAGCGCACATGGCCTTAAAAACGGAAAATGCCATTCTTAAACGCCATCTAAGCGCTAAAAACTAGCCCACATCTAAAAGTGCTAAGGGGAAAGCAAAACCTGCCTTCCCCTTAGTATTTTTCTTAAACAAATCCCTGTTCTTTATGCTCTTGCAACCACATCGCGAAGCTCTCTCTGGCACGGCTGGCATACATGACTTTGCGCTCAGCCTTTTTAGCCCTCACGCCAAGCTCCGGCATGAGCCCAAAGTGAGCATTGGAAGGTTGAAATTTTTTCACTTCTGTGCGTAGGTGCTGCATAAGCGCCCCCAGAGCGCTGGTCACAGGCGGAGCCATCAATTTTTTATCCTGCAATTCTGCCACCAAGGTTAAAGCCGCCCATAGACCACATGCAGCCGACTCCACATAACCTTCCACACCGGTAATTTGTCCGGCCAGGCGTACATTTTTCGCTGTATAGCCTTTGAGGCAAAGATTTTCTTCCAGCACCTTGGGCGCATTCACATAGGTATTGCGATGCATGGAACCAAAACGCACAAACTCTGCCTGCTCAAGCCCCGGTATCATGCGGAATATTTTCTGCTGTGCGCCATAGGTGAGCTTGGTTTGACATCCCACCAAATTATACATGGATTCATTGAGATTTTCGGTGCGCAATTGAATGATGGCATAAGGACGACGTCCCGTGCGTGGATCCACAAAACCCACGGGCTTCAAGGGGCCAAAAGTCAAAGTGCGCGCGCCACGCTCTGCCAAGGCTTCAATGGGCATGCACCCTTCAAAGTGGATTTCTTTTTCGAAATCCTTGGCTTGCACTTTGTCGCCTTCCAAGAGGGCTTCATAAAAGGCAAGGTATTCATCCTTTTCCATGGGGCAATTAAGGTATTCACCCGTTAGAGCAGCGTCTTCAGGCTCTTGATAGCGCGAGCCTCGAAATACAATGCTTCTATCCAAGGAATCCGCAGAAACAATGGGGGCTATGGCATCATAAAAATATAACTGACCGCCGCCCACAGCCTCACTCAAAGAAGCCGCCAAAGAATCCGATGCCAAAGGCCCCGCTGCCAGCACCACATGGGTAAATTCTTGCAGAGCAGTATCCTCAAGAGATTGAATTTGCTGTCTATGCACTGTGATTAGGGGGCAAGCCAACACTTCTTCAGTGATATTTTTGGCAAAAACCTCTCTATCCACAGCTAAAGCCTTACCGGCGGGTACAGCACTGGCGTCGGCATGACGCATGAAGGGACTATCCAATTCGCGCATTTCCTGCTTTAAAAGCCCAATACCCGAGGAAAGTTCGTTGGAGCGTAGTGAATTAGAGCACACTAATTCACCAAGGTCTTGCAATTGATGCGCAGGTGACATGTGTTCTGGCTTTTGCTCAAAAAGGCAAGAAGATATACCGAAGCGGGCCAAAGTAAGCGCGCATTCGGTGCCTGCTAAGCCGCCACCAATGATGGCTATTTTTACTGAAGAAGATGATGACATAATTATTCCTTATGAAAAAAGACTGTTGTGCATATACCGCGTTCCCCTTCACACTGTCAAAGTATTTCCCATGCCCGCGTGACTGCGTGTGTGCAAATGTCTGCGTTCACACTGACCACAAAACTTCACTTGACAATACAGCTCACAAAAGCAAAAATAATATATTAAAGTGAGGAAGTTATGGTAAATATAAAAAATGATTGGCATGGACCTTGGGCAGAGCGCCGCCATGCCCCGCCCCAGCGTAGTCATGATGTACGCTCCCCGTGGGACCGCGACTATGCGCGCATTATTCACTCGGCGGCCTTTCGCCGTTTGCAATCTAAAACACAAGTTATGGACCTTGGACAAAGTGATTTTTATCGCACTCGCCTTACCCATTCCATGGAAGTGGCACAAGTAAGTTCCGGTATTATCAAATACTTGCATGAGCTTTACGAAAACACTCCCGTGGCAGAGGCACTACCCGACGAGCGCTTGCTTTCGGCCATTTGCCTTGCCCATGACCTTGGGCATCCCCCTTATGGGCACGGCGGCGAAACGGCGCTGAACTTCTGTATGCGTGACTATGGTGGTTTTGAAGGCAATGGGCAAACCTTACGCATTCTTTCTTTACTGGAGCAGTATACCCCAAACCACGGCCTCAACCCCACACGTCGACTTTTGTTGGGTGTACTTAAATATCCCGCGGCCTATTCGGCTTTGGTCAATGAAAGTGCTTATGGGCGACAAGCCTGCTCGCCGCGTTGGCTCTTTAATTCTCAAGAACAACACCCCCCCAAATGCTATTTGGACGCTGAACAAAGTGTGGTGGATTGGGTTTTTGCTCCCTTGGGTGCCGTCGCCAAAGAGTTCAGTGCATCGCAAGACCTCTCCACACCCAAAAAACCAAAGCACAAAAAAACCCTGCATAAATCGCTGGACGCTTCCATCATGGATTTATCCGACGATATTTCGTACGGCCTGCACGACCTTGAAGACGCCGTCACCCTTGGTATGCTCACCAGAGATATGTGGGAAGATTACATCTGCGGTAAAGAAGATATCTTTTTGGCTTGCGGCTTTTCCCCCCAAGAGGTGGCCGACGATTTATTTTCTCAAGCCGAATATTTGCGCAAAGGGCGCATTGGCGGCCTCGTACACTACATGATTACCCATACCGTGGTGCAAGAAAGCGGCATTGATGGTGCCTGCCCGCTCATCGCCTACCGCGCCCACTTCAAAGAAAGCGCCGAAAAATTGCAAAACCTCATGGGGGATTTGGTTTTTGAGTTGGTGATTTCTTCGCCAAATTTGCAAATACAAGAATTTCGCGGTCGTAAAATAGTGGTGGAACTTTTCGACGTCTTTGCTTCCAATCCTGAAAAACTTCTGCCGTGGGAAGTAAAAAAACACTTTCTTAACCAAGAAAGCCAAACAGCCAGAATGCGCGTCATTTGTGACTATATTGCTTGCATGAGTGATGCCTCCGCCGCACGCTTGCATGAAAAGCTCTTCTTTGCCGGCAAAGGCTCCATCTTTGATAAGCTGTAATATTATGTAGAAGAAAGTTTGGATCTTTGTTTTTTACAACGTTTTTCTGGGGGAAAACCTTTTCTGAAGAAAAGGTTCTTCCCCCAGACCCCCTTTCCAAAAAACTTTAATTATTATAAGCAGATAAAACTGAAGAAAAATATTCTTTTCACATAGCAAATCCTTGTCCACACTTGCAAAGAAAAGACTCCTTCTCTAATAAAAGGTGCAATCACACATAAAAAAAGGAGAGAGCCTAAGCTCTCTCCTCATGAAAACATAATATGGCAATACATTCACTGCCATGTGCGCAACACTTAGTTTAAAGGTTGCAACTTAAAGGCACCGGCATCGTCTACAATGTAAGTACGATAGAATTCACCCACGCGGTCACCCTTTTCATTGAAGCCAACTTCACCGGAAAATCCGGGAACGCCTTTCAAAGTGGGTAAGAAGTTCATGATGCTTTCAGATGTTTTGTGACCGGCTTCAAAAGCAGCCACAAGAGCCTTAAAGGCATCACCGGCAAGGATGGAGTACACAGACAAAGGAATGGCATTGTACTTGGCTTTGTAGTCAGCTAAGAACTGCGCAGCTTCTTTGGAATCCAAATCTTGGGGCAATGGAGGGCTGATGAAGGTGAAGCCTTTGGCAGCGGCATTGCCGGAGATTTTTACCAAGTCTTGGTGATTGGAAGCATCGCCACCAAGGAAGGGAACATCCCAGCCCATTTCGCTTTTTTGGCGTAAGAGCATACCGGCTTCGGGATAGTAACCGGTGAAAAACACAGCTTCAGGCTTGGCAGAACGTAGTTTTGTTAAGATGGCGTTGTAGTCACGCTCGCCTGGGCTTAGTGCATCATAAAATACAATTTTTACACCTTTATCATCTAAAATGGCTTTAATTTCTTCTGCAAAGCCTTTGGCATAAGAAGAGTTATCGTGCAAAATAGCCACAGATTTATAGCCATTTTTCATAAGTGTATTGGCAGCGGCCACGCCTTGCGCGTCGTCACGAGGACAGGTACGGAAGAAGTTTTTCAAACCTTTTTCTGTCAAACGCACAGAGGTTGCACCGGTGGCCACTTGTACGATTTCTGATTCATTCAAAATATTTTGAGAAGCTTCAGTAACAGCAGAACCATAAGTACCAATAACGGCCACCACACCTGCAGAAGCAAGTTTTTGGGCAGCAAGAGCAGCAGAGCGTGGATCGCCGGCGTCATCTTCAATGATAAGCTCAATGGTATCACCCTTGATACCGCCCTTAGCATTGATTTCATCCACCATCATGCTCACCACGTTTTTCATGTCCTGACCTTCAGAGGCCCATTTACCGGTGAGGGGGCACATAAGACCCACTTTAATTTCTCCGGCAAAGGCCATGGCTGCGCCAGCAAAAGAGAGCATCAAGACACAAAGAAGCGTTAAAAACTTTTTCATCTGTCCTCCCAAAAGGAATAGTTAATGTGAGAAAAACTGAACCTAACAGAGAAATTAGCATAGTATTTAGAAAAGTAAAAACATTTTTTTCCAAATACTGCGTGCCTCTTTTCACAATAGTTTTTTGTATACATTATTTCAACAAAATAATGCTCATACAAGAACTCAGGGTGCTATAAATTCTACTGGGGGAAAACCTTTTTTAAAAAAAGGTTCTTCCCCCAAACCCCCTTTCAAAAAAAATTTCAATTGAAATAGACGCTTACCCTCAAAAGCAAAGCTTTGGCGCAATGTAAATCTTAAAACAACACCTCATTCATGTTAGCTTAAGATGTTATTTTTTTTAATAAAATAAACATTTAGTTTTTGCTCTAGGATTTGTCCACAGTCTGTGCCCATACAAGGACACACCATTACAAAGCCACCAGCTCCATCTGTCCCCATATGCCCATGCTATCATCGCATTGCACAAAAAGCCCCTCAACGCCGGCTATACTTTGTCCAAAGTCCAAAGCTTGCTGCACCGATGCCGCGCCGCGTAATCTATTGCCAAGAGCCGTGGCCACAGCATCGGCAGTGGCACCATCTTTGGCGCGCACCACGGCCAGTTCGCCATTTCCAAGACTTAGAGAGTGCCCAATGGTGGCAGAGGAAGCACAAAGAGCTAGGGGAAAGTCTTTGGCCTTGAAGCGTAGTCCCAGCAGCGTGGGAGATTCCGCATTTTCTGCTTGTCCTTCTGTTTGTCCTGATTGCGCATGCGCTTGTGGTTCTGCCAATAGAGCCACCACCCTCTCCTTGGTGGAAAACATATATACATCGCCCCCATTTTCTATGATGAGGTCGGGGGCTGTATCCACATGCGCCTCGGCCAGCATATGCGCCACGGTTCCGGCCACGGCGGCAAATGGCCCCACGCTGGCAAGCTGTGCTCCGGCATACATGCGTTGAATAATTTCCGGTGCTTTGGCAGGCATGGGAAGCGGAGCTAAAGAATTTTGAAATTCAGGATACAAACGCGCCCAGGATTGAATATCTGCGCGTAATTGTTCCAAGGTGTTCAGCATATCTTTGGCTAAATTTTGTACAGTGATCCCTGAAGTTATACCGGCAATAATACGCAAATCACTTTCGCCCAGCACCAATTGAAAAGCGTCTTCGCCGTTACGAGCCTTACAACGATCTCTATATTGCCTTTGCCAATGATTGTGCACTTTTTTATTTCCTACGCTCATACGCATCCTTTGAACTCATGTGTCCATAACGTATTTTTCAACAAGCACGTACATTCCCCTTTCAAGGTCGCCAAAGATGAACGCTGACGTATCGTACGCGGCCCCAAAGTATACTTTGGGAGTCACCACTGAAAAATTGTATTTATATGAACAAACATTGCCAGAAAACATATTCCATACGTTTATTTCTAGCCTTGTTTACTGAAGATTTTTAATTATAATTTTTATTTTTATCGATGGTTACATCGTTTTTCAATGTCGACTAATTCTCGTTTTTTTTCTCAAGGCTCTTGCGCCAAGGGGGCATCCTAGGGTAACAAAACGGAATTCACTTTGGATACCACAAGGAGCATACATGCAAAAACAATTTTTACGCCTTCTTCACCTAGGTCAAAACACGTTTTGGCAACTTTTACAAGAGACCAATGCCGCCGGTGAAGAACAGCTTCAGACATGGCAACAGGCCTTACAAAATGTGCCCCTCCATGTTTGGCTGGGGGATAAAAATCCTCAAGACGAAGCTACTTTTCTCGCCTTACTTGAAGCAGAAAACCTAAGCTATACCCTGCATGATGTGAAGGGTATTGACGCTGAAGAATTAGAAACGCTCTCCTATGACGGGGAAGGCACCTTAAACATAGCTTGTGGCTTCAATGAAACAGAGCTTTTTCTTTTGTGTAGAGAAAAAGCCGGCGCATGGTTCAATGGCATATCAGAAAGTGCTTGCCCTTGGGGAGCCTTGGCAGAAGCCGCCTTTAACGTAGAGCTTACCGAAACCATCGACAGTTGGCGTATTTGCTGGCTTGGGCCCATCACGCCGGTGTCTCAATCCCTCATGGAAGCTGGCGTATACACACCTTATGAACTTTTCATGGGCATTCCCAGCTGGAGCGATCCACACCACAGCACCACCGACATGGCACTAAAAGCCGGCGCCAAGGTTTTCATGACTCGTGAACCGCGCTTGGCCCTTGATGATGCCCATATCATTTACATGGACCCAGCCCTTGAAGCCATGACCACCAGCAAAACACCCAGCAAACCCATACCCATTTTCTCTGCCAATGATGACTTTGTTTGGGAAAAAGGCCTAAGCCTTGGAGAACAAAACCTTTCTTACGCCATGGAAGGGGTGCGCATTATTACCACAGAGCCCAACGCCACGTATACCTTGGCCGAAGCTCCCTTGCAACAGCGCCGCCAGCACTTGCAACGTGCCGCCCTCTTATGCACCTTGCACTACATGCTTAGCAAATAGTACAATAAAATAAAGCCTCTGTATCTAAAAAAAACAGAGGCTTTATTGTCACAACACCGCCCAAACTACGCTTTTTTTACCAGCGCATGAGGCTTTGTGAAAAACACGTTTAGGTGTAAAAGCATCACTTCAATCGCTTTTTTCTACAAAAAACTCGTGAAAAAAGTCTTTTTTTCAAATATTAAAAAAATATTTCTTTTTTGCGAAAAATAGCATATTGTATACACTAGTGGTAAGAGTTCATTTGCAAGCATACTGCTTACAACAAAAAAAATCATGTGAGGAAGATGTATGGATGGTTTTTTACAGTTAATTACGGACATATTAAGCCCCATCAACTCTGTGGTGTGGGGCCCACTTATGCTAATTTTGCTCTTGGGCACAGGTCTTTTCTTAACCTTTAGTCTGCGTTTCTTAACTTTTATGCGCATTCCCCATAGTTTTAAAAAACTTTGGACGCATAGAAAAACAGACGATTCCGCTGAAGGCGAGCTTTCCCCTTTCAACGCTTTAATGACAGCCCTTTCTGCCACCGTTGGTACTGGTAACATTGCCGGTGTTGCCACAGCTATCTTTGTGGGTGGCCCCGGTGCCATCTTCTGGATGTGGTGCACAGCCATGGTGGGTATGGCCACGAAATTCTCTGAAGTACTCCTTGCCGTGCGCTTCCGCGAAGTTACCCCAGAAGGTAACGTTGTGGGTGGCCCCATGTACTACATCAAAAACGGTTTAGGACCCAAGTGGGCCTGGATGGGAACAGCCTTCGCTATCTTTGGCGCCATAGCTGGTTTTGGTATTGGTAACATGACCCAAACCAACTCCATTGCCGGTGCTGTAGAAGCAAGCTTTGGCATTGACCCTTACATCACAGCTGCTGCTCTTACCGTCTGTGTGGGTGCTGTACTTGTGGGCGGTGTAAAACGTATTGGTGCTGTGGCTGGTAAAGTTGTGCCCATCATGGCCGTTTTCTACATTGCCGCTTCTTTGCTCGTGCTTATTTTAAAGATTGATATGATTCCTCATATCTTCGCCACCATCATTGATGAAGCTTTCACACCATCTGCCGCCTTTGGTGCTTCCATTTGGATGACCATTCGCTTTGGTGTGGCTCGTGGTGTATTCTCCAACGAAGCCGGTCTTGGTTCTTCCCCCATTGCTCACGCAACTGCAACTACCAAAGAGCCTGTAAACCAAGCTTTCATTGGTATGCTCGGTACCTTCATCGATACCATCATCATCTGCTCCATGACCGGTTTTGCCATCTTGGCTTCCGGCCTTTTAGATGCAGGCCCTGGTACTGTTAACGGTGCTGCCTTAACCACAGCTGCTTTTAACGCTGTGCTTGACGGTGTATTACCTGTCGGCGCCGGTGGCATACTTGTGACCGTTTCTTTAACGCTCTTCGCATTCTCCACCATCTTGGGTTGGTGCGTATATAGCGAACGTTGCATCATTTACCTCTTCGGCGATTCCTTCTTAAAGCCTTTCCGTATTCTCTTCACTTTGATTGTGCCTGTGGGCGCCATCGCTAAGCTTGAAGTGGTATGGTTGATTTCTGATACTTTCAACGCTTGTATGGCCATCCCCAACTTGATTGCCCTACTTCTCTTAAGCCCTGTGGTTCTTGCCACTGTGAAAGATTATCGTGAAAGAGAAGAAAAAGGCCTTGTAAAATAAAGCCTAATTCATCTGATTGCTTTTAACAAAAGCACATATATATTGCCGAAAACAAGAGTCTTTAGGTTCTCGTTTTCGGCAATATTTTTTTGCCATACACACATAAATAGTCGACACTGAAAAACTATACAACTATTTATAATTGCACATTTAATGCGTAAAAAGCAATCCTAGAAAAATTGCAAAAAACCAAGCATGGAATGCGACTTTTTTGGCAATTTTTTGGAACTAGCACACTTGTTTTTCAAGTGACGACTAACGAAATTTTTCTGTAAGAAAAATTTCGCGTGCCGTAAAATAAGCCAGAATTCACTTCTGGCGGCCCCGAAGGGGTATTTGAAGGCAACGTGCCTTCCTGAAAAGCGCATGGAAATGCGTTTTTCAGCATCGACTAAATAAGAAATGCCATACGCTCTTTTAAAAGAAGCAAAGAGCATCACAAAAGATACACAGTCCTTCACCACACTATCCAAAGCGCACATGCTTTTCCCCTGTATTATTACCATAAAAAAAGGCCTCCGAAGAGGCCTCAGGTTGTACTCTGCACCTATACTATGGTGTCACATTAACCACATAGGCGTCTTTCACTTGTAAATATTTTTGCGCCACACGGCGAATATCTTCTGCCGTCACCTTCTTGGCCTTGGCAATGGTTTGCTTTCTAAAGTCCAAATCTTGCCCCAAGACGACACGCATTGCCGCATCTTGAGAGCGACTCTTCAAACTTTGTACCTCACGATAAAAATCGCCTTCCATTTGATTCTTTGCCCTTTGCAAAGCATCTTCCGGCAAAAGCGTTTTTTGCACATCTTCAATGATTTTCAAAAATCCTGCATTGGCTTGCTCTACCTTTTGAGGTTCAGTACCTATATAAAAAAGTAAATAGCCCGTGGTGGGTAAAAAGCTCTTGCTGGCGGTAACAGAATAGCCAAGCCCTTGATTATCTCTTAGCTCACGGAACAAAATACCACTTTGTCCGGCAAGAGCCAGTTGGAGTAATTCCAAGGCGGCGGCGTCTTCATGCTCACTGGTGACGGTTTTAAAAACAAGCATATGATGGGCTTGATCGCGGCCAGGCACAGCTACCTCCAAAGCCTTTTCTTTACCCCATGTGGGCGCCTTTACTTCCTTGGTGGCATCTTGCGGATGCGGTAAGGAGCGCGCAAAGGCTAATACCTGCTCAGCATCAAAATCTCCTGCCACCGAAAGCACCCAAGGCTGACGCGCTTGCTTATGCCAAAAATCTGCCACATCTTTTTGTGTGTAGCTTTGCACTTCTTCACTTTCACCCAAGGTTTTAAAACCGTAAGGGTGCTCAGTGCCAAAAAAGAAGGGGGACATTTTAGAAAACGCATTACTCAAAGGCTGGTCATCACGCGAGCGAATGGCGGCAATTTGATTGCTCTTTTCTCTGTCCACTTCTTCAGTGCTTAAGGCCGGCTTTGTGAGCACATCTTTCATCAAAGCAAATATATCCGCATTGAAGCGCGAAGGCTGCTTGGAGGCAAGCCAAAATACCTGACGTCCTGTTCCGGCCCCAAGGGAAGCGGCACGCTCTGCCAAAAAGGTATCAATTTCCGGTGACGTTAGACCATCCTTGCCCCCGCTTGCCTCAGCTCCTGCGGTCCCTGTAGGCAGTACCGACGCTGTGAGAGCCGCTAAGCCCTGCTTGTTACCACTGAGGCTATTGCCGCCGGTCATATATAAATCCACCGCCGTATAGGGCATGGTGGCATCGGGAATGAGCACAACTTTTCGTCCTTCACCCAAATCCACCGTGGTGATTTCTTGTGCGGAAGAAGCTTTATTGGTGCTTGTTTCTACTTTCTTGGCGGGCCATTCTTTTTGTAGAATACCTTGCAGGTCTGGAAGTTTGGTTCCTTCGGGCACAAGCACCGACACTTGCAAAGCTTGCGGCACAAACCATGTGTCTATACTTTCTTGTAATTGGGCTTGATTCACATTTTCTATGGCTGTGAGGAGATTCTTTTCTCCTTGATCTCCACCAAGGAATAGCTCTAAATAGCCCTTCCACGAGGCCAAGCCGGACAAGGTTTCCTTGGCGCGGTGGGTGCTGTCTTCCATTTGCAATTGCGCCCGCGCTATGTCTTTATCTGTAAAGACTGTGGCTTGCAATTGCGCCATGTCTGCCGTAAATTCTTTCCAAAAGGCTTCCACATTTTTTGCGTCCAATTGCACGGTAAAGTACAACAAGCCCACGCGCTCAAAGCCATAATTGGACACGGAAATACCATCCACCAATTGTTTTTCATATTTATATTTCTTATACAAATACGACGTGGCATCTCCGCCAAGCACCATGCCTAAAATATCCAGCGGTATACTGCGTGCATCTTGCAAGCCGGGCACGGGGAGAGCCATGCCAAGGTATACCTTATTCCACTTGCCTTCTTGCACATGCACTTGTTTTTTTGCGGTATTTTCTTGCAGCACGGCGGCATCAAGGGGCAAAGTTGGTGTCATGTCAGCATTATTTTGTAGTTGTCCAAACAACTTTTGACTTTCTTGCAAAACTTTTTGTGCATCCACATTACCCACCACCACCAAGAGCATATTTTGCGGTTGATAGAATTTATCAATATAGGCACGCATGGAGGCTGGGGTCACCGCTTTAATGGTGTCCTCATGGCCGATGATGGGATGATCATAAGGCGTACCTTTGAGAGCGGTTGTGTGCAATTCCTTAAAAATTCTCTGCCCGGGGTTATCATTGCCCCTTTGCAATTCTGATAAAATAACCACCTTTTCAGATTCCAGCTCTGCCGCATCTAAGGTGGAATGAAAAGCCATATCCTTCACCACATCAAGGCCTAAAGCCCAATGCTCAGAAGGTAAATCTGTTTGATACACGGTGTAATCAAAACTGGTGGCGGCATTCAAATACCCGCCGGCGGCTTCCACTTCGGTGGAGATGGCACCCTTGGGTCTTTTATCTGTGCCCTTAAACACCATATGCTCCAACACATGACTAATGCCGGCATCTTCTGGGCTTTCGTTGGCCGAGCCTGTTTTCACATAAAGACGTGTGGACACCAAGGGAAAGCGTGCATCTTCCAAGATATACACCTTAAGGCCATTTTTTAATGTGGTAATCTGAGCCTTGGACGCAGCTGCAAAGGCGTGAGGCATCTGCCCCACCATCCCGGATGTCATGGTCATGGTTACTCCCAAACAAAGTGAAGCTAAAATTTTTCCTGTATTAAAAGGTAGCATAGTGACTCCTTATTCTATTTTTTACCAGTACAACATAAGTCGTATTGAGCTAAAAGCAAGCACCCTTCACGAAAACAGGCCACAAAAAAGGATAAACCGCAGCTTATCCTTTTTTGTGGTACTCTTTCATACCTTATTTGCTCAAAGCAGGCTTGACGTAGTAGATGGTGCTTTTTCAACCGTCTAGATAACGCTTGGTCGTGCGTCCTGCACGACACAAGCTATCGCAAGCGTCGTCTACGACGGAAGTGAATTCCGTCTTGTCTTGGACTTGCTCCCCTGCGGGGCTTGCTACTTCCTGTAGCAGACTGCCCTTTTTCAACGGCCTGCTAGTGGAGGATCTGCTGCTTGCGATAAGCCACATAAGC
>CAYJLO010000066.1:0-16772 GCA_964370835.1 uncultured Desulfovibrionaceae bacterium
GGTCTGGGGAGGGGAAGCTTTTTTTTCCTAAAAAAAGTTCCCCTCCCCAGAAAATAAAATAATTAAAAAAAATAATAACTCATAAAATAAAACCCAAATAAACTCATAAAAAAACACGAGAACACCATGAAAATAGCCATTACCACCACGTCCTTTGCCAAATATGATATGGAAGCCATGAATATCCTTTTTGAAAAGGGCGTGCATTGCATACAAAATGCGCGCGGTCGTACCTTGAGCGGCGACGAAGTCATCAAACTTGCCAAGGAGTGCGACGGTATTATTGCCGGTACGGAACCACTGTCGGCGGCGGTCATGGCCCTTTGCCCACAACTTAAAGCCATCTCGCGCGTGGGCGTGGGGCTGGATAATGTGGACGTGGATTTTGCCAAGGAACGTGGTATCAGCGTGAGTACCACATCTGCGGATCACTTGGCGCGCGCCGTGTCGGAGTACGTACTGGGCTTAACCCTCAATCTTTTGCGCGGCATGGGCCAACAAGACAGAGATTTGCGCCAAGGGAAATGGCAAAAAAATATGGGCTTCCTTTTGCGCGGAAAGAAAGTGGGTATTGTGGGCTTTGGACGCATGGGGCGTGCAGCGGCGGCACTTTTGGCAGTGCTTGGCTGCGATATTGCTTTTGCAGATCCCAACGTGAGCGCAGAGGATGGCGGACGTTATGCCAAAATGGAATTGGAAGAGCTTTTGGCGTACGCTGATATTATAAGCTTGCACTGCCCTGCGCAAAGCAATGGCGCGGTATTGCTTGGCGAGCAAGAGTTGGAACGTATGCCCAAGGGGGCTTTCCTTATTAATACGGCACGTGGATCTTTGGTGGACGAAAAGGCTTTGTATGAAGCTTTATCCAGCGGACATTTGGGCGGCGCGGCCTTGGATGTGTATGAAAAAGAGCCCTATGAGGGGGATTTAACCAGCCTTGAGAATATTATTTTGAGCCCCCATAGCGCGTCATATGCACGAGAAGCAAGGGCACATATGGAGATGGAAGCTGTGCAAAATATATGTAGGGATTTGGGCTTGGAATAAATGAGCATGGGGGCAATCATTTTTATGGAATGTTGGGGAAAGGCCTCTTAACACACTATAAAAAATGATAATTTCTTTGCACTGCCCCCCATACAAAACTTGACGACGACAAAGACCTATGCCATAAGTAGCAATTCTATTTGACATGAATCAAATAAATTCCCGAGCCCTTGGAGAAGTGCATGAGCGATTATAAAAAAACCTTGAACCTTCCTGATACCCGTTTTCCCATGAAGGCCAATCTCGTCCAACGCGAACCCGAAACGTTAAAGCGTTGGGAAAAAATGCAAGCCTATGACATCATGGTAAAAAGTTCTGGTTCTCAAGGACGTTATGTTTTGCACGATGGCCCTCCTTATGCCAATGGGCATATCCACATGGGCACAGCTCTTAACAAAATTCTGAAAGATATTATCATAAAATCCAAAAATATGCAGGGCTTTGCCGCTGAATATGTGCCCGGTTGGGACTGTCACGGTCTGCCCATTGAGCTTAAGGTGGAACACGAGCTTGGCGAAAAGAAAAAAGAATTGCCAGCCCATGTTGTGCGTAAAGCTTGCCGTAAATACGCAGAAAAATGGATTAACACCCAACGCAAAGAATTTAAGCGTTTGGGCGTTTTTGGCACATGGGAAGCTCCGTACATGAGTATGGACCCTGCCTATGAAGCCGCCACCGCGCATACCTTGGCCGATGTGGCCGCCACAGGCAACTTGACCCGTAGCAAAAAGCCCATTTACTGGTGCTGTTCTTGTCATACAGCCTTGGCAGAAGCGGAAGTGGAATACGAAAACCACACTTCTCCTTCGGTTTTTGTGCGCTTTCCTTTGAATGACGCAGGCCTTGAAAAGATTTTACCCCAAAGCAGCGGTAAGAAAAATTTTGTGGTCATTTGGACCACCACCCCTTGGACTTTGCCTGATAATATGGGCGTATGTTTGCACCCTGACTTTGAATATGCCTTGGTGGAAGCCGGCGGCGACAACTATATTTTAGCCAAAGAGTTGGTGGAAAATTGCGCCAGCACCTTTGGCTGGGAAAGTTACACCATTGTGGCTGAATGCCAAGGTTCTGCCTTGGTGGGCTTGCAAGCCACACATCCTTTTTATGACCGTCCTTCCCCCATCATCTTGGGCCATCACGTGACCCTTGAAGCCGGTACAGGCTGCGTACATACGGCACCCGGCCACGGCCGCGAAGACTATGACGTGGGCTTAAAATACGGCCTTGAAGTGTACTCTCCCTTGGACGACGCCGGTCGTTTCTTGGATAGCGTGGAATTTTTTGCAGGGCTTAACGTTTTTGAAGCCAACCCCAAGGTCATTGAGAAGCTGGAAGAAGTGGGCAACCTTTTACAAGGTTCCAAACTTTCGCACTCCTACCCCCATTGCTGGCGTTGCAAAAAGCCTGTTATCTTCCGCGCCACCACACAATGGTTTATCGGCATGGAAAAGAATGACTTGCGCAAACGCTCCTTGGATGCCATCCGCCAAAAGGTGGAGTGGATTCCTTCTTGGGGTGAAGAGCGCATTTATAATATGATTGAAGCGCGCCCTGACTGGTGTATTTCTCGCCAACGTCAATGGGGTGTGCCCATCATGGCTCTTTTATGCGAATCTTGCGGCGATGCATGGCAAGACAGCACCTGGATGCACGCCATGGCAGATCGCTTTGCCAAGCATAGCACCGGCTGTGACTATTGGTATGAAGCCGACTTGGCAGACATTGTGCCCGAAGGCCTCACCTGCGCCAAGTGCGGCGGTACGCATTGGAAAAGAGAAACGGACATTTTGGACGTGTGGTTTGACTCCGGCACAAGCTTTGCTGCCGTGGCAGAAAAACGCCCAGAGCTTGGCTTCCCCACAGATTTATATCTGGAAGGCTCTGACCAGCACCGTGGTTGGTTCCACTCTTCTTTGCTGGCTTCCATGGCCACTCGCCAAGTGCCTCCGTATAAAGCTGTATTAACACATGGATACGTGGTGGATGGGAAAGGCTTTAAGATGTCCAAGTCCATAGGCAACGTCATTGCACCGCAAGAGCTCATTGATAAATTTGGCGCCGAAATCATCCGTTTATGGGTATCTTCGGTGGATTACCGCGAAGATATTCGTATCTCCGATGAAATTTTAAGTCGCTTGGTGGATGCCTATCGTCGTATCCGCAACACTTGCCGTTACTTACTGGGTAACATCAAAGATTTAACGGCTGAAAACTTGTTAGAACCAAGCCAAATGGACGCCCTTGATCGCCAAGCTTTGGACGTGGTGGCAAGAGCCCATATGCGCATGCAAGACGCCTATGCAAGCTTTGAATTCCACAAGATATTCCATACCTTGCATAATATTTGCGCCACGGACTTATCGGCAACCTACTTGGATATTATCAAAGATAGATTATATGCCAGCGGCACCACCAGCCAAGAGCGTCGCTCTGCACAGTCTGCTCTTTGGTATATCTTAAGCTTACTTTTACGCGATATGGCTCCCATCATGAGCTTCACCGCCGAAGAAGTGTGCGATTATATTCCTGAAGGCTTGCGCAAAGCCGCCGGTGCGCACGCAGAAAGCGTTTTTGCTTTGCCTGCGCTCACCAAGGAAGATGTGGAAAAATTCCTTTTGGATGAAGAAACCTTACAAAAGTGGGCCACGCTGTACGAAGTACGCGGTGCCATTACCCGTGCCATTGAGCCATTACGCAAAGACGGCACTGTGGGTCACTCTTTGGATACACGTGTTCAGGTGTTTGTGTCTGAAGACAAGCTTGCGGCCCTTACGGACTTGCAAGTGGATTTACGCGCCATTTCCATTGTGTCGCAATATATTCTCAAGCCTTTGGCCGAAGCCCCTGCCGACGCCATCAGCTTTGAAGATGTACAAAATATTGCCATCACCGTGGAAAAAGCCCAAGGCGAAAAATGCGAACGTTGCTGGATTTACAGCACTGAGCTTGGCACAGATCCAGCCCACGCTACCCTATGCCCCCGTTGTACGGCGGTCATGAAGAGCGCGGAATAATAACGCATGCGCTACGCTCTTGTTTCAGGCATTGCGGCCTTAATCATTTTGCTGGATCAACTCAGCAAGATGTGGGTGGTAAAAACTTTACCTCTACACGCCGCAGTGCCCGTTGTGGACGGTTTCTTTAACCTTGTGCATATCTACAATCGTGGAGCTGCCTTTGGTTTTTTAAACCGTTCCGACATAGAGTGGCAATTTTGGCTTTTTTTAGGGGCCACCTTCATAGCTGTTGTGGCCATATTTCATTTGGTGCGCACCTCAAGCTATTTTGCCTTACTTTTTGTAGCTTTAGGCTTAATACTTGGCGGCGCCCTTGGCAATATGATTGACCGAATTCGCTACAGAGCTGTGGTGGACTTTTTAGATTTTTATGTGGGTACATGGCATTGGCCGGCCTTCAATGTGGCCGACATCGCCATTTGTGTTGGGGCAGGCCTCACGTGCTTAGCCATGTACATAACTGAAAAGCAAGACAAAAAAAAGACTTCTAATCCCAAGAAGGTGTAAACATGCTTTGGTGGCATTTTATTATTTTAGCACTACCCATGGTGCCCAATTTGTATTCCATCTGGCATATTCGTACACATTACTTTGCCGATGAACAACAAAAATCCCTATGGTTTTTATTGGCTGTATTTGTGCCCGTCATTGGCGGCATAGTCTACTTGCTCTGTGGACGCAAAAAAGCCAGTAAAACACCCTTCGAAGAACCTCTTACACCATGCCCCAGCGAGCATGAGGCATAATCCCATTAAAGGTGGAACATATGCAAAAAAACATTACCCGTACTTTACTTGTGGCCAGCTGCATGTTGGCTCTTTTGGCAGGTTGTACTAAAAACGATGAATATGCACAATTGCAAGCTCGTGTACAAACACAAGACCAACAATTGCGTCAATTACAACCCAATATGGCCGACTCTTGGGCTCAAGTACAAGCTTTACGCCAAGAAATTAATATGCTCAAAGGCCAAATGGATGAACTGAACCGCGCAGGTGTTGTGGGCAAAGTAAAAACCCACGACGCAGCTTTACGCCAAGTGGAAAAGGCTTTGTCCTTGAATTTTAACTTGGACCAGCCCGTGGAAAGCAGCTCCAGCTCCTTTACTCCAGGCACCCCCACGGGTATGTCTGCCACACCCACACCACGTCCCATGGCCCCTTCAGCTTCTGTGGCCACAGCACCAGCAGCTGATGCAGCCACACAGCTTTTCAACCAAGGCATTTCGGCCTTTAACAGCCGTCAATACTCTCAAGCGCAAGCTTCCTTTGTTTCTTTTACCGAAAAATACCCCGACAACAGTCAAGTGGGTAATGCTTGGTACTATGTGGGAGATTGCAGCTTTCAATTGAATAAATTCAACGATGCAGCCATAGCCTATGATAAAGTTATCACCAGCTATCCCAGAAGCACTCGCGCCCCTGCTGCTTATTTGAAACAGGCCATTTGCTTTAGCAAATTGGGCCAAAAAGCCGCTGCTACGGCACGTATGCAAGAGCTTATGAAAAAATACCCCACCTCAGCTGAAGCAGCCCGCGCCAAATCTTTTTTACAAACCAATAAATAATTCATAGGGTGCCTCAGCTTAACATGTGGGCTGGGGCACTCATAGCATAAGGATATATCAATGTCTGAACAATCCTCCCCCCATCGCCAAGAGGTGCGCCTCTCTTTCACGGCCGATAATTCCAACAGCCCCATTGTTTGCCAGCTTGTGACCAAATACAATTTGATATTTAATATCATGAAAGCACAAATAAGCCCTCGTAAAGAAGGCAAGCTCACCCTTGAACTCATTGGACAAAAGCAAGACATACAAAGTGGCATCAATTTTTTAAAAGACTCCGGCGTGAAAGTGCTGGGCGTTGCGCAAAAAGTTTGCCGCGACGATGCTCTTTGCATTCATTGCGGCTTCTGTACGGCTTTGTGTCCCACCACGGCCCTTGAAGTAAACAAGGATACACGCCTTGTGGAATTTAAGGTGGAAGAATGTGTGAGCTGTGGCTTGTGTACCAAAACATGCCCCTTGCACGCCATGAAAAAAGACGTACAAGAAATACTCATGTAACAAGTACACATAAAACCATATCATAGGGGAAGAACTTTTGACATGTGCAAAAGTCCTTCCCCTTATTTTTTTCGAGAAAGCACAGGTACGAGTAAGCGTTATTTACAGTAATGAAGGTATCGCCCTATGTTTTTTTCAGCTTCACTAGACACTAAAAGTAATAATCATAAGTAAGGCAAAGATAACAACAGAGGCAGTTTCTATCCTAGTCATAACGACTCCTTTTATACTTCGTGCAATGTATATTTCGTACTAACCGCTAAAAAACTTCCCAAATTATCATAGTGTAATACCTTGCCAATACATGTTTTCATTGAGCATGTCCCAAAAGCGATTCTCATCTATAGTTAAGATAATGCGCGCCTTTTGTGTGCCTTGCGGTCCCACCAAGAGAAAGGGTAAGGATTGTCCATAGGAAAGGCCGAATTGATCGTTCACATCCACAAATTGCGTCACTTCTTCGGTGACAATTTCAGGTTCAATTAAAATGGCTGAAACCAAAACATCCCAAACAAAATGCGAGAATTGAGGGTTCTTGGAAAAGCTTACGCCCACATGCGAACTCTCTAAAATACCGGCCAAGGCATTGCCATTGAGGGTTTTCAAGAATCGATCATAGTTGTCTTTGGCAAAAACCAGTTTTTCTGCCACATCAAGCCCCACCATGATTTGCTCTTTAAAGGGTGCACGCACCGCCATACGAGCCGCTTCAGGGTCAAACCACCAATTAAATTCCGCCGCAGGCGTCACATTACCCGGGGTGAAAAAAGCACCGCCCATATAAATAACACGCTTCACCAAAGGAATAATGTCTGGAGCTTGGCGTATGGCCATGGCGAGGTTCGTGCAAGGGCCAATGGCGGCAATGGTGATTTCGTGAGGATATTTACGCACCGTATCGATGATAAATTCCACTGCGCTTTGAGGCTGAGGTATAAGCTTTGGCGCCGTTTTATATTTGCCTTCATAATATGTCTGCCAGTCTTTGGGTTGCTCTAAACCAAAAGACCCCATCCACACATCTATACCTCTTCCAAAAAGAGTTCTTTCCAAAGCAATATTTTCATGGCGTTGCGGGCGCAAAGGATAAGCAGCTCCCATATACACGGGAATGTCTTTTTTTCCTGCCATGCTCAATTGATGTAAAGCATAGGCTACGCCTTGCTCCGTCCAAGAATTACCCGTCACCGTGGTGACGCCCACAAGGTCAATCTTGGGAGAATTGGCAAGCATGAGCATGGCAATGCCATCATCAAAAGCTTCCACCATGTCTGCATCCAATATAACTTTTTCCTTGGCCATGGCACTTGTTCCCCCAGCTAAAAAACACATTATACAACAGAGACATATACCGAACAATGTCTGTAATTTTTTATGCATACATCCTCCAATTTCTCCGTGTTACTTCTGTGGTAAAAGGCGAATTCTTTGCTCGCCATGGGGCTTGGCGTATGTTGCCCCCACCTTGCCTTGCAAATTTTCCGTTATGTACTTGATTAATACTTCGCTATCCGTCATGAACATATCTTTTAACACTTTGGATTTTTTAAACATAACCAAACCATCTCCACCCCTTTTAAGCAAATAGTCATGGGAGGCCAAGCTATACAAAGCCTTTTCTTGTAAGGGATTTCCACCAATCTTAATGTTTTTCACCCTATAAGGCCCGTTCACCTTTTGGAAATGCCCATACATATCCACCTGCACCGATGAAGATATGCTTGTGTCAATATCATATGTCATGCCAGACACTTGTAAAAAACTTCCTTGGGGTTCGGGTGCATCCCGCGCGCCCATTTCCAAGGCATCTTTCAAGGTTTTCCCCGAAACCTCCATGGACATGATATAATTACCAAAGGGATGCAAATCGATGATTTCTTGATAAGTAATGGGGCCCTTATCTAAATTGGTGCGTAAACCGCCACCATTAACTATACCCACCTGCGTCCCCAAAAGGGTGCGATAAGCATCGGCCACCAAATCACCTAAATTGGTTTCGCCCATGCGTGACGAGGGAATATTGCCCTCATTGGCCACCAAGTCATATTCACTTTGCGCCACGATTTTTTCTAAAATTTGCGCAAATTCCTTTTTCACGGCGGTGATTTTTTCTTGAACCTGCACATCCTTTTTACCCAAGGTTTGCGCTTTGCTTATGAGCGTGGCAGAAATATCTGCGCCGTCTTCTTTGTGCGGATTAATGACAACTTGTCCAATATAGCGCAATTTATCGCCCGTTTGAGACAAGATGACATCATTTCCGTCTTTATCCTTATATACCTTGCCTTCTATGATGGTATGCGAATGCCCATCAAGCATCACATCTATGCCCGTCACATGCGCAATGAGGTCGGTGGAACGCCAAGGTTGCGAAGCTGCATCCACGCCCAAATGCACCAAGGCAACCACGTATTCCGCCCCTGCGGCTTTAGCTGCATCCACGCTTGTTTGCACAATGGAATACAGTTTTTGCCCTGTCTTATCTTCGCCCAAGGTATACACAAAATTGCCCTGCCCATCTTGGAAGTAATGCGCACTGGCCTTGGTTAAGGTTTCCGGTGTAAGTACGCCCACAAAGGCAATGTCCACCCCATTGACCGTATACATTTCATAAGCCGGATATATGGTCTTACCATCATGCACACGCATGAAATTTGACGAAACTATTTTGGCCTCAAGCTTTTGCGATAGTTCAAAGAGTCGCGGTATTTTATAGTCAAACTCATGATTACCCAAAGCGAAGTAATCATAGCCCGTGACATTCATGATTTCTATGATGGCCCCACCTTGCGTGAGCATGGCCACACTGCCACCTTGCACGGCATCACCTGCGCCCACCAATATTACATTTTGTGCGCCATATTTTTCTTCTAAAGTATTTTTATAGGCCGCCAATCCGGCATAGCCAATATGATCATCAATGGCCGCATGCACATCATTGGTATGCAAAATAACAATGGGAGCCTCCACACCAGCAAGTTCTTGCTGATGCCCGGCGCACGCACCAAGAAAAAGAAGCATACTCCATACAATGCAGGATAATCCTTTTTTCATATCAACTCCCCTTGCCGTAATATTTTCTTTTTTTATGACAAAATTTATAAAATTTTCTTTCATTATCTTGTCTTTTCAGTAACTTTTTACGGTTGCACCAAAAGTGTCACCACATGGCTGTGCCCCAAGTCATCCAAAACGCGAACCCGATGTTTGCCAATACGCATTTGCCAGAAAAAAGGCGTCTGTGGTGTACTACTACCCACATATTCTTGATTCACGAACCAAAATAGCGTCTTAGCTTCCGCCGAACTCACACCGCTAAAAGCTAGCGTTGTTTCGGCAGCGGCATTCATATGATACACAATGCCTTGACGCGGCGATTTTATGCTTATGCCATGCATGGCTCCCCTAGCTCCCGCAGCTCCCGTAATCTCGCCACTGGAACAAGGCTTTGCATAAGCCGGAGGTAGAGGTTTATGCACACCGGCCTGCGCAAAAAGCTCATACAATTCCGACGGCCAAAATTCCCACACCACTTCTTGAGCTTTTTCTCCGGGGCCACACAGGCGCAAACCGCTTTCCGTGTCCACCCAAATTTTTCTATACACTTGGGAGTTGGTCACGGGTGAGCGACCCGGTATAAACCAAGTGGGCACTGTATCCGAGCACAATTGCGTTTGCACATCGCCCGTATCTCTACACGTGGGCAATTGCACCAATTGCGTTTCTTTGTGCTTTTGCGCCAAAATATCTTGTAGCTGCTCTTCCCAAATGAGCGTTTTAGCTATGTTTTTATACAAAGGAACGGCTACGCTACTTCCCACCAACATGCGATTGGATGTATTGTCAAAATTTCCCACCCATACGGCGAGGACATAAGGCCCTATCACACCCACTGTCCATGCATCGCGAAAACCATTGGAAGTTCCGGTTTTATACCGCCAAGGCATCTTCACCGACTGCCCACCAAAGCCTTGCACTGGCAGGCTGGGCTCCTCCAACATATACAAGGTGGCGAGAGACGCTTCCGGCGAAAGCACAGGGATGACCTGCGGTTCCTTTTTTTCATCTTGCACAAATTGCAAAGGCTGCCACATGCCGCCATTGGCAAGCATGGCATATAAAGCCACCAAATCACGCATGCGCAGTTCAGCACCGCCAAGCACCAGACTTAAGCCATAATAGCCTGCATCATGTGCTAATCCCACCTGCGCCCTTTGTAAAAAGGTATGCAAATTTGGATCAATGCGCGAAGCCAAGTCAATGGCCGGTACATTGCGGCTTAAGCGCAAAGCTTCATGTGCCGGCAAGGGGCCTTGAAACTGCCTATCGAAGTTTTCCGGATTATATTCCGCAAAACTTTTGGGCCCATCCATGAGCATACTTTGCGGATGAATAAGCCCTTGCTCCAAAGCCAAGGCATAAATAAATGGCTTCAGCGTGGACCCCGGTGAACGCTTAGCCTTGGTGCCATCCACTTGTCCATCAATGGGCACATTGAAAAAATCTGCCGAGCCCACCGAAGCCCGCACTTCCATGCTGGGCCAATGCACCAACATGGCGGTGGCATTGCTTAAGCCGTATAAAGCTCCTTGGGCCACCAATTGTTGCACATGATTTTCCAGTAAATTTTGCTGTGCACTGTCTATGGTGCTGCGAACTAAGGTTCCTCTAAGGTCTCCGTATGTCCCTTCGTAAAAATCCCCACGAGATTCACTGGTGGACATTTTCACAGATTTGTCTTTACTCGCTTTATGCCCCGCCTCTACCTTTTCCTTGGATGTCTCCTCGGCTTTGGCTTGCAAAAGCTCCATGGAAATATGCGGTGCCACAAAGGGTAAATCTTTCAAGCCATACACGCGTAAAGGCGGTGCTTTTTCCGAAACCTTTTGCTCCGGATAGGTGGCATTCCAATTTTTGTGTAAGGCTAAGCGCGCTTCTTCCAAATCCTCATTGAGCAGTAAGTGCCCTTTAGCTGAGCCCTTAAACGCTCTCACCCGAGGATTTTGCGGTATAAGGCAAAGGGCTAAAGCCTGCGAAGGGGTTAAGGTTTGCGCCGACTGATGAAAATACACTCTGGCGGCGGCCTCTATGCCTTCAATATTGGCTCCATAAGGAGCCAAGGAAAAATACGCTTCCAGCACATCATGATGCCCGTAATGCCAAATGAGTTGCATGGCCAGTAGCATCTGCTGTCCCTTACCAACAAAGCTACTACTCACAAGACCATAACGCATGCGCGCCACCTGCATGGCTATGGTGGAAGCTCCCACAGGCCTTGTGTCCAGCAAAAGGCTTTTTACCGCACGCATGAGAGAAAATGGATTAACTCCCATATGCTGATAAAAATATTTATCTTCGTACAATAGCACGGCTTTGCGTACATGTTCCGGTATATGCGTAAGGGGCATGTGCACGCGATACTTATCATCACGGCTTAAGCCCATGCGCATGAGTTCGCCCTTTCTATCCACCACAAGGGGCGAAAAGCTTATGCCATCCCAAAGGGGTGGTGGCGGCACAGAGGCGATGTATATGCACAGGGCAAGCAGGGTGAGGACAGGGCACGCAAGCCCTGCCACAACCCAAGTACGCCAGCTCATGGAGCCTGTATTACGGCGCCACCACATGTACACGACCGCCCACGGTATGACTTTGTAATGTGGTATCAAAAAGCCCCTCGGCCTGCACGGCCGGCAAGGCAAAAGTACCCTGAGTCACCGCACGCATATGATACGTGACGCGCTGCGCCTTGCGCCCTGCTTCCACAAAAACTATGACTCTATCGTCTTCGCGCGTAATGCTCATATCTTCGCTGGAAGAGCTGTCATCCTTGTGATCCAGCACCAGTTCAAAACCACCGGGTAAAAGCGACACCACGGCCACGGAAGAAGATGTATTTTTCAGTAAATGCACATCCACATCCACGCGCAGCACTTGCCCCTGCACCAACGTGCCATTGAAGGGCGTTTCATCTTCTTGGGTAAGGCTTTGCTTTACCACCAATCCTTGCTCCAAAGCCTTGGTGGGCATGCGCGTATCAAAGCCATAAGCACCCATGTGAGCAAAGTATTTTTGCCCAGCAGGTATTTGCACATCAAAGCGCGTACAACCCGGCGCATCTAAGGTGTAGAATTGTCTAAAAAGTTGCGCCGTGGGCTCTGTGTCAGGCATATCTTGCTCATACATACCGCAAACCAGCTCCACGCCTTGTAAATCGGCGGTGGTTTCTGCTTGTGCATTTACCATATGGATGAGTCCTAGAGCCGCCATGCTGGCACCCATGGTGGCATGGGATTTATTCAAGCCTTCCAACAAGCTTTCTTGTAAGAAGCCCATATTCTTTTGAAACTCTTGTGGAAAATGCTTAGCGAGCACTTGAGCATGCAAACCATGTTGCGCCAAGGTATCGAACATTTCTGAGCCATGTTTCCATTGCTTGGGTGCCTCACCCAAGACTTTGTTCAAGTGCCTTTGGGCATCGCTACGCATGTACAAAGCTTCATAAGCACCGGCCATGAGGCTATTGTACACATCGCTGTCCGTCAGTTCTTGGCGGCGAATGTAATTTTCACAAAGCTCCAATTGCTTACTCACCACATATCCGGCCCTTGCCAACACCCACGAGGCATAGGCCAAGGCGCGCAAGTCTTCCACCGAAGACGGACTTTCATTGATGCGTCTTTCCAGAGCCGTGAAGATTTGCGGCATCATGCCCGGAGGCACGGCAAGCCCTGCATCTTGAAGGGTGAGCACATAATCGGCGGCATAGGCCGTGAGCAAGGTGGAAATCTCTGTCCAATGGGTCCAAAGACTCACGCCTCGCATGGGCCTAAAGGCGGACACCAAGGTATTTTGTGCATCTTCAAAGGTATCTTCCTGTTCCTTACCCTTTAAGAACACAAGACTTTTACTTAAGATATCTCCCAAGGGTGCATTTTTCAGCAATACCAAAGGAAAAGCCTTACTTATGCTTTGCTCCACACAATCGTACGGATAGTTATGCAAATACTGCAAAGAGCTTTGCAATAAGGGCAAAGGAATGGGCGACAAGGTGAGCGAGCTTTGTGCGTCATAGGCTAAAAGCTGTCGTCTTGTGTGCACCTGCGTAGATTGGTTTAAGATGAAAGAATGCTGACTATGACGCGGCAAAACAGCCGGACGCACGCTCATGGGATAGGTGCGCTGACGACGTACACCATGGGAATCTTCTGTGCTAAAGCGCAACATGGCCACGCCTGGCGTGTTACCCACTTTGCCTTGGAAGGTGAGATATTTTTCTTCGCCGGGGGCCAAGGTTACACTCTCAGCAAAATGACTTAAGGTCATATCCTCGGTGGTACTTTGCGTAGCATCAAGACTCAAGCTTGTGCGCAAGGTCATGGGAAGGTCGGTGGTATTGGCTATGTTCAAGCCGCCTTCAAAGCTATCCCCCAAGGATACCGTGGTGGGCGTTTGAGGAATAAGTACTTGCGTATCCTGCACAATGACGCGAGCTTCTCCATGCCCCACGCCTTGTTCATTATGAGCCACCGCCATGAGACGCACGGTGCCATTGAAATAGTCCGGCACGGGTACTTCCACATCAAGGCCCGCGGCAGGAATTTCCACCACACCGCTCCACCATGTCATGGGTGGCTCATGCTTACGCTTGAAGGGATTTTGGAAAGACCCCAGCAAGGCTCTAAAGCTATTGCCTTCATCGCCGTCACCACCGAAGGCAGAAAGCCTTTGCATAATTTTACTGCTCTCGGGCATGAAGCGGTCAAAAAGCTGTGCTGTGCGCACTTCCAATGCTCTATCCAAAAGCAAATGATAGAGAGGATTAGGCGTGTTATAGCGCGATAATTGCAAAATACCTTCATCCACGGCAAAGAGCACAGCCTTTATGGGCTTGCCTTGCGTATTTTCAATGCGCCAGCTCAAGGCCTTACCCGGAAGGGCTTTTTTCTCTGCGCTTATTTGCAAGGGAAGTTCTTTTTGCTTGGTGTTCACCATGATACTAGCCACGGCAACACTTTGCGGTTGTAAGAAAATATTTTCCGATTGCGCAGCACGTCCCATGAGCACTTGCACATAGGCACGACCACTAAAATCTTTGGGAATATTCAAGGTGTGCATGCTAGAGCCCACGGGAAGCTTTACCCATGCATGAGCCGCCACGCTATCCCTTTCTAGGGAGATAAGAGCCACGCCATCATAAGGGGCTGTCACCATGATTTGCGCCTGTTCGCCACCATTATAATACTCTTTGTCGGTTTTTATATGCAAATGCGCTTTGGGTAAATGTCTTGCCTGCTCCAAAGCCGGACGCAAATCATCATTACCCACAATACTATACGACACTTGCGCCAGCACCGTGGCACCGTTTTGAGCGTTCTGCTCGGCAGTGGGTGCCATTTTTACGGTAAGAATATACTCACCCACCTCTTGTGTGGGAATATTCCATGTCAAATTGCCTTGCTCTGAAAGCATTTGCTGATTTTGCGCAATTTCTGTGCTCACCGGCGTTTCCGCATAGGTATACTGACCAAGGGCATCGCTGACCAAGGATTGCACCGTATGCCTGCGCGCTATGGAAAAGATAAGTGCGCCTGGATTCACGTTTTGCAATTGCGAATCAATGGCTTGGAATTGTAACTTTGCCGCACTGTCTTTTAAGATGAAGTTTTTATTGTCTGCGCCTTCACCGGTTTTAAAGCCAAGCATAAAGGGCATGGGCGAAAGCAAGAAACGCTTTTCGTAATTAACAGCGCGACCGCCGCCGGCTTCATAGCCTTCGGTGTTGATGGAGCATTGCAAAGTGCCAAAGCGCCATTGGCTAAAGTCCAATGGTATGGAGGCTTGCCCTTTGGCATCGGTGAGGGTGGATTTTAAAGGACGCGTGATGGGATCTGTTCCCTTGGTGAAATACGGGGACACATCTTGGAACGTATAGTCTTCATAACCATCAAATTGCAAATATGCCGGGCGCAAATGCATGACGGAAGTAACACGACGCCCGGCCGCAACCTGCCCAAAAAGCGTATCCAATTGCACTTGCAAAGCCAACTGCGTCGCCCCTTGCGAAGCCGCGTCAGAGGTGACAACCCAGCCCTTGGTAGAAAGAGCTTTTTTCTCTGTATCCTGCGCCTGTACCAAGCTTGTGGTTAAGCGCAAAGTATCGGGCAAAAAGTTTTCCACGCGCACAGAGCTTGATCCCAAAACAAGGCCATAACTTTGATCTTGAGGCGAATCAGGTGTGGCTATGCGCAGGCCATAACGACCCGTCATGGCATTGGATGGAATATTCCATGTGAAGCTATGGATATTTTCTTGAGCTTTAAATTCTTGTTCAAAAACTACGCGCCCCACCTCATCTTGAATGCTTGCCACAAGGGGCATGTTGGCAGGAAGTAATTTCCAATCATTGGCGCGTAATAAGGCACCAAAGTGCAAATCTTCACCAGGTCTGAAAAGACCACGTTGGGCAAAAACAAAGGCATTCAGGGTATTTGTGCTGCTTTGTTTTCCGTTAATATGCGCAAAATTAGACAGATTTACATAACGCTGATAATCTTGCAAAGACAACCATAGCATATCTTCGGTCTGAGGATCATTGAGCCCCATGAAATTCCATTTATTGTCGGTCATGCGCCTTGCCACCACGGCCACGGGACGCTTTTCCTGTTGCAAAGCAGAAAGATTAGGCAGCACTGCCTTACCCGTGGCATCGGTTTTCACCTCAGCCACAGGTATACCATTATAGCCTATTACCTGGACATTGACATGGGACAGAGGCTTGGCTGTGTCTAAATCACAAACATAAGCCTCTAAAATTTCGTTGGGGAGCTCTTTTAGCACGAGAGCCATGCTGGAATGCATGAGCATGCGACCAGAAGTGGTGATGACGCGACCATCTTTCACACCTTCCAAGTGCAGGTACACAAGGCCCGGCATGATGGTTTGTGATTCTTCATGAAAGCCAAAAATATTCTTGGTTTCAAGGGTGCTAAATACAGGATTACTGCCATAACCTTGCGCCTTGCCGCTGCCAGAGCTCACGGCTATTTCACCACGAGTCACTTCGGCAGTGGCATTTCTTTGTTCTGGACTTAGGGTTTCATCCAAGGAATACAAAAAAGGCAAAGCCAAAGCATTGTCCATAAAGCGATGCGCACTCCAGCGAATGCTATCTAAATGTTCGCTCACCATGGCAATATCACTTTGTTGCATGAGCACAGTGCCAGCCTGCAAAAGCTGCAAACGCGACTTACCAAGTGGCACAAATTCTACGCCTTCCAATCCATGGGCCAAGGGAGTTTTTACGCCTTGATCGTTGGTGGGGCCAAAACCTGCGGCCACATTCCATACGATATATTTCCCCGGTGTGGCATTTACACGAAAACGTAAAACATCATTGCTTTCATCGGGTAAGCGCACCCATTCTGGCTGTAAGGTACGCGCTTTTTGACGTGCATGGGGATCTACTTTACCCTCTTGCCAATTGCTTGGACGCACATTTTCTTCTGAGCGGTGCAAAGGTAGTTCCAGCACCGTTAAAGCTTTGAGAAAATCTTGCGCCTCCACCCTTTGCGAGAAGCGAAACACCAAATGCTGTTCCATTTGCAAGGCTTTATTTTGCCATGTTTCAAGCTGCG
>CAYJLO010000067.1:0-16486 GCA_964370835.1 uncultured Desulfovibrionaceae bacterium
GGTGTGGGGAGGGGGAAGAACCTTTTCTTCAGAAAAGGTTTTCCCTCTCCCCACAATAAAATCAAAATTAAAATATAAAAACTACAATTACAACAGTTTCTGCACAGCCCAACCTTCTTCTTCGGCTGTTTTTTGCGCTAAAGAGCCGCCGAGTACGCATATGCGTCCCTTTTGGCTCACTTGTTCCATGATGTGCGCAAATTCTTGGAAGTGTTGCTTGGTGGTGGAAAGAATTTCATCACGCATTTGCTGCCTTGCTTCGTCAGTATCGCCGCAGAGGTGACGGGCAAAGGCGGCTGCGCCTTTGGCATCGGGGAGCAAGTAGGTGTCTAGGTCGCCAATGGCTCCCACAATGGCACCAGACAGGGTGCGGGCATCGGGGTCGAAGGCGCGCAGATAGGCATCGGTGGCATCATAGGTATTAAGGGTGTTCTTCACGGCCGGATCGCGGTAGGAAGCTTGTACTAAGGTTCCGTTGAGGCGGTCGAGAGCGCAGAAAGCACCGTAGGCGCCACCTTGTACGCGTACTTTTTCCCAGAGATAGCCCATGCGTAGGTGACGCAAGATCACCTGCGCTGAGCCGTGATAGGTGTAGCCCATGTCGTAGAGGTTGGCACCTTTACCCACATAGTTGATTTGTGCGGGCGCAGTGAAAACTTCTGCGGCGGGCATGGCGGGGCAAAGCCAATCGTTGGCGTTGACAAGGGTGCGCTGTGGCAGAGCTTGCATGAGCTTTTGTGCTTGGTTTTCCACGTTGGCTAGGGTTGTGGCATCGGCGGTACTGTCTATGATGCAGTTTTTACCGTTGAGGATGCACGCATAGAGTTCTTGCAAATCATTGAGGATGGCGGGCCAGTTCTCTTGGGCTTTTTCAGAAAGCTCGCGCACGTGTTCTAGGTAGCTAATGCCGCCGGTGAGTTCTTCCAGCCAGCCGGTGGAGCTAAGACTTGCGCGGATGCGTGCGGAAACGGCACTGTGACCAGCGGCCACAAGACCGTGTTCTAAGCGGGCTTTGGCTTCGAGAAGCATTTGGCAAAACCGCTCTTGTTGATCGAAGTTGGGCTCCAAGAGCACTTCTTGCAAAATGGCAAAAAGATCGTCCACTTTATCGCGTACGGCTTTGCCTCCCACGGAAAGATAGGCCAAAGGGCTACCATCTTTATGGGTGGAGAGGTAGGAGCTGGCACCCATGCCACCGGTTTTGGCGGCCATGCGTGTGCCCATGGTCACAAAATCGTGCTTTTGTGTGCCCATTTCCATGAGGGCGCGACCCAAAAGGGGTACGAGGGGCATGAGACGTTGGGGCACAGCATTTAAGGGAAGGAGGAGGTTTACATAGGCCACGCCTGACGTGTCGATGTCGTGACCGATGAAGCGTTGCTCCTCGGTGCCTTTTATTTCAATGGGGAGAATGGTGTTTTGCAGGGGCAAATCTTCCACACCCACACAAGGAATGGTGGCAAGGGCCTCGGGGGCGTCTGCTTCTTCTTGCAAATCACGCAGACGTTGTGTTTCTTGCACTAACTCTTGGCGTTCGGAAGGGGAGCATGCGGCTTGAATGCGCGCTAGCTGAGCCACTTCTTCGGCGGCGCGGCGTTCTTCCAAGCTGGCGTCGGGGAGAAGAATAACGGTGCTGCGATGTTCGTTGTTGAGGAACCATTCTTTGAGGCAATTTTCAAAAACTTTTTCGCCCTTGGCAAGACGGCCTTTAATGGTGGCAAGGGGAGCTTCCCATGCGAGGGAGGCAATGGGGTCGCCATCATAGAGCCAGGTGGAAAGACTTTGCACCATGGCAGAAAGACCGCGAGGGAAGCGTCCGGAGTTATTTTCGCGCAGGCTAAATTCCACGCTGTTCACGGCGGCTTCAATGGCTTCTGGGGCAATGCCGTCATGGGCAAGGGCGGCAAGGGTTTCGTGAATGAGCATTTCTGCTTCGTGCAAATCACGAGGGCGTACACCTTTAAGACCAACGGAATAATACATTTGGCGCAAATCGCTTTCAAGGCCAATGCCGGTGGTGTCTTCACCAAGGCCGGACTCGATGAGGGCTTTGCGTAAAGGGGAGCCGGGTAAGCCGTCTAAAATATGCTCCAGCATCTCAAAGGTGAGGGCCGCGGTGACATCGGCTGTTTCGCATAGGAGCCAGTTGACGGTGAAAAGCGCATTGTCATTATCTTCGCTGCTGGCATAGGCTACCTCTATATGACGAGGCATGTCTAATTTGTCTTGCAAAGGAATGGTGGATTGCGCCTTTTTTTCCGGAGCTAAGGCCGTATGGCGAGCAAGCTCTGCACCAACGATTTCTAAACGGCGAGCTTCATCATCATCGCCCCAGAAGAAAAAGCGTGCATTGGAAGGATGATAGTAGGAGGTATGAAACTCTTTAAAGGCATCGTAGCTCAGGGTGAGGATGCTCTTGGGATGACCGCCGGAATCAAGGCTATAAATCATGTCCGGAAACATGGATTGCTGGGACTGTTCGGCCAAAATGGAGTCGGGAGAAGAGTAAACGCCCTTCATTTCATTGTAGACCACACCCTTAAATGTCCATGGCTCATCGGCACTTTCGGCCTCCACATGCCAGCCTTCTTGGCGAAAGATATCTTCGCTGATGCGTGGGTGGAATACAGCGTCAATGTATACGTCAATGAGATTGTAAAAATCTTGCGTATTGGTGCTGGCCACGGGATAGCAGGTTTTATCGGGGAAGGTGAAGGCATTGAGAAAGGTTTGTAAAGAACCTTTTAAAAGCTCCACAAAAGGCTCGCGCACGGGAAATTTTTCAGAGCCGCAAAGCACTGAGTGCTCAAGAATATGCGCAACGCCGGAAGAGTCGGCAGGAGGGGTGCGTAAGGTTACGCCAAAGCATTTGTTTTCGTCATTATTGCTAATGGATAAGAGCTCCGCGCCGGTGGCATTGTGTTTCCAAAGGCGAGCGGTGCCGAAAATTTCTTGTACGTGTTCTTCACGTACCAGTGTAAAATCATTTTTATACATATAACCTTCTTTGTGTAAAAATGAGGGCACATCCCATGAGATTGCCCTCGGTATTTATGTGTATGGGGAATTTGCGTGAAACAATGTATTGTTACGCAAATGTTTGAGGTGGTTTTATAGGGTGTGCAAAAGCACTTCAGATAAACTGCGCTTGGGTACGTAATGTATGCCTTCGCCGTCGCGCCAATAGGTAAAGGAACCATCGGACGGCATGTCAGCCAACACGCGACGCTCTTTTTCGATGCCAAGACCCAAAATAAGGGCTATTTCCATGCCTTCAGGAACTTGAAATATTTCTGCACACTCTTTGGGATTAAAGGAGGCATGCATGCAGCATCCCATGCCTTTGCTTTGGGCGGCAAGTTGCATGGTTTGGGCGGCAATGCCCACATCCATATGTACAAGTTTTCCGGATTTTTCTGGTGTTAAAATGGCTATATAGGCTGTGGGACGCTCTCCGGCAATGGGGCCATCCCATTTAAGAACTCCTGCCCAGCGTGTATGGGGGAAAATAGCCTCACAAGCTTGTCTACTTTCGGCGGCCACAAAACGTAATACTTGCGCATTACGTGCACAAGGAGCCATGCGCGCGCAATCCACAAGCCAATGAATGGCGTCTGCACCCAATCTATCTGCTTCTAAAAAACGGCGGCAAGAGCGAGCTTCTTTAACTAAGCTAGTAAAATCCATAACAACCTCTCAGGCAAATAAAATAACATGCAAAAGCATATGCCCATTGTATGCTGGGCGTAGCTTTTGTTGGTGTCAATTGTAAAGTATACAAAAAAGCTCTCACAAGATACGGGGAATGTGCTTTTTTGTAAAGCCAAAGGAAGTATGGAAAATGCGGAGAAAGAACAGAAAAACCCCACATGGGTGCGACCAATGAGGGGTTTTGAGATAGGTAAAAACTCAGCGCATGCAAAGATGCAAAGACGTGATTGTGGCTTAAGAGGCGCGTGTATGCTTGAATGTGAGATTGTAAAGATGATGGAAAAAGTCCACATATTCCACAAAAATACCATCAGGTACGCGAATACGAGCCGGAGCAAAGTTTAAAAGACTACGGACACCGGCGTCAATTAAGTGATTGGCAGCGCGCTGTGCTCTTTCTGGGGGAGTGGCGATGATGCCCATTTCGATGTGTTGCTCCACCACTTTTTCTTTGAGGCGCTTGGTGCACATGACTTCAAGGTTATTGACTTTTTCACCAATTTTAAAGGGGTCACAGTCAAAGGCTCCTACAATATGAAAGCCCTTGGTGCGAAATTCGCTATGGTTTAAAATGGCGCGTCCCATATTACCCACACCCACAAGGGCAAGGCGCCATTCGCGGTTAATGCCAAGGGCTTCGGAAATGGACGCCATGAGGGCTTTCACATAATAACCCACACCGCGCACACCAAATTCACCAAAAAAAGCGAGGTCTTTACGCACTTGAGAGGCGTTTACATCACAAGCTTTGGCCAAGGGATCAGAGGAAATAACTTCCACCCCTTCTTGGTCTAAATGCTCAAGAACCTGCATATACACAGCGATTCTTTGGATGGTAGCCTTGGGTATATGGGTATTTTTAACTTGATTCATGGTAATTTCCTCCGCAAAATAGATACTAAGCTTGTGAAATAATATGCAAGATAGTACTGGTAAGTTCAAAAAGTGTCAATCTCATGATTTTAAAAGTCATGAGTTTTACTTATAAGGGGATGGGCCTTGCTGTGAGGATGGGCTTCTTTGCTACGGGGGAGGGGGTAACTCTTCGAAAAATAAAGCTGATCTCTGTGGCTTGGGCTTGGGCCTTATACTGCTGTATTTTTAATGACGTGTGCACATCATTTGTTCTTAATAGTAAAGCTATGCAAATACAAAAGTTTTTTGCTATGCTAACCAGCAGTGATATAGCTCCGTTTTTTTAGCTAAGCAAGGGAAAAGTGCTGGATTTTGTGAAATTTTTTGTTGTTGGAATGACAAGGAATACTGAACGATAATAATCTTTAAATGTACGAAAAAGGCGCCGTCGTACGTATACGAACGGCGCCCACATAAGACTTTATATCCTAAGCTTAGTATAAGCCGGGATAGAAGCTGATGATGGCTGTGGCGATGATACCCACCACAACACCGTAGAAGATGAAGGGCCAGAATGTCTTTTTAAGAACAAGACCTTCGCGACCTGCAAGACCCACCACGGCGCAAACGGCCACGATGTTGTGTACGCAAATCATATTACCCATGCCACCACCAACTGCTTGTGCAGCTACGATGATTTGACGAGGAATATTAAGTACAGCGGCTGTGCTCCATTGGAATTCAGCAAAGAGCAAGTCAGATACGGTGTTAGAACCGGTAATGAAGGCACCAAGGCCACCCACGAAGGAAGCAAGCATGGGCCAGGTTCCGCCAGCGATGGCAGCAACGGTTTGCGCCATGGCAAGAGGCATGGAAGGCAAGCCGTCGGGGTTTACACCGGAACCACGGAAGATGGATACCAAGGCTACAGCAAAGATAAGAGCAATGGTGGGGGACTTCATTTTGCTTATGGATTCGCCCCAAGCGCGTTTTACTGCGTCGCCGCTCATGCCATGAATGCCAATGGTTAACAAGGATACCAAGATGAAAGGAATGGTGCCAGGCAAGTACAAGTACTGGATGGCAGCGTCCACGTTTTCATAGCCAAGAATATTGCTAAAGGGGATGGACTTGGAAGCAAGCCAGCTCTTGAACGGAAGCTGAGAAATACGGGTAACAACCAAGATAAGACCAATGAGGGCATAGGGTAACCATGCTTTAAATTGGCTCATATGAGGGGTAAATTCAGTTTTGGTGCTGGTTTTTACAGTGCCTGTCCATTCAGGATCCCAGCCGTCTTGTGGGCCGAAGGTCCAAACGTCTTTAGGTACGCAAAAGCCTTTTTTGGTGCCAGCCACCAAGAGACCAAGACCCACAAGACCACCAATGAGGGAGGGGAATTCTGGTCCGAGGAACCAAGCAAAAGAAAGGTAAGGCACAAGGAAGCACACAGCGGCAAATACGCAGTATTTCCATGCGGAAAGGCCTTCTTTCCAGGACTTGTTGGGGCCGTAGTAACGGGTCATGAAGCCGAGGAGGAAGATGGGTAAAATAATTGCCATGGGACCGTGCATGGTGGTGGCCCATTCACCGATAACTTTAGCAAAGCTTTCAAAGCTGGTGAAGTTAAGGGCAGCACCAGAGGCCACAGCGTCGGCCACAGGTGTTTTTAAAGGAGTAAGACCCACGAGGATAGGTGTACCCACAGCACCGAAGGTTACGGGGAAGCTGTTAAACACTAAGCAGATAACTGCAGCTGCCAAGGGGGGGAAGCCCAAGGAGAGAAGGAGAGGAGCTGCAAGGGCTGCAGGGGTACCAAAACCGGCCGCACCTTCAATGAAGGCGGCGAACATATAACCAATGATGATGGTTTGTACGCGACGGTCGGGGCTGATATTTTGCATCCCGTATTGGATAGTTTCCATGCCACCGCTTTGTTGCAGGGTGAACATGATTAAAATGGCACCAAAAACGATGATAAGTACACCGATGGCAACCACAACGCCTTGTAAAGACAAGGCTGCCAAATACATGGCGTCCAAATTCCAAGCAAACATACCTGCCACCACGGCAATGAGCCATGCCACGGGCATGGCACGCGTGGCTGGCCAGCGCAGACCCACCATGAGTACAAGCGCAGCTAAAATGGGCAAAATGGCCATAAGAGCTAACATAGATACAGACATACAAACTCCTCAATAAGTAGCGGCGGTTTCCGCTACCACAAAAAGTAATTTACAGACACCTCATAAAGGTGCCACCTACCTCTTCCTCATCCAAGCAAAATACAAATATTTTACTTATAAAGGCCCCTTGTGCAAACACAAGGGACCCTATAACAAGTCTTATTTACGCAAATTTTCAGCTAAAAGCTCAGCAATATGCGTGACTTTAAGACCCTGTTGTTGTTTTTCGGCGCCGCCACCAATTTGCATGACGCAACCGGGGCAGTCCACCACCAAGCGCGATGCGCCTGTTTCTTTGGCATTGGCCAATTTCATTTCCAAAAGATTCTTGGAAATGCCGGGGAACTTCATGGAGTAAGATCCACCAAAGCCGCAACATACGTCTTCTTCTTTGCTGGGCACATATTCTGCGGCATTATCGATGAGCGCACGGGGCTCTTCGGTGACGCCAAGGCCACGGCAAAGGTGACAAGATGCGTGATAGGTGACTCTTTCTGAGCTCTTGTTGAAGTCTTCGGCGCTCAAACCAAGCTTGTTATGCACAAAGGAACTGAAGTCCATGACTTTATCCGCAAAGAGTTCGCAACGGGTTTTAATACCGGCGTCGGCTTTGGGGTCATCACCCACAATGTCTTTGTAGGTGTGTTTCAAGTGCGAAGCACAAGAGGTGCATAAGGTCACAATGGCATCGTATTGATTGGCATCAAAAGCCATGATGTTTTGGCGCGCCACAGATTTTGAGGTTTTTCTTTGACCCATCATTTCCAAGGGAAGACCGCAGCAACTTTGCTCCATGGGGAAATCCACAGCCACATTGTGCTTGTTGAAAATTTCCACGGCGGCTTTGAGCTGATGGGGGTAGATGAAGTCTTGAGCGCAGCCGGCAAAAAGGGCAACCTTAAAGCGGGGCTGAGACAGACGGGGTTGTATTTTTTCCCACTGGTCGCGGAAAGATTCTTTGGCAATGGCAGGAAGTGCTTTGAATTCATGCTTGGCAAAGAAAATGGATGGCAAGTGACGCTGATACGCATCGCCGCGAGAGGTGGGAAGCTGTGCATATTTGGCAAACTTTAAGAGGCTATGGAACATCTTGCGATTTTTCATGACGGCGCTTAACAGCGTCGCTTCCATGGGGGTGCCTTCTTCTTCGTTGAGGCGCACACGGATTTCACGAATAAGACGGGGTAAATCAATGCCGCCGGCGCAAATATTCTTACAAGCTTCACAGTTTACGCAGTTTTGAGCCAGCACTTTAGCCTTATCTCTTCCGTGGAAGAAATAGGTTAAAATAAGACCGATGGCGCCAATATAAATATAGCCCATGCGGTGACCGCCCACCAAACGATACACAGGGCACACGTTGGCGCAAGCACCACAGCGTACACAGCGGAAGATTTGGGAGAATAAAGGATCTTTGGCCAATGCGCTACGACCGTTATCCAAAAGGATAATGTGCATTTCCTTTTTCTTGCCATCTGCAGACTCACCCGTCCATTCACCTGGGCCAGTGAACCATGTCACATAGGTGGTGAGCAGCTGAGCTGTGGCATTACGAGGCAGAATTTGCAAGGCGTTCATGGCATCATCCAAGGTGGGGATGAGCTTATCTAAGCCAGCAATGGCCACGTGCACACGGGGAAGTGTGGACACAAGACGCGCATTACCTTCGTTGGTACAGGTGGCAAAGGCACCTGTTTCGGCAACGCAAAAGTTGGCACCGGTGACGCCCATGTCTGCATCAATGAATTTGGCGCGTAATTCTTTACGAGCCACTTTTACAAGGTGATCCACGTCGTGATCTTCTTTTTCTCCGGTAACTTTGGAGAAATCGTCGGCCACTTCGTAGCGTGAAAGGTGAATGGCCGGCATAACCATATGTGAAGGGCCTTCACCGCGAAGCTGAATGATATATTCGCCAAGATCTGTTTCATCCACGGTGAAACCTTCAGCTTCCAAATGGGTATTGAGCTGTGTTTCTTCACTGGTCATGGATTTGGACTTGGCAATGCGTTGTACGCCGGCTTCCTTGGCAATGCGGGCCATGATTTCATTGGCTTCATTGGCTGTGGCGGCGCGGTGTACTATGACACCCTTGGCTTCGGCATTTTTCTTGAATTCTTCGTACAGCTCTTCAAGATTTTGCGCAGCTTTATCCTTAACGCAAGCAATCTTTTCTATGATTTCAGGGGCGTTAATTTGCTTGAAAACATTTTCGCGGTTGGCCTTATAAGCCACGGCGAAGTTGTCCAAGGTTTTGCGCAAAAAGGTGTTGTCCAAAGCTTCATCAAGCTGTTGACCGTATTCCGTGGAATTTTTGGGGGCATTATGCATTACACGTCCTCCAAAATGATGATGTGTTGTTCTAAGGGACCGTGCACGCCCACTGCAGGAACACGTTCAATGTCTGCTGTGCGGCTGGGGCCGGATATGAAGGCTGAGTAAGCGCCGGGCTTTTGCTGCATTTCGCGTAAAATGGGTGCCACGTCAAAGAGCTCCGGATAAATGGTGGATTTTTTCACCATGAAAATGCAAATTTCGCTCATCATGGTGGCTAAACGCTTTTCTTCACTGTCAGAGTTCACAAGACAGGTACCGGAAGCGGCCACGGCACATTCGGCTGTACCAAAGCCAATATCTACGCCGGCCAAGTATTTACGTAAGCCTTTTTCAATGCAGACATAATTTTGTTCGGCACAGGCTTTTTCCAATTTTGCATATAAAGCAGGGTCGAGGCCAGGGGCGGTGACAATGCGGTTGAGGCGCGTAGGAATACCATCGGCCGTGAGGGGGCCTTTTTCTGTTCCGGGTTCATCAGCTAAGATTTCGCAAGGCTTTTTCTTGGCACAGATGTCCAATACGTAGGCTAGTGCTTCATCTTCTGTGTTTACTTTCACAACCTTGGCCCCCACCACGGCGGCTTTGGTGCAAAAGGTTTCGAGTATAGCTTCTTGATTCATGATACAACTCCCTAGGGTTAAGAAAGGGACTCTGCATAAAGCTCTATGCAGTGTTTCACTTGTATGGCATCGCCTTGTTGAGAGAGCATATCTTCCAATTGCATCATGCAAGCAGGACAGCCCGTGGCCACCACTTCTGCGCCGCTATTGGCCACATTTTGGCGTTTACGCTGTCCTATTTTGGAAGAAAACTCGTAATGGAAAAGGTTGAAAGAGCCGCCGCAACCACAGCAACGATCTGCTTCTTGCATTTCCACAAGGCTATACTTGGGGTTAAGCTGTGCCACAATGCGTGGCTCTGCACTTACACCCAAAGATTTTTTTAAGTGGCAAGGATCATGATAGGTGACTTTTACCTTCTGATCATTGGAGGTGGTACCTTCCAATTTAAGACCCAAAATTTGCACCAAGAATTTACTAATATCCATGGCTTTTGGGGCAATTTCTTGCACTAATTTTTTTTCTTCAAAGCGCATGCGGTCTGCGTAGCGTGGCCAATATTCTTCAATGGTGGCTGTGCAGGAACCGCAAGGCGTGATGAGGTAATCAAATTTTTCCTTGGAAAGAGCCGCTAAATTGGCCTTGGTTTGGGCTACCATGCCTGTAATATCACCTGAAGTGATGGCAGGGATGCCGCAACAGGTAAGGCCTTTTGGCATGAAAATACCCACGCCATGGTGGTGCAATACCTTAAGGCAAGCTTCACTCATTTGTGTGTACATTTTGTCCCCAAGGCATCCAGGGAAGAAAGCCACTTTTATATTACTTTTGCCAGCGGGGATGTTGAGTTCCCCTTGGGTGGCATGCAGTGGCTTTTTGGCCAAGGGACGAATATAGCGCGAACCAATGATTTTATCCAATATGGGTGCACGGCTGGTTTTTTGTGCATTGAGCGAAGGGCGAAAGAGCAAAGGCTGGCAAGGCGCCCCAATGCGCATGGCTAAGTTAAAGATGGTGGGTTTTGCCAAGAGCGTACGGAAGATAACTTTTTTCAAGGGGTGTAAGCCCACATAGGCAAAAACTATTTCGCGTGCTTCCAAGAAAACATCAATGATTTGTACACCGGAAGGGCAGTTGGCCTGACATGAGCCGCAAAGTAAACAGCGGCCCAATTTTTCAGCCACAGCTTCTGGGTCTTCAATGAGTCTATGGGCAAGGTTGTCTACCAAGGCCAATTTGCCGCGAGCCACGTCGGCTTCCATCATGGAAGCACCAAAGGTGGGGCACACAGCTTGGCAAAGGCCGCACTTCATACAAGCGATGATGCGGTCATCAAGAGCCATGAGTTGATCGGCTAAGCGTTGTAAATCTGTCACAATATATTCCTCTTGGCTAGATGCTTACAAGCTTGGTGGGGTTAAGCAGACCTTTGGGGTCAAGTGCTTTACGCAAGCGACGTGAGAATAAGATGGTTCCCTTGGAGGTTTCTTTTTCCATCCACTTTGATTTAGCTGTACCGATGCCGTGTTCGCCGGAAAGGGTGCCGCCAAGGCTTAGGGCCACGTCAAAGATTTCGTCAACGGCGGCTTCTACGCGGTGGAACTCTTGCTCATCACGCTTATCACAAAGGATGGTGGGGTGTAGGTTACCGTCGCCGGCATGGCCAAAGGTCCCGATTTCAAGCTTGTATTGAGCGGCAATGCGGTCAAGAGCTTGCATCATGGCAGGGATTTTAGAGCGGGGTACAGTGGCATCTTCAAGCACTGTGGTGGGCTTACAGCGAGCCAATACAGGCAATGCCATGCGGCGGGCTTCCCAAAGTTTGGTTTTTTCTTCAGCATCTTTAGCCACGTGGATTTGTGTGGCCTTACATTGTTTCAAGATTTTTTCCACGGCTTCAGCTTCGTCAGCCACTTGAGCTGGGTGGCCATCCACTTCTATAAGAAGAATGGCTGCAGCGTCACGGGGTAAGCCTGCCTTGGTATAGTCATCCACACGAACAATGGTGTTATTGTCGAGGAATTCTAGGGTACAAGGTACTATGTGAGCAGCAATGATTCCGGCAACAGCTTCAGCGGCGTCATGCATGGAGTTAAATACAGCCATGAGCGCTTTGCTGGCTTTAGGCGGTGGAACAAGCTTCATGATGGCTTGAGAAATAACGCCCAAGGTACCTTCTGATTGCACCATAAGACCGGCAAGATTGTAACCTGTTACGCATTTTACTGTGCGAGAACCAGATGTTACGCGTTCGCCTGTGGCATCAAAGAAATCAATGCCCATGAGGTAATCTTTAGTAACGCCGTATTTCAATCCACGAAGGCCACCGGCATTTTCGGCAATGTTACCACCCATGGTGGAAACAGCTTGTGAGCCTGGATCTGGAGGATAAAAGAGGCCGGCTTTGGCCACTTCGGCGGCAAAATGTGCTGTTACAACGCCAGGTTCCACAATGGCATAGAGGTCTTCGCGGTTAATTTCAATGATTTTGGTTAAGGCATTGGTGAGAATGACAACATTTTCGGGACTGTCAGGAATGGTACCACCAGAAAGGTTAGTGCCGGCGCCGCGTACTGTCATGGGTATACCATGATTATAGAGTTTTTTTACAGTGGCACCCAGTGCTTCAACGCTGGTTGGACGCACCACAAGGGATGGTACAATTTGTTGTAATACTGCAGAGTCATAAGCGTAGCTTTGTCTGTCTGCTTCAGAAGAAAATACATTTTCCTTGCCCAAAAGGGTTTCAAAATCATTGGTTAAAGCCTGGTTTGACATTTGTCCTCCGAATGAAAAAAATCTACATTTACGTGTTTTTTTAGTTATAAGTTAGGGGTCTAATTTCAAATTTGTAGTAAAAAAGATTCGAATTGTCAATATATCATAGATAAATGCTAAGTTAGGATGTTGTTGCTCTGTGCAAAAAAGTAGGAAATGATTGGGAATTTTAGCACAAGTTCAGGGTAAGAGTGTATGAGCAAAGCGCTTGCACTCTTTTAAAATGTATGGGAAATTGTATCCTATAATTTTAGGAAGAGCGATGTGGGGGTGCTAGGTATAAAAGCCCCTAAATTGGGGGAATGTATGGATAGCGAGAAGTTGAAAATAGTTTTTATTAACTATGGCCCTTACAATGGTTGTAGCGGGGTGCACATACATTTTCTTGCCAATGCTCTCGTGGAGCTTGGCCATGAGTGCTGTGTTTTTTTACATATAACAGATAGGGCTGCGGAATATTTTGGAAAACCATTATACCCAATATATAAATGCTCAGATATTCAACATTTCCCCGAAGAGTTTTTTGATGATAGCGTATTGCATGTTTGGACTACACGAGAAGCTGTAAGAGTTCCTACTGCTTTTATACGCAAGCGTAATAAGCGTCCCTATATTGTGCACTTGGAAGATAATGAAATACTTATCACAGGTCAGGAATTGGGTGCGGCAACTTTGCAAGAACAAAAAAAATTAGTCAAAGAAAATCCTAATTTAGTCAAAAATTTCATTTTAACCAATCCTTTGCTTTTTGAACCTTTCATGCGTGCTTCGGCAGGTGTTACTTGCATCATTAGGAAATTAGAAGAATTTGTGCCCGAGGGGGTTCCTAGAATGACTTTTTGGCCGGCATGTGAGGAGTCTTTTTTTGCAATTTCGTTGGAAAGGGACCTTGTTGCACGGAAAATTTGTGAAATGGAAGATGATACTTTCGTTTTAGTTTATCCGGGGGCCATACATGAATTCAACGGCGAAAGCTTTGTTCAATTGCTTTTGGCTGTGGAGCAATTGCATAAAGAAGGTTTTTCCTTGCAAATTTTGCGCACCGGAAGAGAAGATTATAAGTATGACGATGCGACGTTGGAATTATATAAAAAATATGTGGTCTGGGCAGGAGAGGTTGAGGCAAATGAATTAGCACCTTATGTTGCCTTGGCAGATTTTTTGGTGCAGCCGGGGGGCCCGGGGGCTTTTGATGACTATCGTTTTCCGTCAAAAATTCCCTACTTTCTCGCCAGTGGGCGCCCTGTGATTTTGCCTAACTGTAATGTGGCAGAAAAACTTCAGCACGGGTCCAATTGTTTTTTGATGAAAGAAGGCAGCAATGAAGAAATAACCAAGTATCTGAGAATGCTGATACTTCATCCTTCCCTTGCTAAATCCATGGGGCAAAAAGGGCGCGCCGCGTCTCGAGCTTTATTTAGCTGGAAAAAGTCTGCACAGGCTTTAGTGCCATTTTACAGGCAAGCTTTGGCAAACCATGCATCATAGTTGTGTTATGCCGGCCATGGTCATAATATGAGTAAAGGCTTGCGCAGGCACTTCTTGCACCGAAAGGCGGGAGCCTTTTTTCATAAGCTCCATATGCCCAAGTTCCGGTTCTTCACGCAGGTTTGTTCGCGAGAGGGGCACTTGAAAGCTTTGCACCAAGCGCACATCAACCATATACCATAAGGGGTGATCTGGTGTGGAGCGAGGATCAAAGTGGTCACTGTCTTCTTCCCAAGAAGTATGGTCGGGGTAGGCTTCGCGTACTATCTCAACAACTCCTGTAATCTCAGGGTTTTTTCCACTGTGATAGAAAAAGCCTTGATCTCCAAGTTTCATGGAACGCATGAAATTACGTGCTTGATAATTACGCACGCCATCCCAAGAGGTAGTTTGCTGCGTAGCATTTTGCAAATCTTGCCATGAGAAGCATTCTCTTTCGCTTTTAAAAAGCCAATAATTCATGGTAATCTCCACTTATAAAGGTGATTCTTCTATCCACTGCTCAACAAGCTCTTTCAAAGCAGTATCATCGTTTTGCGAAGCGATCTCTTGGATAGTAAAAGCTTTATGCCGCAATGTTTCTATATCATATACTTTCTGGGTAATATCATGAATAAATTGCTTGCTACTGCTTACAATTTCAGTATTTCCAGTGTTTGCTGCGCAGTAAGCGAGGGAGGCAAAGTGCTTCACCACAGGTGCTAGGTGCGATTGCTGTAAACGTATATCAGTGGCCTCCGGCCATCGTTGTGCTTTTTCATAATATGCTGCCAAAAGTTCATAGCCGCCCAACCAATAGGGGTCGGTATTAAGACGCGCAATACAACGCTTTTCATCAAAATGTTCAGAAAATATAAGAGTATAAGCGTTCTCTTTGGTTGAGCTTAAGCCCACATACATTGCTAAATCTGGGGTAAATTTTGCCTCCAGATTCGCTTGCGCAGCAACAGTGTGCAAATCTGCTGTAAAGCAATCAGGGCATCGTTGTTCAAATAAAACCTTGTCGTCGTTTTGCTTTAATGTGTCCGCTCTGTGGTTGGTATGAGTGTAAACAATACTTTCATGTACAACAGTAATTTTATAACCTTTTTCGCGCACTCGGCAGCAAAGATCCAAATCTTCAAAACCGTTGACATACCCTTCATGAAAGCCACTACAATCTTGAAAAATTTGCTTAGGCATGAGGATTGCGGTACCAGTGATGGCTTGCCAAAACCTTTGCTTCAAGGGGATAACATACGATGCAGGTATGAGATGATGCGCATGTACCAATTCAAGATCTGGCTTAAAGCAAATGCCTGCGTGTTGCACTTTGTTGTTAGTGTAGAGTAGAAGCGGCCCCACCATGCCAAGTTTTGGGTTTCTCTCCAGAGCTTGAAGAAGGCGTGGCAAGCATCCTTCAGTCATATTTGTGCAATTATCAAGGAAAAAGAGCAAGGACCCTTTAGCCGATTTTGCTCCAGTATTACAAGATTTAGCAAATCCTTCATTTCTCGTGAGTGATATATGATGACCGTGTTTACCAAAGAGAGCTTGCAAAGTGGGAAGAAGTTCTGTGGTAGTAGCATCATGGGAGCAATTATCAACCACAATGACTTCGACCACATCAAGCAAAGCATCTTTTTCGCAACTTTGTGCTATGCTTTCTAGGCATTCCTTGGTCATTTTCCAAAGGTTCCATGCGGGAATGATGATAGAAACTTTTACCACATTGTTCTCCTGATCTAAGGTCGACGCATTGCCGAGAGCTATTTATTCACCATTTTGTGAAATGTTGCCAAGACGCAACACCTGTATGGTGTAACAGAAATTTCATACGTTCCTCTAGGTTGTCAAGGTGAAAAACGGAATACAAGTGGAGTCGTTGGGAAGATTGCATAGCATGGTTAAAGACTTCCACAGCTGTTGTAGGTGTGTAGCCTTATAACTAGGAGGGTTTTGAAGCAGTATCTTTCACTATGAAATGCAGGTAATTATTCAAAATCATAAAATATGTATTTTTTGTGACAAAAAAATTACAAAAAAATAAAAAAAGTGCTTGACCAGAAGAGCGACTTAAGGCATTTTCCTTTTCGCGCTGAGGCAAACAGCGTAGCCCGAAAGGGCAACAAATTAAATGCGGCTTTGAAAAAAAGTTTTAAAAAAGTTGTTGACAAAGAGTCACAGCTTAGGGCATAAAGTTCTTCCGCTGATTGAGGAAACTTAAAAGCGGTGCTGAAGCAAAACAGCGGAGCACAACGGTGCGGCGAAAATAAAAAATGCAAAATTGAAAAAAAGTTGTTGACAAAGTTCACGACTTGGGGCAGATTGCCTCTCCGCGCTTCGGAAAATGTTTCGGGCGCTGGCTGAGAAAACAGCCCAGAGTTTCGCAAGAGACGCTGAAAAAAACTTTGAAAAAATAAAAAAAGTTGTTGACACGCCGAAGCGGTGAGCATATAAAAACTCTCCGCGACACGGAAAGCCAAAACGGCAACGTGTAGCAACGATAACTGCCAAATGAGGCGGTTATATGACGGATCAGCGAAGAGTTGATTCTTTGACAAGTGAAGAGCGAAATTGGGAAGAAAAAAA
>CAYJLO010000068.1:0-16134 GCA_964370835.1 uncultured Desulfovibrionaceae bacterium
AGTGAGCGTGCCTTTCTTAAAAACGAGTGGAAACACGTTTTTAAGCATCGACTAAGTAATCGTCAAATTCTCCTTTTTACTTATCTCTGCGTCAGACTTCACATGCGTTTTCGGTCATGTATGCTTTATACACTCCCTCAAAACATGCTTATCTTCCTTGATATAACACAAAAAATCATAATTTGATGATGCTTACCAGGTGTAGTCGGGAAATGAGAAAGAAATCCCCTGTTAAAGAAAGTTGAAGCCTTCTTTAGCAGGGGATTTTTAATGGTATTTTCCTAGTCATTTACTTGGCTGACCAAAGGGCGCGGCCTTTTTTCAGCGTGACTCTACCAAGGGCAAGGGCTTGGCCTTGTATGTCGAGGTAAAGACCCGTTTCGCGTCCGGCAATGCCCGTTTGCAGGCTTTGCCCTTGCAAGAGGGCGCGCACACTGGCTAAAGAATCCAGTACCAAGGCATCTTGTGGGGGGGAGCTTGGCATAAGCGCACGACAGCGCGGGTTTAAGCGAATGCTGTCGCCCATGACCTTGCCCAAAGGAGCCGCTTGCCATTGTAAGGCTTCTGGCAAAATGCTGGTGGCAATGGCAGGAATAAAACGCGCCGTGTCGCCAAATAAAGCTATATGTCCCTCTGGGAGTAAAGAAATATCGGTGCAGGGGGCTTCCAACGCGCTGGTAGGTAAAGTTAGTTCAGGCTCAAAGAGGGCACTTTCTTCCCTTGTAACTTCGGGGCAATGTAGAGGTTTGCGGAATTTGGCAATGTAAAAGCCCTGAGCGCGGGATTTTTCACCATCCACGCGTAACGTTCCGCCGCCATGGGGGCCATAGCTTGTGGCATCTTCCCACGCAAAGCCCTCAAAGAAGGGGAGCGGCACCACTTCAAAGCCCAGTTCTTCCACGGCAAAGCGTACTTGATCCTCATTTTCTTGCACATTGGTGGTGCAGGTGGAGTACACCACATGTCCGCCAGGGCGTAATAAATTCCATGCTTTTTGCAAAAGTAATTGCTGCAAACCAATGAGGGGCTTTACTTTATCCCCTTGCCATAGTTTGAGCACGTTGGGATTTTTTTCCACGGTTCCCCAGCCGGAGCAGGGTGGGTCCAATTGAATAAAGTCAAAGCTTGCGTCTTGCAGGGGCAGAGCTTCGCCGCCATAGGAGCAGGTGCCCACATGTACAAAGGAAAGTCCTTGCATATTGGCGCGAAGGGTAGCTAGGCGCGGTTTGGCCGGTTCGTTGCCAAGCACCATGGCATGCTTTCCTGCTAATTGCGCGAGAAAACCCGTTTTACTGCCGGGGCTGGCACACATGTCCAATATGGCAGGATTTTGAGAAAATGTCTCGCTTTGTGTGGTGTTTTCATCCAAAAGAGCCAAGGGGGGGAGCATGGAGGAACGATCTTGAATATAGATGAGCCCAAAAATCGCCGCAAGGCTAGAGCCTAAAGGGCGTGGCTCTTCAGTAAGTATCCGGCACCATGGGGAAAAGGGTTCAGCTTCAAAGGCATAGCCTTCGGCTTTAAGGAGGGCTTCCACCAAGGGAATACAGGCAGGCTGACAAACAAGACGAAAGGAACGTAACATATATACTCTTTTTTTAGTTCTGGGGCAATTATTTTGGCTGAGCATATGAAATACTGCGTGTAAAGGCAATACCAGAAAGGGGGGCGGACAAAATTTTTGTACGCTTTCAATGTATTATGTGTATTTTCTATGATTATAGATGGATAGACGTGTTTTTTTGGCTTGAAATCTTATGGGGCTAATGCTTGCTATAGCAGGTAGGTATAATGTATAAGACGGTAACTAGAGAGAATATTCTCGCACAGTAAGGAGACTTTCATGAAACTAACATGTCGTATTGCCCTTGTTGCCATGGTGACGTTGCTTTGGGCAAGCATTGCCTTGGCTGCAAAGTCCGTCATGGTATTACCTTTTACTGTAAATGCCCCAGAGGGCTATAAGTATCTCGGTCAGGCTGTACCTTCAACCTTATCTTCTCGCCTTGTATGGCCAGGTCAAGTGGAACTCTTTAAGGGGAGTGTGGATAAGGCCCCCACTTCCGCCTCCATGGCTGCGCAAATTCAAAAAAGCGCCGGAGCCGATTATGTGACTTGGGGTACTGTCAATGTTTTAAATAATAATGTCACTTTAGATGTGACCATGCGCGATAAAGCCGGTAAAGAGTGGAAACGCTCTGCACAAAGCACCGTGGGTAACCTTGTGGGGGCTGTGCAAAACATTGCCGATGGTTTTGGCACTGAAGTGTTTAACCGTCCTGCACGTCGTCAAAATACCCCTGCCTACAGCGGCGGTGGTAGTGGCCCTGTGAACCAAATGAATGCCGGTATTGTGGTTAACGAAACCACCCAACAAGGTGTTTATTTGAATCCTCAGTTCCGTTATCAAGGTTCTGGCACTGAAGATGGTTCCCGTTTACGCAGTACCGCATTGCCCTACAACATGGTGGACTTCACCGTGGGTGACTTTGACGGCAATGGTATTACCGAAGTGGCTGTACTTGGTGATCATGAATTGTATATTTATGATTGGAACAATGGAAAATTGCAAGAAAAGGCTTCTGTAGCTTTTGGTCTTTCCAACCAAGCTTTTGTGTTGCGCAAAGCTCCTTTGTCTGGCCGCGGTGAAAAACTCGTGGTGGCCACCTTTGGCGAAGACGATAACAGACCTTTATCTTTCATCTACGCTTATGATGGAAGCGCATTGCGCGAATATGTAAAACCTGCTCACTACTTCTTAAACGTAGTGCCCATGGCTCCTTCCTATGCTCCCACCCTTGTGGCTCAAAGCTGGGATAGCGTAAAGCTTTTCCGTGCAGGCGTATACTTAGCCAGCACCAATGGCGGTACCGTAACCCTTGGTGGCAAAATTAACTTGCCCACCGGTGCCAACGTATACAACTTCTCTTGGCTTCCTGCCGGTAACCAAGGCGATGGCGACAAACTTTTGATGTTTAGCCCTGAAGAGCGCATCACTGTATACGGTGCTTCCGGAAAGCAAAGAATGCATCAAACCATGGATAAGTTCTCCGGTTCTTCCGTGGGTATGGTTCACTATAAAGGCATTGAAGGTCTTGGCGTGGATAAGAAGTATCAAATCCCAAGCCAATACTATGCTCCCATGCGTTTAACTTCTGTGGACCTTGAAGGTCGCGGCGACTATGTGGTGCTTATCAATAAGCCCGTGTCCACCGCTTCTGAAATCTTTGAAAATTACCGCATGTATCCCCAAGGCGAAATTCATGCCTTGTACTGGGACGGCGTAGGTCTTGGCCTTAAGTGGAAAACCAGACGCATTCGTGGTTCTGTGGTGAACTCCGATGTGGGTGATTTAAATAACGACGGCATCATCGACTTGGTGGTGGGTTTAAATACACATCCCGGCGCCATGGGCGTGGGTAGTAGAAAGGGCGTTATCATGGCTTATCCTTTGGATTTGAGCCAAGCTAATCCCAACACCGCTCCCGATGTGAGTGATTTTGAATCCGGCAGCAAATAAGCTGTAGGAATATGCCTATGAAAAAGCCCTTTCTGCCAATAAACAGAAGGGGCTTTTTTGTTATATATGATGTGGTGTGTAGAAGAAGTCTTTTTTGGGGTTCTTCTGTGGCTTTGTAGTACTGTCTAGCAGAGACTAGGCTTCTGCCATGAGGGCATCATGGGCATCAAGGTTGTAAAAGCCATGTACCACAAAGGGTAAATTATAATCGGCCACGGCGTCAAAGCGTATGAAGCCCATGGTTTTGCCTTCGGGAATGGCAGAAAAAGGCACCATGCCCAGCGGCACTGGTATTTCCACAGGGCTTACCACCACTTCGGAAATTTGTTCTTCATAGCGTAGTTTTAAATAGTCTAGCACTTGATTTCCTTCATTGGCAGTGAAAGCCTCCAAAATGGAGCGCAAGGCATCTTCTGGGCTGGCACCTTCTGGGGTGTCGTTGGTGGCTTTATCCACAAGGTCAAGGCTTTGTAATTCTTGCAACTCTTCTTCGCCGGTGTCTGTACGGAAAAGATACACGATAACGTCTCGCCGCCCCTTGAAGCTTTTGAGTGTGGCTTGTATAAGGTACACACGTTCAAGATCTAAAAAAGGGTCCGAAGCGATGATTCTGTACTCCATGAAAACTCTCCTCAAAGGTAGAAATGAAATATGTCACAACAAATTTTTTCTATGCAAAGCCACTATACGCCAAGAGGCCATCAGCCTCAAGCCATATCCCAACTTGTGAGCAATATTCAGCAGGGAGTGAAGGATCAAATTCTTTTGGGAGTCACCGGATCTGGTAAAACCTTCACCATGGCCAATACCATAGCTCAGTGTAATAGGCCTGCCCTTATCCTTGCGCCCAATAAAACCTTGGCGGCGCAGCTCTATAATGAATTTAAGGCCTTTTTTCCTGATAATGCCGTGGAATATTTCGTATCTTACTACGATTATTACCAGCCAGAAGCCTACGTGCCCACATCGGACACCTACATAGAAAAAGACTCTTCCATCAATGATAATATAGATAAATTGCGCCACGGTGCCACCCATGCCCTACTAACGCGCCGTGATGTGATTATTGTGGCGTCGGTGTCGTGTATTTATGGCCTTGGTTCTCCCGAATATTATTCGCAAATGGTCATTCCCATAGCCATAGATCAGCATATCTCCATGGACGCTTTGGTGACGCGTTTGGTGGAAGTGCAATATGAGCGCAATGATTACGATTTTCACCGCGGTACTTTTCGCGTGCGCGGCGATGTGCTGGAAATCATTCCGGCCTATCATCATGAAACGGCTTTGCGCATAGAATTTTTTGGCGATGACATTGAAGGCATATACGAAATTGACTCCCTCACCGGTGAAGTGGGCAGTAAAATTGAAAAAACCGTCATCTATCCCGCTTCGCACTATGTGTCGGCCCAAGATAATTTAAAGCGCGCCATGAGTGATATTCGAGATGAGCTTGCCGAGCGTTTACAGCTTTTTCAAAAGCAAAATAAATTGGTGGAAGCGCAACGCCTAGAGCAACGCACCCAATTGGATTTGGAAATGCTGGAGGAGCTGGGCTATTGTAATGGTGTGGAAAACTACACGCGTCACCTGGATGGTCGCAAAGAAGGGGAACCGCCCCATTGTTTAATCAATTACTTCCCCAAGGATTTCCTGCTTTTTGTGGATGAATCGCATATTTCCATGCCGCAAGTGGGAGCCATGTACAAAGGTGACCGCTCGCGTAAGCAAACCCTTGTGGATTTCGGATTTCGCCTACCTTCGGCTTTGGATAACAGACCCCTGCAATTTGGAGAGTTTCAGCATCTCATAGGGCAAGCCGTTTACGTGTCTGCCACGCCGGGTAAGCTGGAAATAGAGCAGTCGCAAGGCATTATCACCGAGCAAATCATTCGCCCCACGGGTCTTTTGGATCCGCTCATGGAAGTGCGTCCCACCAAGGGGCAAATGGAAGATTTACTTGGCGAGTGCAGAGCCCGCATTGCGCGCAATGAAAGGGTGCTTGTCACCACCCTCACCAAGCGCATGGCGGAAGATCTCACCGAATATTGTAAGCAGATGGGGGTAAAGACCCGTTATCTCCACTCCGACATTGACACTCTCGAACGCATGCAAATTTTGAAGGCTTTGCGCCTTGGAGAATTCGACGTGCTGGTGGGCATTAATTTACTTCGCGAAGGCTTAGACTTGCCCGAAGTATCCCTTGTGGCCATTTTAGATGCAGACAAGGAAGGCTTTTTGCGCTCAGAAGGCTCCCTCATCCAAACCTTTGGCCGTGCGGCGCGTAATGCCGAGGGGAAGGTGCTTCTTTATGCCGATAAAGTCACCCGCTCCATGAAGGCAGCCATGGATGAAACCACGCGCCGTAGGCAACTGCAAGAAGAATGGAATACGGAGAACAACATCACGCCGGTCACCATTCGTAAAAGTGTGGATTCGCATTTTGACAGCATTTTTGGTGATGCTGAGCAAAGTTCTGGGCGCGGCAAAGGAAAAGGCAAAAAGGGTGCAGCTCCCGCCGGTGATTTCCCCACCAATTTATCGCCTCAAGATATGGCGCGGCAAGTGCAAGAATGGGAAAAGGAAATGCGCGATGCCGCTCGCAATTTAGAGTTTGAACAGGCCGCTGTGCTACGTGATAAGATTAAGAAGATGCAAGAAATGATTTTAGTGGCTTTATAGGTGTGAGTTTTTTTGTTAGGGAAGGGAGCTTTTTGTAAAAAGCTCCCTTCCCTCGAAGGCTACGCCTTCTCACCCATCCCCCAAAAACTTTTTATGGCCATAGTGCATTGTCTTTGAATGAAAGCTTTGCGGCAATGGAGTGTTTTATACCATTGCAAGAAAATGCGTGAGGTTGTGAGGAGTTTGGACTTTGGGGAAAAAGTACGTACTTTTCTATGTATAAAAAAAGGGAAAGATTGTCATCTTTCCCAAAGTACATAAAACCATATCTATAAAGCAATAATCTGTATCAAAAAGGGGTAGATGCAAGGAAGGCGAAGTTTTTTACGAAGGGCGCGTATAGAGACATACGTAACCTGAGTAAAAAGCGAGCCTGACGCAGCACATACCCCTTTTTCAACAGATTATTAGAAGGGGACGTCATCCATTTCGGAAGGAAAAGGCGACCCCATATCTTCGTTGGGGCCAGTGTTCTGCTGCGGAGCTTGGTTGGCATAGGAACGGCGTTGTTGCTGATTGCCATAACCACCACCTTGATTGCCGCCTTGCGGGCCACCTTGGTAGCCACCTTGTGCTTGATATCCACCGCCGCCGCCGCCAGCAGGTGCGCCTTCGCCCTTTCTGTCGAGGAATTGCACGCGCTGAGCTTTGATTTCTGTGGTGAAGCGATCTTGCCCGTTTTGGTCTTGCCACTTACGTGTTTGCAAGGAACCTTCTACGTATACAAGACTGCCCTTGGCCAAATAGGTGGCGCAGTTTTCAGCAGAGCGTTGAAATACAGAAATGCGATGCCACTCGGTGCGTTGTACTTTGTTGCCGTCGCGATCTTGGTAGGATTCGTCGGTGGCCACGCTGAGGTTACACATGGGCGTGCCGGTTTGAGAATATTTTAATTCGGGGTCAGAGCCAAGGCGTCCGATGATTTGAACTTTGTTTAACATAGCTACTCCAGTAGGTTAGCAATAATTTCTTTCCAGCGCTTCTAGAATGTCTTCCAGTTCATCGCTGAGGGTGTTGGCTTTGCGTGCGTCCCAGTCGGCCAGAGCCTTTTCCAAGTCTTTGACGGTGGCATGGGCTTTTTTTATATTTTCACCCAAGGCTTCGTGTCTTTCTTGGGGCCATTTCATAAATTGTAGGCCATCATGGAGGCGGTAGACAATCTCTACCACCCCAAGTTTTTTTTCACTGCTGGGCACGCTGGCAGCCAGCTCTGTGAGCCTTGGCCAAAGCTTTTCAGGAAGACCTTGGTCCCAAGTGACAGCGCTGACGCGTATTTGTAATGCCTTACCCATATGATTATACCATGGCCCTTATTATTTTTCTTGCCATTCGGTTTGCACGCGCAAGACCACTTCTTCAATGGCGGCCAATTGGTCAGGAGGACAAATGCCAATGAGGGCTTGCCCTGCGTCTACGTTTTCTGTGTGCTTAAAGTACACAGCGTAGATGACGCCGGCGGGGCCGGTGTAATACAGAGGCGCTTCGCGCTTCATGCGAGACATGATGAACAGCTCCATGCCGTCGGTAACGGTGACAGCGCGAGAGCCGGAGGCGCGTACTTTTTTATCCACTTCTGGGGTGAAGTAATACTTGGCGCGTTCGGGAGCTTCAAAGAGGCTCAAGGTGCGCTTAAGGATTTTTTGTTGCACTTCGGCCTTGGTGAGAAAGTGGCGCACTGTTAAAAGCGGTGTGCCGGCTTCCACAAATTGGCCTTCCAATTCTTTGTGAATGGCGCAAACTTCACCCTTTTCCGGGGCGCAAATGGTTTTGGGATTGCGCTCGCGGTCGATGGTGAGCAGAGTTGTGCCGGGCTTTTCTTTCCACATGCCTTGGGGGCCGTGTACCTTGCTGCCTTCTTCAATGTTGGCAAAGGTAATTTGACCTGTATGTGGTGCGCGCACCAGCACTTCTTCGTAGGGAGAAGCTTTTATTTCGTCGAGTAATGCAGTTACATCAAGCATACTATTTCCTCAAATTAGCGGTAATATACATTGCGTCCGCCAATGGTCAGCAGAGCTTGCTTTAAATTGGCGCGGATATGGCGTCTGTCCCAAATGCCTTGAATATGGCCGCGGGTCAACGCATTGCTGGAGCTGTGATAATTTGGTGGAATATCAATGCCCGTGGTTTCTTTAATAACGCCGGGCCCTGCAAAACCAAGGTTGGAAGAGCGCACAGCAAATTGATAAGGCGAGCAACCTAGGAAGGATGCCACAGGCCCTGCAAAGGAATTGGTATCATATAATACCATGTACAGGCCGCCGTTATCAATGTAGCGACGCACAGCCACGGTACATCTGGGCATTTGGATAACGCCGTGTGTACCTTCTTGGATACGAATGCCGGCTGTGCCGTGCACGTAAGCAATGAAGGGATAGCGTTTTTTCATGGCAAGCTCGCACGCTTCCACAAATTTTTGCCCTTCGGCTGCACCTACGGAACCACCGCGGAATGTACCCATGAGCATGGCCACGATGACTTTTACGCCATCAATGCACGCTTCAAAGGTGACGCAACCGCTCTTGGCACCGGTTTTTTGTTGTGCATCGTGGATGCGCTTATCAAAGTCTTTGAAGCCCAAGGGGTTGCCGGCTTCGATGGCTTTGTTGAATTCAAACACAGAGCCGGAATCAAAGACGTTGCGCACATACCATTCTGGTTCCATGGGGAAGTGATGGCCGCAATAGCTACACACACCGGCAAATTCACCAAATAAGTCGGGACCCCATAAGTCGAGGCAACCGTCTTTGGCGGCATTGGGGCAGGTGATGGTGCGGTCGTTTTTATAGCGTGGAGAAATATAATTCCAACGGCTCACGCGTCCTTCATCCTTCCATGTGGAGAGCTTGGTAAGCTCTTCGGTGTTCACGGGCTGACTGGTGTTGCCACCAAGACGCTTGAAAGGAGCCTTGGCGCGTTTTTTCAGCATGGAGAATTCGTTTTGTACTTCTTCCCAGAAGAAAGTGACTTTGCGCTGATGGTTGCGATAAAAGTCATATTTGATTTTATTCCAGCGTGTTAAAGCGGCACCGGCCACTTTTAACCAGCACTTCACATGCCAAGGACGACGGTCGCGGGCGGCGGAACGAGAAAGCTTTAAGAACTTCTCTTGGCGCAAACGAACCAAACGGTCTTTGTTGCCGGAGGTTAAAGCCCAGCGCATGTATCTTTCTTCAAGATTCACGTCGGGATTACGACGGCGAGAAATGGCTATGCCGCGCAGGCCGGGAAGCTTACGGCTGGAAATGACCACTTCATCGGTGGAGCGGATGATTTCTTGACGCAAAGTGCGGTAAAAATCAAAGTGCGATGGACGAGCGCCCAAGGGGGGCTCTTGGATGATTTGGTCGATATAACCGGCGCGAAGGTTGTCTTGCGCAGTGATGTGCAAGGCTTCGGCGCAGTATTCAATGAGCTCAGGTGTGGCGCGCTGACCGGCCTTGATGCGACCTTCAATGGCGGCTGCACCTTCGGGAGAAATAACCGAATAGTAACCGTGAGAGAGCATAAGGCGTTTGTCGGCCAGGCCAATGGCTTCAGCACCGCCGGAACCACCTTCAGAAATAACAGCCACCACAGGCACACGCAATTTGGCCATGCCGTAGATGTTACGTGCAATTTGTTGCGCTGCGCCTGGATAGTCTTCCACAGGGTAAGAACCGGGGGTGAAGATGAAGGTGTGAATTGGTATACCTTCGGCTTCAGCAACGCGCATGTATTGTAAAGCCTTGGCATTACCCCAAGGTTTTACGGAGCCGCCATTACGAAACTCTGCGCCGTGGCCTTTTTCTTGACCAATAACCATAACAGATTGGTTATAGGTCTTCTTACCGCGACGACGAGTGATGATGGCTCTGGCAATGAGCATACTTGGGTCAATGCTGTATTCGTCTTGTCCACCGATTTCGGTGAAGTTGTCGTACACGTTTTCCAAGATGTCACGCAAGCACATGCGCTGAGGGTGACGCACAATGCGCACCTTATCCATGGGGGTGATTTTTGCTTCAAGCTTACGCTCCATGAAGACAAAAAGCTCTTCCAAGGTGACCATTTCTGTGTGTGGATCTTGGGCGCTTCCGTCGCTGAGGCGTGCGGTGAGTTGCTCTAACTTTTCGCGTAAAAGCTGTACTTTATCTTGATGTTTGTCGGTAAAAACATCTTGTATATATGTGAGCCTGTCATTGAGGCTTTGCAAGCGTTTTTCTATTGAATTATCCATGTTAGACCTTTTTATGCAGTGCGTCTGCTGTAAATGGTGCGCAAAGAGGGGTGTTCTTAGAATTTAAGAATACGACCTGTGTTGGCGCGTAAAAAGTTAATATTGGACTTGAGCTCTTCACCGGCAGTGGTGTGACCTTGCAGGGTCATGGTGTCCAAAAAGTCCACGCCGCGGGCTTTGGCTTCTTCAATGTCCTTACCCCAAATGATACCCAAAGCTAGGTTGGGGTCAAATTCGGTGGGGATCACATAAGGGCCATCGGTGGGCACGTGCGTAAGCATGGTGAGCCAATCGTGGTCGCGCCAGCCATAGCTGTCGATGGTTCCCACCCAAGGGGAGAATCTGTTATCGGGATCTTCAGCGATGAGGCGGTACTCAATGCCCACGCCTTCAAAGGAGATATCTTCTTGCGAGTAGCCCAAAGGATCACCAAGGCCAATGCGGATTTGCTCGGCAATGAGGTCCACTTCGCCAAGTTCCATGCGATTTTTCACGCTGGAAATACGAGCAGATACGCCGTTTTCCACCTGAATACGAGTATTCACTTCCATGAGGAAGGGCTCGCCATCGCGGGTAACAATCCATTCCCATGTGCCCACGTTGTCATAGCCTACGCTACGAGCCATGGTGAGGGAATATTGAATGATATCACGTAAAACTTGCGCAGCATCAAAGGTGTATTTGATGTTTTGCGGGTCGAAGCCTGGAGCAATTTCTATGCGCTTTTGCAAGCCTGTGGACTGAATGGAGCAGTTACGCGTGCCAAAATGCACAGGGTTTTTGCCAGTACGGTCGGAAACAATTTGCACTTCAAGGTGGTTAAAGTCCATGATGCGCTGTTCAATGAGCACACCTTCGTCTTTAAATTGGCGCAAAGCATAGTTGCGAATACGGCGATACACTGAGCGGAAGTTGTCAATGTCGTACACTTCCTCAATGCCCATGCCGCCGCCGCCGGCGGAAGCCTTTACAAGCACCAATGGTTGCTTAATGCCGCGTTGTAATTGAAATTCAAATACAGAGCGAGCTACTTTTTCCGCTTCCATCTCATCATAGATGGGACGGTCAGAACCGGGCACCGTGGGAACGCCAAGGCTACGGGCAAGACGCTTGGTGTTGATTTTATCACCAAGTTCGCGGATGATTTTCCAAGAAGGCCCGATGAAGGTGAGCTTGCGGTCACGCTTGGTCACGCGACGTGCAAAGCGAAAGTCTTCGGCAAAAAAGCCATAGCCTGGGTGTATGGCGGTGCATTCAGCATCGTCAGCCACGGCCACAATTTCGTTGCCATCGTGGTAGGAAGCCACTTGATAGAGGCTTTTTTCGCCGCCAAGCTCGCGAGCAAGGCGCACATGGCCTGAGGCAAAATCTTCTGCGGTATAAATGCAGGTAAAGGCTACGCCAAGTTTGTGACAGGCACGCGTGATGCGCATGGCAATTTCACCGCGGTTGGCCACCAGAACCTTTTCTTTTGTTAAATCCATTCTATTCCCTTTACTCTATGCAGTATATTTATAAAGCGCGCAAAAGTGCAAAGCCTAAACAAAAGAGTAAAGACTTTGCACAAAAAGGTTTATAATTTACTGGCTTCGATATAACGTTTTTGAATTTCTAATACCAATTTATCCAGAGCATATTCCTGCCGTGCATTGATACCTGCAAAATTACAAGCCACGATACCGCTGGGTGTAACGCGTATTACTTTGGCTCGCAAAGCTGTTAAAATGGTGCGCCCACGTACTTCCAATTGTACGTGAAAGGAAGCACCTTCAGCTAAGTTGATGTTTTGCGGCAATTGAATGGCACAGCCGGTTACGCTGATATCCACAACTTCATAGACGTTTTTGCCATTGTTGATGCGGGCTTCAATGCCTTGCACCATGGCGCGATAGGCATTTCTTTGCCCTTGCTCATCGTCTTCTAAAGAAAAATCATACTTCGTATCTTTTGACATTACGGACTCTTTGTTACATCACGTTGTAAGACAAATTCCACGCGTCTGTTGCGTGCCCTATTTTCCTCAGTGGTGTTAGGCATAAGAGGGTTTAGCGAGCCATATCCCGTGGCCGTTAATCTGTCAGCTTCAATTCCTTGCGCAAGCAAGTAACGCAAAACAGTGACGGCGCGTAAGGCAGATAAATCCCAACTGTCCTTGAAGCGCGGGTTATCCACAACAGGTGTGTCGTCGGAGTAACCGCGAATATCTACACGTTGTTCACGTCTTTTCACAAAAATATCTTTCAGAACGTCTAAAATTTTCAGACTCTCTGCATTTAATTCAGTATCATTGGCCCCAAAAAGTACTTTGCCTGGCAAGCGCAAGGTGATGGTGCCTTCATCAAGCACAGCTCCCACTTGGCCTTCCACGCCATTTTGAACCAAAAAGCTTCGTATATCGTTAAAAGTTTGCTTTTGCGCTTCGATGAGCTCTTTACGTCTTTTTACCTCTTCATGCAAGGAGCCCGCCGTCTGGGTGGGATCATTGTGTGCAAGAGAGCTGGCATCACCGCCAAGGGCACCTTTGATGGAACCCACCGTGGCTAAAAACTTGCTTTGCTCCACCGAAGAAAGCGAGAAGAGCAAGATAAAGAACACCAGCAAAAGCATGGAAATATCAGCAAAGGTAGCAAGCCAGCCTTCACCCTCATCCACATCATCGTCAGAGGAATTTAACATTTCATCGCTCATATGACTTCCTATGCATTAGCTGTTATGGGTGTGACAAAAATATTATTTACCTTTCTCGGGTGGTTTACGTTGCTTGGGTGGTAAGAAGGACGACAATTTTTCATATACTAAATTAGGATTGTTATTCTCTAAAATGGACTTGGCACCTTCAAAGATAATCATGAGTAGCATTTCTTCTTGCATACTTCTGGCCTTCATCTTACCGGCAAGGGGAATGAAGATAAGGTTTGCAATGAGCGCGCCGTAGAAGGTGGTCAAAATAGCAACGGCCATGGCCGGGCCAATGGCGGCAGGGTCAGAAAGGTTTGCAAGCATTTGCACAAGACCGATGAGCGTACCCACCATGCCCATGGCAGGAGCCAAGGAGGCCAGACGTGTAAATACGCTAATACCAATATTGTGGCGTTTTTTCATGGACGTGATTTCAATGGCCACGGTGGCATGAATAAGCGATGGGTCGGCACTATCTGCAATGAGCTGGGTGGCTTTTTTCAGAATGGGGTTTTCTGTTTGCACCTTTTCCAGCGCGATAATACCTTGACGGCGGCTAATCTCTGCAATCTTAACCATGGTGGCCACCACGTCGCTGGCGGGCGCATCTTTGGCCGTAAAGGCCTTCATGCCGGCCCCGAAGGCTTGCTTCACCTCACTTGCCGGAAAACACACCATAATAGAGGATAGAGTCCCCCCCACAACAATCATGATGCTGGGGATGTCAATAAAGTTGCCTGGTTGCGGGCCAATAAAGATAGAACCAAGTACAAGGCCAAGGCCTCCGAGCATGCCACCTAGGGTTGCTATATCCATATAAAAATCCTCTATTAAAAGCCTTTGTGGGGTGTTGAATTATTGAGGCTTTGCCCAACACATAAAAAATACAAAAGCAGAAATCGTTTACAGTATTCTAGGCATATTTTTAACAAATGTCAAAACTAAGTGTGAGGAAAATTTCTCTAGTGAGAGGTCAATGAAAGTGCCGCTATTAAACATTCTTTAGAGCTTACCATTTACAGGGACTCATTTTATCTATCGGCACAAATTTGAAAATATCAAGGTTTACAGCATAAAAAATCTTGTGAGCCGTGGCAACACAGGGTATAGAGGAAGCGGCACGGCGGCGTAATGGGCGTTGATGATGGCCTTATTAAGTGCCGAATGTGTGCTAACTATTTAAAAAATAACCAAAACATTTTTACACAAAGAAACTTATGCAAAACAATCAATTTTTACGTAACGTGGCCATTATTGCCCACGTTGACCATGGCAAGACCACCCTTGTGGATGCACTTTTCCGTCAAAGCGGCGTTTTCCGCGTGGATCAGCAAGTGGATGACCGCATTATGGACAGTATGGACCTTGAGCGTGAACGTGGCATTACCATTGCCGCAAAAAACTGTGCTGTTTCTTGGAATGATGTAAAAATTAATATTATTGACACCCCCGGCCACGCCGACTTTGGCGGTGAAGTGGAGCGCGCTCTGTCCATGGCCAGTGGTGCCATCTTATTGGTGGACGCTTCTGAAGGTCCCTTGCCGCAAACACGCTTTGTGTTGCGTAAAACCCTGGAAGCCGGTTTGCCTGTTGTGGTTGTTGTCAATAAAATTGACCGTAAAGACGCTCGTCCACAAGAAGTGCTCAATGAAGTATACGACCTGTTCATCGACCTCGATGCCAATGAACAACAATTGGAATTCCCCGTGCTCTACGCCATCGGTCGTGAAGGCGTTGCCATGCACGGTCTTGAAGATGAGCGCGTGAACTTAGCACCGCTTTTCGATACCATTATCAAGCATATCCCCGGTCCTGCTTATGATGAAAACGAGCCCTTCCAAATGCTGGTGGCTGACCTTGATTATTCCGATTATCTTGGTCGTATGGCTGTGGGCCGTATTATTCATGGTAAGCTCAATGCCAAGGACTCCCTTTTGTGCATGGGCCCCGATGACAGCGTGCAGCCTTTTCGCGTAAGCAAGCTGCAAGTGTATCAAGGTTTGCGTTTGGCAGAAGCAGAAAGTGTTGAGCCAGGTGACATTGTGGTGCTTGCTGGTTTGGAAGATGTGACCATTGGTGATACCATTTGTACCAAGGAAAATCCACGCACCTTGCCACGTATTCGCGTGGATGAGCCCACCGTGGCCATGCGTTTTGGCATTAATACTTCTCCCTTGGCCGGTCGCGAAGGTAAGCTTGTGCAAACTCGCGTCATTTGGGACCGTCTTACCAAGGAAGCTTTGCGTAACGTTGCCGTGCGCGTGGAAGAAACCACCGACCGTGATGCTTTCTTGGTGAAAGGTCGTGGTGAATTCCAAATGGCCATTCTCATCGAGCAAATGCGCCGCGAAGGTTTCGAACTTTCCGTGGGTCGTCCCGAAGTTATTTTGAAAAAATCCCCAGAAGGCAAAGTGCTTGAGCCCATTGAGCATTTGTATGTGGATTGCGACGAAACCTTCATGGGTGTGGTCACCGAAAAGCTTGCCCAGCGCAAGGGTCGCATGCTCAACTGCATGAACGACAAGAGCGGTGGCACTGGTCGCGTGCGCATGGAATTTAGCGTGCCTTCTCGCGGTCTCATTGGTTATCGTGATGAATTCCTCACCGATACACGCGGCACAGGCATCATGAATTCCTTGCTTGCCGGTTATGAAGAATGGCGCGGCGACTTCCCCACACGCTTCAGTGGTTCCATTGTGTGTGATAGATCCGGTTCTGCCGTGCCTTATGCGCTCTTTAACCTTGAGCCACGCGGTATATTGTTCACTCCTGCCGGTGTGCCTGTGTATGAAGGTATGATTGTGGGCGAGCATAATCGCGAAAACGACATCGACGTGAACCCATGTAAGGAAAAGAAGCTCACCAACATGCGTGCTTCCGGTAAGGACGAAAACGTGACCCTTACGCCCGTGCGTCCCATGACTTTGGAATTTGCACTGCACTTTGTACGCGAAGACGAAATGGTGGAAGTAACTCCAGAGTCCATTCGTTTACGCAAAAATATCCTTTCGGCGCAAAAGCGTCACCAAAATGC
>CAYJLO010000069.1:0-15991 GCA_964370835.1 uncultured Desulfovibrionaceae bacterium
TTGGAACTGCCCATGAGCGAGATGGTTTCACAGCGGTTCACTACCTGACCTTTGGTATTTTTGGTTTCAAAAGACTTATCGCGCTCAGCTTTCATAAGCTTTGCGATGCGCTCGATGGCAAAGTCCCAGTCTTTTTCCACCCACTGATCGCTACCCGGGGCGCGATATTTCACCCTGGTTAAACGATGCTCGTTGACGGCGGTGGTTTGCAAGATGCCGGCACCCTTGGCGCACAAAGCACCTTCGTTGATGGGATGCTCGGGATCGCCCTCTATATTAATGATTTTGCCGCTTTTAACGTCGGTGCTACAGATAAGTCCGCAGCCCACAGAACAGTAACAGCAAATGGATGTGGATTGTTTCGCAGATTTGACAGCGTCCATACGCTTCATATCCATGGCGAATTCTTTCGCTTGTAAAATGTCTACGCCAAGGCCGCTTAAGGCAAAGCCAGCGCCGATACAGCAAGACATTTTAAGGAAGGCACGTCTTTTCATACTTCCTCCAGGTTTTGAAAAGGTGCAAAACCAATATGCACCTTAGTATTTAGACCCAACGAGAATACGTAAAATAAGAATGCATGGCAATATTTTTGGAGGTAAAATATTGTTTTCACATGCTAAATTAATAGTAAAAAACTATGGAATAAAATTTAATAAAAGATGTGTGATGTGTGGTGGTTGTGAGAGTGTTACTGCAAGGTGTGCTGTATGGGGAGTTAAAACTCCCCATACAGCAGAAAATATTTACATATTTTTATCTGCCAAAAGGACATTTGGGAAATTGACAGCTTTTACATTCCATACACAATCCACCATGTCCTATGCGAGCAAGATCAAGGCGTGTGATGTTTTGCTGAGCCAAAAGGCGTGGTAAAATAAGATCAATGGCAGTGGTTTTATAATACAAAGCACATGCTGGAACTCCCAAAATTTGTACGTGACCAATGCGTCCGGTAAGGGTCATGGTTCCCGGTAAAGCCGGTATGCCAAAGAGTTCATCGGTAAGGCCAGCATCCAGTAAGCCTTTTTTGGTGACATCGTCGGGGTCCACAGACATGCCGGCGGTGGTGATGATAAGATCTGCACCACTTACCATGAGTTCATGCACCGCTTGAGTTATTTGTGTGGCGTCATCGGGAACAATGAGAGTTTTGACGATCTTACATTGTAAGGATTCTGCTTTTTGCGTAATAATGGGAGCAAACTTATCTTGGATAAGACCGCTAAAAACTTCTGTGCCCGTGACTAATATTCCTATTTTAGCTTGGCGCATGGGAAGTACGCTGAAAAGAGGGCCTTCTTCCAAGGTGGCCATGGCTTTGACAAAGTTATCTTTCGCTAAATATAAAGGAATGGCGCGGCTACCGGCTAAACGTGTGCCTTCTTTGATGACTGTCATACTATGTCTTGTGGTACACATGACATCGGGGATAAGGTTAAAGCGTTCTAAACGTGCGGTATCCACACATAAAAGCCCATCTTTTGCAGCTTTGAAATTAACCTTGCCTTCACGCGGAGGGCCTTCCACCACAATGCCGTCTCCAGCCATATGTAGGGCAAATTGTTGCACCACAGAGTCTTCATGAATCCAATCTTCTTGATTGGAGGCGTTTTCCGCCGTGTAGATGCGGCTGCGACCCATCTGTTGCAAGCGGCACACATCGCCTATGTTCAGCTCTTGGCCTGCACGAAAAGCTGCGTCTTTTGTTTCTCCGGGAATTATTTGTGTCATGTCATGCAAGGCATGTTGCCCCACGGCTTCTTCCACAGGTACGGCGGTAAGTTCTGGTCCGCTAAAAGATAAGCCGGGGCCCTTTTCATAAGGAGATTCCCCTTGGCAAGAGCGGCATATACCGCCAAAAGGCGCAGGGTGCCACTCACCACATAGAGGACATCGTACAATGGCGCCTTTACCTTTATGGCCAAGGGCAGAAGTTAACAATTGGATGGGGCGTAAGGTGAGGATGTTTTGTCCGGCTTCGCGAATTTCTTGTTGTAATTTTTCGGTGTCTTGTTCGGCTTTGGTTTTTTCTTTTAAAAACCAAGAGCGAATTTCGGGATAGGGCCCAAGTTTTTCCACATCCAAGTGAACACGCACTCCGGTGCCAGTATGTTTATCAAAGAGGCTTAAGGCGTAGAGGCCAAAGTTATATATGCGTAACCAGCCATTACCCACGGTGCAAGGTGTGAGAAGTTGTACAGCATCGGGGAGGCATTGACCCGTTTCACTAATGGCGTCAAATAAGATCCCGTCGGGGAGAGCATTGCGTGCCATTTCTACCATATAACCGGCTATGATGAGCCCAGGTGCGGGGTAACCGTGAAATTTTCTAGCTTGCTCCATAAATTCGTCATGCGTCCAACTGCCAATACTCATATATTATCCTTTTCCTAGCTATAGTGGTTATTGTATGAAAAATAAAACATGGCGATTAGCATGGCATAGTCTTATGAAATTGTCGAGTGTTTGAGCAAATTTACAGATAATTTGCCGAAACAGTAGCTTGACACTACCATTTTGCCAATTTATATATTTGATACATTTTTGAAGGAAATACCCTAGATAGTGTCGTCAAATGTGCCTTTTGGGTTTTCTCTGCGTCAGAGTTCACGTGCTTTTTCGGTTATGTACGCCTCTATACACTCCCTCAAAGCACGGTCATCTTCCTTGATAAAACTCAAAAATGCACAATTTGACGATACTATCTACGAGGCAGAAATTTTTGTCTTTGTAATGGGTGAAGGTCTTTTTTACTCTTGCCGTTTATATCTTACATAAAACACGTAAAAACGTATCTTGTTTTACTCTGCTTTTAAAAGGATTATCTATGTTTACACTGAAAACCATGGCCGAGGCACGCGCCATTATTCAAAGCAACTTTCCGCAATTGAGCACCGTAGGAAAAGCTCAAAGCGAAAATGTGCCTTTACTTGATTGCTTGGGACGCGTTTTGGCACAAGATATTTGTGCTGAAGAATATGTGCCATCTTTTCATCGCTCTTCGGTGGATGGCTATGCAGTGCAGGCAGCGGATACCTTTGGGAGTAGTGATAGTATTCCTGCCATGTTACCTGTGCAGGGGCATATCCTCATGGGTGAAGAGCCAAGCCTTACCTTACAAAAAGGCACTTGTGTTGGTGTGGCCACGGGCGGAGCCTTACCTGAAGGGGCAGACGCTGTGCAAATGGTGGAGTATACCGAAGATTATGGCGATGGCACCATAGGTATACTCAAAGCCGTGGCACCGCAGCAGCATGTGGTATTTAAGGGAGATGATGTGTACCCTGGCAAATTGGTGCTCACAGCAGGTACGCGCATAACCTCCAAAGACATTGGTGCCATGGCAGCTTTGGGTATAACCGAGCTTCCCGTGCAGAAAAAAATCACCGTGGGTATTATCACCACGGGCGATGAGCTGGTGGACATAGACCAAAAGCCCAATAATGCACAAGTGCGCACGGTGAATACCTCGCTCTTGGCTTCCTTGGTGACGGCCCATGGTGAGAACTTCATTTGTTATGGCATTATTAAGGATAAAGAAGAGCTTTTACAAGCCGCTGTGGCTAAAGCCAGTGCTGAATGCGACGTTGTGCTCATTTCCGGCGGCAGTAGCGTTGGTGTGAAGGATGTGACCAGCGATGTCATAGCCTCACAAGGGGAAGTACTTTTTCACGGCGTGGCGTTAAAGCCCGGCAAACCCACCATTTTGGGAAAAATTAAGGATAAGCCCGTCTTTGGTCTTCCGGGGCATCCTGTGGCGGTGTTTTTCGTGGCCACAAGTTTGGTGTATTATCTTTTCCAATGCCTCACAGGCAAAGAATTGCCTAAAGCCCACAAGCAGGCGTACCTTGCGGAATCTGTGGAAGCCAATCATGGGCGCTTACAATTTGTACCTGTGCATTTGAGCGAAGAGCAGGGAGTATGCAGGGCGCAGCCCATTAGGAATAAATCTGGGCTCATAACCATGCTTGCTGGAGCGCAAGGTTACTTTATTATACCAGAAGATTGCGAAGGGTATGCTAAGGATACCCCCATAACCGTTTACTTATTTTAGGAGTGTATATGTCTTTTCAATATCTTACCAATATCCCTTTGCAAGAAGCCAAGGAAAAATATGTACAAGTGCTTAAAGAAAATGGTTTTGGCGCAGGGGTAGAACGTATTAATGTGGTGAATGCTTGCCATAGGGTGAGTGCAAAGCCAGTGTATGCCGCCATTTGTGCACCGCATTATAATGCCAGCGCCATGGATGGTATTGCCGTTGTGGCAAAAGATACCTTTGGTGCCACAGAAACCACGCCTGTTATTTTGAGTGCCAATCAGTACATGGTGCTTGATACGGGTGATGCTTTACCCGATTGTTTTGATGCTGTTATCATGGTGGAAGACATTGTGCGCCTAGATGCAGACGCCGTGAAGATCTTTCAATCAGCAGTGCCCTTTCAGCATGTGCGTCAAATAGGCGAAGATATTTGCCAAGGGGAAATGATTATTCCTTCGCATACGCCCATAAATCCTGCAGCCATAGGTTCCATGTTGGCCGGCGGCGTGCTTACTGTGGAAGTATTGAAAAAGCCAGTGGTGGGCATTATCCCCACGGGAGATGAAATAGTTCCTCCCTCAGATAATCCTCAATCCGGTGATATTATGGAGTTTAACTCTGCCATATTTTCTGCCATGTTGCGAGATTGGGGCGCAGAGCCCAAGGTATATCCCATTTGTAAGGATAAGCTCGATGGCATTACGGCGGCTCTTGAAACAGCTCTTGAAGAGTGTGACATGGTGTTACTCAATGCGGGATCTTCGGCAGGACGAGAAGACTTTTCCGTGCAGAGCATAAAAAATGTGGGCGAAGTGGTGTATCATGGCATAGCCATTAAACCCGGTAAGCCTGCCATTTTGGGACATAGGAAAAATCAAGTTATCCTTGGTGTGCCGGGTTATCCTGTGTCGGGTATCATCGTCATTGAAGAGTTGCTTAAACCTCTCATGGAGCTCTTTACCAAAAGTCCTTCTTCACCGACCCTTGAGCAAGAAGCTACTTTATCTCGACCCATTGTTTCCGGTGTGAAATATGAGGAATTTGTGCGTGTGCGCATGGGCCATGTGGAAGGGCGTTATATTGCAACGCCATTACAACGCGGTAGCGGGGTGGTGTCTTCCTTCATGAAAGCAGATGGCATCATGACCATACCTCGCGGTGTGGAAGGCTACGCTGCCGGTGAGGATGTATCCATTCGCTTATTGCAGCCTTTAGCCAAAATTCAAAACTCTTTGGTGGCCATTGGCAGTCATGATCCTTTGCTGGATGAATTGAGCGATATGTTGCATGTGCAAGATGATGCTTTGCATATGATTTCTTCCCATGCCGGTTCCATGGGTGGTATCATGGCGGTGAAGCGTCGTGAAGCGCATTTGGGCGGCATACATCTTTTGGATGAAGAAGATGGCTCATATAATGTGTCCTATGTGAAGAAATATTTCCCGCAAGGCGGTGTGTCACTTATAGAAGTGACCGGCAGAGAGCAAGGTTTCATGGTGGCCAAAGGAAATCCTAAAAATATTGCTAGCATTGAAGATTTATACGCCGAGGGTATTCGCTTTGTGAATAGACAAAAAGGTTCCGGTACACGTATTCTTTTTGATTATAGCAATAAAAGCGCAGGGCTTGATGCTAGCAAAATTTATGGTTACGAGCGTGAGGAATTTACGCATACCTCCGTGGCGGCGCAAATTGCATTGGGTTCAGCTGACGTGGGCATGGGCATTTATGCGGCGGCAAAGATGTTCAATCTGGACTTTATCCCCGTGTGTGTGGAGCAATATGACTTTATTGTTCCCGACTATGCCATGGAAAGCCCCATGGTGCAAAAAGTGTTGCATATTTTACAAAGCCCAGTTTTTAAGGAAAAGCTTCTGGCTCTTGGCGGCTATATAGTGAATGAGCCCGGTAGAGTGTATTCTTTGTAAGCTACGCCTTACGGTAAAATTAATAAAAATGGGCCCTAGTGTACGAATATACACAGGGGCTTAAAGCAAAAAGCCCTTCTATCCAAAAGATACAAGGGCTTTTTCATTATAATATGGTGTTAAAACTTAAAACTTTTTAGCTACAGAGGCCGCTTCCATGAGGCGATTTTGAATATAATCGCACATGGCTTTGTCATCTTCTTCAAGGTTAAGACACAAGGCGTTTAGGCCCATGAGACCACCGGGGACAAAGTCACCGAGTTCTTCGCGATCTTGCACCATGTCGGCATAAAAACATACGGAGAGCCAACGCTCTTCAGCATCATCATCCACCACATCAATAAGCACAAAAAGCGGTCTATCTTGCTGTTGTGGATGTCTGGCGCGTAAGGAATAGCTAATGCCGGGGCGAGCCTTAAAATCAAGGAGCATGCCTTCGGCTTTGAGCCAATCGTAAAAGGATGTAAAAGCATCCTTGGCGCGTAAAGGATCCACAGTCCATTCTGCCAGCCATTGATCCACTTCAGGAGACACAAGTTCGTTACTTTGCATGGGCGTACCTCACCTTTTTTTACGTTACTGTATACTAGTTACCAAAAGGCGACATGTCGCGCAATCTTTTAACGATGGCGGGCATCTCTTTTATGACAAATTGTACTTCTTCTTCTGTGGTGTAACGTGAAAGAGAGAAGCGTATGGAGCCATGGGCATAGGTAAAAGGAATACCCATGGAGCGCAATACATGTGAGGGCTCTAAGCTACCAGATGTACACGCAGAGCCGGAAGAGGCGCAAATGCCAAGTCTATCCAACATGAGCAAAATGGCTTCGCCCTCAATATTCTTAAAGGCAATGCTGGAGGTGTTGGGTAGTCTGCTTTCCGTATCGCCATTGACGACGCTGTCAGGAATGGCATTGGTAAGACCTTGCTCCAACATATCACGCAAGCGCACAAGTTCGGCATTTTCCACATCCATATGGGCTTTAGCCATTTGTGCAGCCTTACCAAGGGCGATGAAGTAAGGCACGTTTTCTGTACCGGCACGGCGACCGCGTTCTTGGTGTCCACCACGTAAGAAGGGGCGAAAACGGGTGCCTTTGCGAATATACAGGGCGCCAATTCCCTTGGGAGCATGTAATTTATGGCCGGAAAGGGCCAAGTAATCCACAGGCATGGTGGCCATATCCATGGCAACCTTACCCACAGCTTGCACAGCATCGGTGTGAAAAACGATATCTTTTTCTTTAGCCATTTTTGCCATTTGCTGAATAGGGTAGATGTTACCTACTTCATTGTTGGCAAACATAACAGAAACAATGGCGGTATCTTTGCGTAAAGATGCGGCGTAAGCGTCCATATCAATGCGGCCTTTAAAGTCCACAGGAATATAAGTCACTTCATAGCCATTGTGTTCCAAATGTTGGGTCAGATTTAATATGGCAGGATGCTCCACACGTGTGGTAACAATATGCTTCTTGGTGGGCTGGCTTTGCAAAGCAGACATGATGGCCGTATTATCACTTTCAGAACCACAAGAGGTGAAAAGAATTTCATCAGCTTGTGCTCCAATGAGCGCTGCCACATGTTCGCGAGCTTCTTTTACTGCTTTGCCCACTTGGCCGCCAAAGGTATGCATGCTGGAAGGGTTACCGTAAAAATCACTGAGGTACGGCATCATGGCTTCCACAACTTCCGGGGCTACCTTGGTGGTGGCATTGTTATCTAAATATATGGTTTTCATTTTAGGCCTCTTGCACCGTGATGGCGGCTTCCACATGTTCTTGCAATGTTTTTTCCACCAAGTTCTTAATGGTCACTTGGCTGGAGCGGCATTGTGCGCAGCGTCCTCGTAACGTAACATAGACGGTGCTTCCATCCACGTCCACCAGCTCAATATCACCGCCGTCAAGCATGAGTTTTGGGCGAATTTCCTCATCAATGGTTTTTACAATGAGTTGCATACGTTGAATATTGCTCATATGCGCAGGTTTTGCCGGAGTGATTTCTTGTAAGGTGGGTTTACCAAGTTCTTCAGCGATGATTTGCTCTATTTGCTCAATACAATCGCCGCATGCACCGCCAGCCTTGGTATAGTGGGTGACTTCTTCCACAGTTTTTAGGCTATTTTCACGAATGGCGCGTAAAATTTGTGCATCGGTAATGCCAAAGCACTTACAAATGAGCTTTCCTTCCTCATGGGCATGGGGAACGGAAGGCTCGCCGCGATAATGGCGAATGGCAGCTTCCAATGCTTCTTGTCCCATGACGGAGCAGTGCATTTTTTCTTTGGGCAGGCCACCTAATTTTTCAGCAATATCTTTATTGGTCACAGCAAGGGCTTCTTCTACAGTGAGGCCTTTTACCATTTCTGTAAGCACGGAGCTGGAAGCAATGGCAGAGGCGCAACCAAAGGTTTGAAAAGAAGCATCCACAATACGGTCATTTTCTATTTTCAAAAAGAGTTTTAAAGCATCGCCGCAAGCAAGACTACCCACTTCGCCAATGGCGTTGGCATCTTCTAAAGCTCCCACATTTTTAGGGTGTAAAAAGTGCTCTTGCACTTTATCGGTATATTCCCACATACTATCTCCTTATATCTAAATCCTTAATAAAACTAGCACACATAAGAAAACTTTATCTAGTCTCTTACTATATAAAAGACTAGATAAAGTGAAAATGTGCTAAGCTTTACAAGGCTAAAACTTATTCATCTATACTACACCTTTCACCAATACCATAAGTAATCATGAAATCGTGTAATGTCATCCCCCTTAAATAGGTACGCACGTGAACGTCCAAATCTTGCCAAAAACAGCGAGTGGTGCACACATCAAAACGTGAACACGATGGGCTGGAAGGGCTGATGCAAGAAACGGGAGAAATATCCCCTTCAAGGTGGGTAAAAATATCTTCTAAAGTAATTTCTTTAGGGCTTTGTGATAGAGCATAGCCGCCGGCAGCACCACGCACAGATTCCATAATCCCCAGAGGTTTTAAAGAACGTACGATTTGCTCCAAGTAGCCAGCAGAAATATTTTCTTCTCTTGCCAATTCTTTTAATTGCACCAATTGTCCCTGTGGACTGGATGCTAAATGTATAAGAAAACGTAAACCATAACGTGTTCGTGTTGAAAACTTCATATTTCCTCCAGCTAGATTACCCTAATATAAAAAACATGCACTAGCCAGTTTGCCATGGCATAGCAACGTTGTATAAAAATCCATTTTTATTTTCATCTTTGAGTATAACACACAATTCGTCATGAGTCGAATTATATTGTATCACTATGCCAAAAAAATATTTTGGACTTGCTCTGGTACCATGTTCTTGTGCTGACTAACTGTTTTTTTATAAAGATATTAAAGTAATCTGTCAGTTACACAAATGGTGATTTTTAATCTTCAGCCCTTTCAATGCGGGCGCCCACAGCTCGTAATTTACTTTCGATGTGTTCATAGCCTCTATCTAAGTGGTAAATACGCTGAATACGGGTTCTACCTTGAGCAGCAAGGCCAGCAAGAACAAAAGCTGCACTGGCGCGTAAATCTGACGCCATGACGGGGGCACCTTTAAGCGTTTTTACGCCACGCACTGTGGCAGAGCGACCGGAAATTTTTATATCGGCTCCCATGCGTACCAATTCCGGCACATGCATGAAACGGTTTTCAAAAATACTTTCTTCCACCACAGAATTGCCCTTGGATAAAACCATAAGAGCCATGAGCTGAGCTTGCATATCGGTGGGAAATCCCGGATAAGGCTGTGTACAAATATCTGTGCCTGTGAGGCTTTGTAAGCCCCCTGGACAAAAAGCACGTACATCTTGTCCCTTTTGCTCAAAGTGCACACCCATAACTTGCATTTTTTCAATGACAGCTTCCAGAGCTTGGCTTGGGCAGTCTTTCACCCATAGGTCTCCGCCAGTTATGGCAGCTGCCACCAAAAAGGTTCCAGCTTCAATGCGATCAGGCATTATGGAGTATTCTACGCCTTGTAAGGAGCTGACTCCTTGAATGCGTATGATACTGGTTCCGGCACCTTCAATACGTGCTCCGCATGCAATAAGGTAATTGGCAAGGTCAATGATTTCTGGCTCTCTGGCGGCATTTTCTAAAATAGTTTCACCTTCAGCCAATGTGGCTGCCATGAGTACATTTTCTGTACCGCCCACGGTGGGCATGTCAAAGATGATATGTGCGCCTTTAAGCTTTTTACATTGCCCAAGTACATAGCCGTCTTCTAAAACGAAGGTGGCGCCCATTTTTTCAAAGGCTTTTAAATGCTGGTCCACAGGGCGGGCACCAATGGCACAGCCGCCAGGCAAAGCTACTTTAGCCTCACCTATGCATGCCAGTAGCGGCCCCAAACAGAGTATGGAGGCACGCATGGTTTTCACCAAGTCATAGGGTGCTTCGGGGGTCAACGTTTGCGGAGTTACAAGAGCTTTGCCATTTTCAAAATGCGCCTCACATCCAAGGATATTAAGCAACTTAACAGTTGTATGAATATCACGTAAATTGGGTACGTTTAAGAAAGTTGTGGGGCTTTGTGTCAAAATGGAGGCAAAAAGAATGGGAAGTGCTGCATTTTTGGAGCCACTTACATGAATATCCCCTTTAAGCGCAACGCCACCCTCAATAATCAAACTCTGCATATGTTCTCCCTAGCTGTATTTCCCAATTCATAATGTATTTTACTGTAAAAATCCATAGCATATTACTGCAAATTCTCATATTTTTCATTGTTGTGCCACAAAAGTTATCTTTTGCAAAAAAGTAAATAAATATAGTTGCTTTTTGTGAAACTGGAAAAAAATGCAAAAAAAATAAAAAAAAGCTTGCCAAAAGGGGGCAACATCTGTAGAACTACTCTTCGACGGCGGATGTAGCTCAGTTGGTAGAGCACCTGGTTGTGGCCTAGGTGGCCGAGGGTTCAAGCCCCTTCATTCGCCCCACAAATTTTGCCCTGCATATGCAGGGCTTTTTTTGTTTCTAAAGCATTTTCAACTTGTCACTACACCTAAAACTGCCTATGAATAAAGAAACTCTATCCACGAACTTTTTTTACGGAATATTATAGCTATGAAATGGCAAGATACAAAATGGCAAAGTCTTCAAGATGCGCAATGCATAGTGGTGAAAGTGGGCTCGGCTGTCCTCACCAATGCGCAAGGTCTTGATGTTCCAATTTTACAAAATATTGTGGCTCAGCTCGCTTTTATTCGTTCTTTGGCCAATACAAAAAATCAAGAAAGAAAAATTATCCTTGTTTCTTCAGGTGCTGTGGCTGCAGGGCGCGCGGCTTTGCGCCAATGTTGTGCTGATGGAGCCCATACGGAAATTTCTGGCCTTGCTGCCAAACAAGCCGCCGCCGCTGTGGGGCAAAGTCGCCTCATGCAACAATACGATACCGCCTTTGCACATCATGGTCTTGGTACGGCGCAAGTACTTCTCACGCGTGATGATTTACGTTCGCGTCAGCGCTTTCTCAATGCGCGCAATACCTTTGCTGAGCTATTGGCTTGGGGGGTGGTACCGGTGGTTAATGAAAACGATACCATTTCCGTTCAAGAGTTGAAATTCGGCGATAATGATTGCCTTTCCAGCCTGTTGGTTAATCTGGTGGGGGCGGATCTTTTTATTAATCTTACTTCTGCCGCCGGCGTGTTAGATAAAAACCCCGATAAGTACGATGATGCTGCCATTATGCCGTGTATTGAAGGTGCACATTTGCTCGACTTGAATGAATTATGTGGTGGAAAAACTTCTGTGGGTACCGGTGGCATGTATTCTAAATTGCTTGCCGCACAACGTGTGGCACAGCTTGGCGTACCTACGCTGATTTTGCCGGGACGCGAGCATGATATTGTTCGTCGCGTCTTTACAGAAGATAAGGCGGAAGATAAGCACCGTGGTACATGGGTGTGTGCCAAAGCCAGTAGTATTTCTCGTCGTAAGTTTTGGCTGGCCTATCAATCGGAACCTTCGGGAACCATTTTGGTCGATGCCGGTGCGGCCAAAGCCCTTGAAGAAAAAGGAAGCAGTCTTTTGCCAGGTGGTATCACTGCGGTGGAAGGCAGCTTTCAACAGGGGAGTTTGGTACGCATTGTAACGACTACGACAGATACAGCGCAGCGTACCATTGGCGTGGGCCTTTCTAACTATTCTGCCGCCGAAATTAAACGTATCATGGGTTTAAAAAGGCATGAAGTGGCAGCCGTTTTAGGCAATGCCCATTATCAAGAAGTTATTCATCGCGACAATCTCCTTTTGGATGCCGCCATATAAAGGATGGAATATGCAAAGTTTAGAATCTCAAATTACCTTACTGGGACAACAAGCCAAACAAGCCGCGCGTAAACTCATGGGGGCTACCCCAGAGCAAAAAATGCTCACGCTTACCCACTTGGCAGAGCTTTTGAGCAGTGAAAGAGCAAGTATTTTAGCTGCCAATGCTAAGGATTTGCAAAATGCCGAAGCCAAGGGCATGGACGCTGCGCGCTTGGATCGTTTACGTCTCACACAAGAAACCATCGATGATATGATTGGCGCGTGTCATCATGTGGCGCAATTGCCGGATCCTGTGGGTGCCATGACAAAGCAATGGCAACAACCCAATGGTATTTTAGTGGGCAAGATGCGCATTCCCTTGGGCGTCATTGCCATGATTTACGAGGCGCGTCCCAACGTAACCATCGATGCGGCCATTCTTTGCTTAAAAGCCGGTAATGCTGTGATATTACGTGGTGGCTCTGAGGCTCTTCATTCCAATATGGCCTTGGCAGAGCTGTTGCATGCCGCCCTTGAAAAAGCCGGATTGCCAAAACATGCGGCGCAAATTTTACAAACCACGGAAAGAGCCGCTGTGCCTTTATTGTGTAAGCTTGATGCCTATATTGATGTGATTATTCCCCGTGGCGGTGAGGCCCTTGTGCGCGCCGTGGCTCAAGATGCCACCATGCCCGTGCTGAAGCATTACATGGGTGTCTGTCATGCTTATATTGATGAAAGTGCCGATACAAACCAAGCTTTGGAAATCATTTATAATGGTAAGGTGCAACGCCCAGGCGTGTGCAATGCTTTGGAATGCGTTCTTATTCATGAAAGCCAAGCACCCGAGCTGCTTCCGCTCATGGCGCAAAAGCTTGGAACTGCCGGTGTGGAGTTTCGCGCTTGTGCGGCTTCGCTTCCTCTTTTGGGAAAAACTGCTGTTCCTCAGCAAGCAAGTGACCTTGGGCAAGAATTCCATGCTCTTATTCTTGCCGTGTGTGTGGTGCCTTCTTTAGACGCCGCCATGGAACACATTGCCATGTACGGTTCTCAGCATACAGAAATCATTTGCACCAACAATCATGCCCATGCCATGCGTTTCATGCGTGAGGTGGATGCCTCCATGACGGCGGTGAATGCCTCCACACGTTTCAATGATGGTGGGCAATTGGGTCTTGGTGCTGAAATTGGTATTTCCACTTCCAAGCTTCACTCCTATGGGCCCATGGGCGTGGAAGAGCTTACCACCACAAAATTTGTGGTCTTTGGTTCAGGACAAGTACGCGTATAAAAACTTTGAGGGCATAATGTTAAAGTATTCCTTTATTATTCCCAGCCGTGGGGATAGACCAAAGGCTCTTGGCTATGCCATAGATGGCATACTTGAGGCTTTGCACTATGCCGACCTTAAAGAAGAACATATCGAAATTCTTGTGGGTTTTGACGGCGTGCGTGGGGAAAGGGTTCGCTCTTATCCCTGCGTGCGCTATTATGATTTACCCAGTAACAATGATTTTGGAAATGCCCTGCGTCATGCTTTGTTAAAGGCTTCCCGTGCGCCGCGTGTTATCTTTCATGATGATGATAATAGACTCACCCTTGAAGCCATACACATTTATGAATCCCACCCCCATGTGGAAATGCTTGTGGCGCGTATTGATGTGTCGCGAGCCCATGCCATTCCTTATTTGCCTGTGGAAGAAGCAGATAAACCCCTTATTCGCCCCTGCAATATAGACCCGCTTTGCCTTTGCTTATCGCGTGAGCTGGTGGTGACGCGTTGTAAAGGCTGGCTTGGGAATAAGTACGAAGCGGATTATGAAAATATGTTTCGCTATTCACGCCGAGCTCATACTACAAGCGTCATTACCGATGTGGTAGGTATATATGATGCCGGACGCGGTATGGATACTGAGGGGCTGAATTTTCGTCAAAAAGCTTTAGAAAAATAGCTTTCGCAATACCTTCTTTTTGTGGTGTATATTTCTTGCGCGAAAAAGTAAAAAAACATTATAAAAACAAGAGTTTATAGTGTTGGTAGATACTCTTATTTTTGGAGTGCATTGACAATGGTTGATGCACTATTTTTATATAAAAGTCTTACTTCATGAATATATACACAGTATAATTGGGATGCGGGCAAGGTGCTAGTACAGAGCAGAAGTGAGATTCGCCCATAAAGTTTTTGGGAAGGCCGATCTAAAGGGCGCCGAAGGCGTTTACGTTTGCGAAGAGTGAGCAATTACGTAAATCGAGAGCAAAGCGGGGTAGGGAAGGGAACCTTTTCTTCAGAAAAGATTCCCCCCCCAATAATGAGTCTATAAAGCTAACATATTATCTATGCAGGCTTTTTCTTTGCAAGTATGCCGAAAAGATTACGGCGCGTCATGGGGCTAGGTGTTTGTACTTCTGCTATGGCCTTATCGAATATTTCGGTGGGCGCATAAGGGAAGAGGTAGATGACGCGCACGGAGTCGATGTCGCCAAGTTCCGCTTGGGGATACTTGCCTTTCACTTCGGCCAAACGAGCCTCTGCCATTTTCTTTATGTCTTCTTCATTACCAAAGGTCATGGCACCTGTGGGGCAGGTGAGCACGCAAGAGGGGAGTTTACCCTCAAGAACGCGATCGTTGCACATGTCGCACTTGGTAACCACTTTATCTTCTCTTTGACGAGGAATGTCGTAGGGGCAGTTTTCGCGAATATATGCGTAATCTGCGTCCTTGGTGAGGTCAGTAAAGACCACGGCACCGGTGGTTTCGTCAATGTAAGCGGAGCCTTCCACGTCTTCCGCTGCGTAATAGCAAGGCGGATCGATGCAGTGACGGCATTGCTCGGGAAAAAACACCCAATCAACTTTTTCATCTTTGGGAATTTCTTTAAAGCGCACAAGCTTTAAGGTGTTACCCGAAAGATCTTTGGGGTTTTGGTGAGAGCCCCAGTTGGAGGTTTGTTCTGCAGGTAAGTTTTTCCATTGCTTACAGGCCACTTGGCAGCCGCGGCATGCCGTGCACAGGGTTAAGTCAACAAAGAATGCTTTCATATTAACCTACCTTCTCGATATTTACCATAAAGGCTTTGCTTTCGGGGATGCCAACGTTGGGGTCACCCACGGCTGGGGTGAGAAGGTTAGCAGAGTCGCCACCGTCTTTAGGATTGAGCCAACCAAAGTGCCAAGGGAAGCCCACCATGTGCACAGGCTTTCCTTCAATCATAAAGGGCTTGATGCGCTCGGTGACAATGGCCACGGCGGTAACTTCACCACGGATGGAAGATACTTTTACCTTGTCGCCATTGGCAATGCCTTTGAGTTGTGCCAATTCTGTGCTGATTTCAGCAAAGAGCTGGGGTTCGCATTCCACGAGCCAAGACATGCGGCGGGTCATAAGACCTGTTTGCCAATGCTCGGTGACGCGGTAGGTGGTGCCCACAAAGGGGAAGGCTTCGTTGTCTTTGGACAATTTAACGCCTGGGGTGATATAGGCCACAGGGTTGTTAAATTGCTTGGAGAACACGTGCTTTTTGATGGGGCTTTCCATGGGCTCGTAGTATTCGGGCAAAGGACCGTCCACAAGACCTTGACCAAAGAGGGTGCCCACACCGTTCTTGGTCATGATGAAGGGATGCTTGGTGCCAGGTGCGCCGCCGCCGTCGATGACGTCACCAATCCATTTACCGTCTTTCCAAGCCACTACGGCTTTATCTTTGTTGTAAGGTACACCCTTGGCGTCCACAGAGGCGCGGTTGT